>JAILRC010000046.1 GCA_024698485.1 Lachnospiraceae bacterium | reverse complement strand
ACTGTGGAGTGTACAAAAACCTGCGAGTAGCGTATTACTTGTAATCGCCAAAGCATACACGTTGAAGCAGTAAGAAGTATCCGCAAGGACTTCAATTTCTCGATGTGTTTGAGCATATTTAAACACATTTTGAGTGGCAGGTTAACATGTTCAGCGGCTCAAACCGTAAATTTGAAGCATTTAAAGATAAAGTATGGCTCGCTTCCCCCACCATGCACGGGGAAGAATTGGAATATGTAAAACATGCCTATGAGACCAACTGGATGTCTACCGTCGGGGAGAACATCAACGAGATCGAAAAGGCTGTCACCGGGCTCATAGGCACGAAATATGCCGTGGCTCTTGCCAGTGGGACTTCCGCCCTGCATCTGGCCATGAAACTGGCGGGTGAAAAACTGTACGGCATGCCCGCGCAGGGACAGGGCGCTCTGCAGGGAAAGCGCGTGTTCACCAGTGATATGACCTTTTCCGCAACGGTGAACCCCATTGTCTACGAGGGCGGCATCCCCGTGTTCATAGACACCGACGAAGAAACCTGGGACATGGACCCTGTGGCACTGGAAAAGGCTTTTGAGATCTATCCCGAAGTGAAGATCGTTGTAATGGCCCATCTCTACGGAACACCCTCCAAGATCGACGAACTCACGGCTGTTTGCGACCGCCACGGAGCCATCATCATAGAAGATGCCGCGGAATCCCTGGGTGCCACCTACAAGGGCAGGCAGACGGGATCTTTCGGAAAATACAACTGCATCAGTTTCAACGGAAACAAGATCGTCACAGGCAGTTCGGGAGGCATGCTCCTTACGGACGATGAGGAGGCTGCCAAGAAGGTGCGCAAATGGTCCACTCAGAGCAGAGAGGCTGCCCCTTGGTACCAGCATGAGGAACTGGGCTACAACTATCGTATGTCCAACGTGATCGCGGGAGTCGTGAGAGGCCAGCTTTTGCATCTTGACGAGCACATCACTCTTAAAAAGCGCATATACGAACGCTACAAAGAAGGCTTAAAGGGGCTGCCCGTAAAGATGAACCCCATTGACGAAAAGGTTGCGGTTCCCAACTATTGGCTCAGCTGCCTGATCATTGACAGAGACGCTCTGTGCAGGCAGACAAGGGATGACGGACAGGCTCTGTTCATGGGGGAACACGGCAAGAGCTGTCCCACGGAGATCCTTGAAGCCATGGCGTCTGTCAATGCCGAAGGTCGTCCCATATGGAAGCCTATGCATGCTCAGCCCTACTACCGTATGAATGCCTTTGTCACAAAGGGCGGAAACGGCAGAGCGAGGACAAATGCCTACATCGAGGGCGGAGTTTCTGATGTGGGAATGGATATTTTTTCACGCGGTCTCTGTCTCCCCAGCGACATAAAGATGACCGAAGAACAGCAGGACAGAGTGATCGAAGTGATCCGGGCCTGCTTCGGGTGAGATGTATATTTTTACGATTTTTGGTAGATTGTCAAGGTAAATGCAACGGTGGTGTTGCATTTGAAACATGCATTTTTCACCCATCATATTTTTGTGATAAATGTATTGACATTGAATATAAAACGAAATACAATCAAGGTGTAAACCATACCGATTAAAAAAGGAGGTATCACTATGGCGCAACTAAGCATGAGAATTGATGATGGCGTTAAAAGACGAGCAGAGATGGCTTGTGAAGCCCTTGGATTAACCATGTCATCTGCAATAAATATTTATCTTGTTAAACTGGGTAACGAGATGAGAATTCCCTTTGAAGTATCTGCAGATCCCTTTTACAATCCTGAAAATATGGCGATTCTTGAGAAATCGATAAAACAGCTCAATACCGGAAAAGGGAAAAAGCATGAACCGGTTGAGGTGGATTGATGAACAAAATTTGGTCCGATATAGCCTGGGAAGATTACCTTTACTGGCAGACACAAGATAAGAAGACTCTTAAAAAGATCAACGATCTTATAAAAGACATTGACCGAAACGGTTACAAATGTAAGGGTAAACCGGAAGCTCTTAAAGGGAGACTTGCAGGTTACTGGAGTGTTCGCATTGATGAGAAGAACCGTATTGTTTTTAAAATCGAAAGCGGAGGGTTAGAAATCGCTCAATGCAGAACACACTATGGGGACAAATGAAGTTTATTGCAACAGAGGTGTTGCATTTACTTTGAAAAATTACATTTTTACGATTTTTACATTTTTTTCCGTTTTCCATTGATTTTTTTGAATATTTATGCCATAATAGCCGCGTCGGAACCTCTTCCGACGTGGTTTTTCTATAGTTTTTCAACAGTTTTTCCAAGTTATACAACTAATTTAATGAGGGTTTATATTATGGCAGAGAGGATCAAGATCGCCGGATGGAGCCCCTTTAGAAAGTCGTGTGGGGTTACCGGTCATGTCTTGGCCATGAGTGAAATGGCATCAGCCTATTATGGGTTAAGGGTTGATGTGAGGGCGGATCACTTTGGGGCAAGACCGTTGGAGAGTTACATATGGGAACTGAGGCACCTGGTTCCCATATCGCGGAAAGAAGATTTCTATTCGGGACCGGATTATCCGGACTATGTTGGGTGCCTAAGCAGATATGAGGCTAATTTCAAGACTCATATGAGATACTTCAGGGGAGACGCACCCGCGACTCCGACAGGGAATTTTGGAGCGCTGGTCCGTAAAGAGAAACCAAAACTGCTGCGGAATGTTGACTTCCCCGAGGAGAGCTCGTTTCACGGGGGCAGCGGAGAAGTGTTTTTCCTGGACTCTTCAGGGAAAAACAGCCCCTATTCTTTCAGAATGCTGGGAGAAGCAGATCTGGTGCTGGTGTTTTTGCCCGGAACGCCGGAAGCCATCAGATTGTTCTTTTATCTTTATTCTTACTATCTGAATAAAAGTTTTTTCATCATCAACAAATCCCCACAGGATGACACCTTTTTATTGGAGTTGCTCAGTCGCTATCATGTGCCGACTTCACGTACAGCTTTCATCCCTTATTGTCCGGAATTTGCCAGAGCCTGTATGGAGCAGACTGTGGACGTACTGATCTGTGACCAGGTCGATAAACCCAAACACTCCCTTTATTTTACATGCATAAAAGAGATCACCAAACGTGTGCTGGTCGAGGGACGCGCCATTGTGGAAGCGAGACGGAAGGGAGAAGAGGAAAGGAAGAAGGCTGAAGAAGAGAAATAGGCGGAAGAGGAGATAAAAGAAGAGACGAACTAAAAAAATGCTTGTAAAAGCCTTTTAGTCGTGTTATATTCTAAACAAGAGAGTACCCGCTCCAAAGTGGATACTCGCGAGATGAAAACAGGTTTTTACAAACCCGCCTCTCCCGCTGTAGACGAGAGAGGCATTTTTTTATCTCTTTCTGTTTTCCTTACCGGAATAAGAAAGCAATGTGACCAGAAACAATCCCGAAGTCACCAATAAATTGATGATCTCTAAGATGATCGAAAAGATTTCGAAATCGGTCATACACATCACCTCCCTTTTTGATATCTCAAATCGGGAGTATGCCACCTCGTCGTGAGTACTCTGTTTGTTGTGAACACTTTCGTGTCACAGGTATAGATTATACAGACCGAAAAGCGCTATTTCAATATCGGGGATGTAGAAAATAAGGGGGTAAAAATGTACAAGTTGCACAAATTTTCCCTAACTTGACATTTCTTTAACATGGTGCTATTATTACTTCAAGTTTTCTGACGCCGAAATTTTATTGAGGTGAAAGAACGGTCAAAACAAACTTATGAGCCGCTTTGCGGTTTTAATTTCGTGGCTGTGTCTTTCCCGACACAGCCATTATTTTTTTATAAAGGAGAAATGATATGATGAGATTCAAAAAGATCGTTGCTCTTGCCGTTGCAGGAGCGCTGACTGTTGCATCCCTTGCAGGATGCGGAAAGAAGGAAGAAGCGGAAGTTCGAGTAGGCGTTCTTAAAGGACCCACGGGCATAGGTGCCGTGGAGATCATGGACAAGTCCGAAAGCGGCGAGTATGAGAAGTACAGCTTCACCCTTACTCCCGATGTTCAGGATATTGTTGCAAAACTTACAAACGGAGACCTGGACATAGGCGCTCTTCCCACAAACGTGGCTGCTACCCTCTACAATAAGACATCGGGTGATGTACGGATCATTGCTCTTAATTGCCTTGGCGTTCTCTACATCCTTGAAAACGGCGATTCCATAAAGTCTGTTGCTGACCTCAAGGGCAAGACCATCGTTACCACAGGTCAGGGCTCCAATCCCGAATATGTCCTGAATTTCATCCTTAGAAAGAACGGTCTTGAGCCGGGTCAGGATGTTACTGTTGAGTTTAAGGAGTCAAGCGACGTTGTCACCACCATGGTTTCCGGAAAGGCAGACGTTTGCATGCTTCCCGTTCCCGCAGCCACCACTGTTCTCGCAAAGAACAAGAATGTGCGCGAAGCACTTGACGTTACCGCTGAATATGATAAAGTAGCAGATGATGATTCGAGACTCACCATGGGCAGCCTTGTTGCAAGAAAGTCCTTTATCGATGAGCATCCCGATGACATCAAGCTTTTCCTTGAAAGATATTCCAAGTCCATTGAGCATGTGCTTTCGGACCTTGATGCTTCTGCGGAACTTGTTGCAAAGTACGAGATCGTCGGCGCTGCTGCCATTGCAAAACAGGCTATCCCCAAGTGCGGTATCGTATGCATCACAGGCAAGGACATAAAGCCTGCCATCGAGGGCTACTACAAGGTTCTTTTCGAGGCTTCACCCAAGGCTATCGGAGGTGCAATGCCCGGGGATGATTTCTATTACGAAAAATAATTTTCCATGAAGAAAACAAACTTCAAGCAAAGTAAAATATATCGGGTCCTGCGTGTTGTTATTGCCCTGGCCTTCTGGACGGGCATATGGTTTGTCGCGGCCGCACATATAAACAAGGAGCTCCTTATACCGGGGCCCCTTGTTGTTGTTAAAAGGTTAGGAACTCTGGTGACGGAAAAAGCTTTCTGGCTGAAGACGGGAGTGTCTTTTCTAAGAGTCTTTTCGGGCTTCGCCATAGGCTGTGTCATGGGTACGGTTTTGGCTGTTCTTGCAACGGTCTTTGACCCGGCGGATGCTGTCATCACACCTTTTATTCGCATCCTCCGCTCAACTCCCGTGACTTCTTTCATCATACTTGTGATGCTGTGGCTCAGCTACACCTATGTCCCTGTGATGATCGCTTCCCTCCTGGTGGCTCCCGTGATCTTCATGAATCTTCGGGAGGGCCTTGCCGAGACAGACAGGAAACTTTTGGAAGTGGCGAGGATCTTTCATTTCGGAAGGGTTAAGACTGTAAAAACTGTCTACATCCCCTCTGTCATGCCCTACTTTGTCTCCGCAGCTGTCACATCTGTGGGCCTTGCCTGGAAAGTGGGCATAGCCGCCGAGGTCCTTTGCCTGCCCTCCAACTCCATAGGCCGTGAGATCTACTATTCCAAACTCTATCTTGAAACTCCCGACCTCTTTGCATGGACGCTTGTGGTGATCATCTTCAGCTTTTGCCTTGAAAAGCTTCTTGGAATTCTTGTTAAAAAGAACAAAAAGAACCTGAAACTCCCCGAGTACGAAGTGAAGAAAGGAGAGAAGTGATGAAAGCAGTCGATCTTACAGTCTCCTATGACGGAAAAAAGATCCTTGAAAACCTTTCCTTTGAAACCGGGGATGGCATCACCTGTCTCATGGGAGAGAGCGGATGCGGAAAGACAACTCTTCTGAATACGGTTGCGGGACTGATAGAACCCGACTCCGGTGAGATCGTGGGAGCTCCCTTAAAGCCTTCCTTCATGTTTCAGGAAGACAGGCTGTTCCCATGGATGAACGCTCTTGAAAACGTGGACGTGGTCTGTAATGACAGGGCCAAAGCCATGGAACTTCTTAAAAAGGTTGAACTTGAAGAGCATTGGAACAAGATGCCCACAGAACTTTCGGGAGGCATGAAGCGTCGCGTGGCTCTCGCACGCACTCTGGCCTTCGCCGGAGATATGCTGATCCTTGACGAACCCTTCAAGGGCATGGATGCGGAACTTGTAAAGCGTATGGCACTGCTGATAAAAGAGGTAAAGGTTCCGGTGCTCATGGCGACCCACTCGGAAGAGGAAGCGGAGCTCCTTGGGGCGGGGATCCAGAAGCTGAAATAAAAAGCAATATGGATCGTGGATCCCAATATGGATCGTGGATCCATATTTTTTTTACCTAAAATCGCCGCATTTGCTTGTTTTAGGTAAAGATTTTCGAGGAAAATCCCTTGGCCTAAAGGTTAAAAGATGGGAATTTTTACCTAAAATCGCCGCATTTGCTTGTTTTAGGTAAAGATTTTCGAAGAAAATCCCTTGGCTGAGAGGTTAAAAGACGGGAATTTTTACCTAAAACCGCCGCATTTGCTTGTTTTAGGTAAAAAAGTCCGGAAGATCCGTTCTTGGAAAGGGGTAAAAATCCGCAGATCTTTACCTAAAAAGACACATCATGCTCTTCTTAGGTAAAGTTTCAGGGTTTTCGGCTTCTTGTTAAAAACTAAACAGGCTGAAAATACAGAAAAAGCTTGATAATTGACAGAATCAATGCTACAATTACCTAAAGACGTGAACATAGATTCACGAGAAAAACCATAAAGAAAAACAACAAAGAAAACAACAAAGAAAACCACAAAGAAAACCACAAAGAAAACCACAAAGAAAACCCCAAAGAAAAACCGCAAAGAAAACCACAAGAAAACCACAAGAAAACCACAAAGATAACCACAAAGATAACCACAAAGATAACCACCAACAAGATTCCCCCCGATTTCGGGCGGATCCGCATTGATCGGGTAAGATAAATGTATAAAAAACTTGACGAAGAAACTTTGAACAACCTGTTGGAAACAGGCATCAAGGAATTTGCATACAAGGGCTTTGACAAAGCCAGCATCGCGGACATTGCAAAAAAGTCAGGCCTTAGCGTGGGAGTACTGTACAAGTACTTCGCGGATAAGGATGACTTTTTTATTTCCTGCATAAGATATTCACTTAAACTTTTAGATTCCGTAATGAAAGAAGTTACGGGAGACGGCAGGGATCTCATAGGGAACATGGAGATCGCCGTCAGACGTCTTATAGAGCATGCGAGAAATCACACGGAATATTACGTTATGTATCACGAGATCACAGCCGGAGGCTGCAGGAAATTTGCTTCCATGCTGGCTGAAGAGATCGAGACGGTATCTGCCACGGTTTACACAAATCTCATTGAAAACGCAAGGTCCAAGGGGCTGGTGAGAGAGGATCTGGATGCAAAAATGTTTGCTTTCTTCTTTGACAATCTTCTCATGATGCTGCAGTTTTCCCTGAGCTGCGAATATTACAAAGAGCGCATGCGCATATACTGTGGCGGAGAACCCACCGATGAAATGCTTGTAAAAGAAATGCTGAGGTTTATGAACTCGGCTTTGGGGATAAAATAAGGCGGTAAAGGAGAAAAGGTATGACTTATGTGATAGCTTACGATTTCGGTACCACAGGCGTTAAAACCTGCCTCTTTGGGATCGAGAACACCATTGAGCTGCTTGCCAGCGCATATGCGGGCTATGGACTCTACATTGTGGAGAACGGCGGCGCAGAGCAGGATGCGGACGAATGGTGGGAAGCAATGTGCAAGACCACAAAGGAACTCTTCACCAAGACGGAGGTCACTCCCGATAAGGTGGCGGGCATATCCTTCTGTTCCCAGATGCAGGGCATAGTTCTTGTGGACAAGGAGGGTAACGCCCTGAGACGTCCCATGAGCTACAAGGAGCAGCGAGGAACGAAAGAGATCGCTGCATGTATGGGCAAGGGACTCATCAAGGTGTCGGGCTGCAACCTGTTTAAACTCCTTAAGAGTCTCAGGATAAACTGCGCAGCTTCCACAAGCGTAAAGGATCCGGTCTGGAAATACAAATGGGTGGAAAACAACGAACCGGACATTTTCAAAAAGGTGCATAAATGGCTTGATGTCAAGGAGTATCTCATCGCAAGATGCACAGGCGAATTTGTGATGACTACGGACTCGGCATTCTCGACATTTTTGTATGATACACGTAAGGGCAAAGAGGGTTGGAATAGATTGCTGATCAAAATGTTTAAAGTGCATCCCGAGCATCTCCCGAGGATCATCAAATGTACGGATGAGGCAGGAAAACTTTCCGCGAAAGCAGCAAGCGAGCTGGGACTCAAAGAAGGAACTCCCGTTTTCGGAGGCGGCGGAGATGCCACATTGATCGGTGTTGGAGCAGGCTGTGTTGAAGCGGGGCAGACTCACATCTATTCCGGAACGTCAGGATGGGTGTCAACTGTGCTTGATAAACAGGTTGTGGACATTGTTTCCATGATCGCAAGCATAGTTGCTGCAACCGACGGACGTTACAATTACTTCGCCGAAATGGAAACGGCGGGCAAGTGCTTTGAATGGGTGAAGAACCACCTGGCACTTGATGAGATCGACATTTATTTAAAGAAAGAGCATGTGGCTGAAAGCCTTGAAAGTCAGTACACGAGCCTC
>JAILRC010000043.1 GCA_024698485.1 Lachnospiraceae bacterium | reverse complement strand
GGGCAAATAAAAGAGGCTCTTTAGAGCCAGCCTGTGACCGCAGTGCGGAAGGCGAATCTTTCAGAGCCTCTTTAGAGGCAAGCAGGTAACAGCGGCTTATAGCCGCAGAGCAAACCACCAGCTAAGCTGGTGGTTATGATTGGGGGGGAAAAATGTTTTGCAACATGCTTTAATATATGCGCGGCACTTGTTTATTTATGGGAAATGTTGTATGATGTTTAGACGGCAGAACGCTGACCATTATTGTAATCTTTATTCGGAGAGAAACTTATGAATACGCCTAAATTCGGAAGAATCAACAAAACCAGGATCATCATGTTTGTTATGATCGCCATCGTGATCATACTTCTTGCACTTGTCGGAGTCCTTCTGTTTCTGAACGGAAGAGGCGGCAAGAACAGGAACAATAACGGAAAAACAACGCCTACTCCCACTCAGGCGGTGGCTCTTTTAACCGCGACGCCGGAGGTAAAGGCAAACAATACTCCCACAACAGCACCCACAACAGGCGCCAAGGCGACTTCAACACCTACACCTGTTCCCACAAACACACCTGTGCCCACGGCAACTCCCGAGGCAGTGATCAACACCATCGGAAATCTTATGCAGGTGCCCGAAAAGATCAGAGGAACCGTTGACGATCTTGTTACCGAAGAATTCAGCAAGTCCTCAAGCTGGGCAGGAAGCGATGCAAAGGACATCAAGGCATCGGTAGAATGCTGGGCGTATCCCGCATTTACTTCGGTTCTTGCAAACTTTACTTCCGGTGGAAAAGTCATCCATCAGGCAGGATATGTTTTCGAGACAGAAACGGGAAGAAGACTTGGTGCGTACATGGTCTTCAGAGAAACATATCTGGCTATCCTCAAGGAAAGACTTCAGACCTATGCTCCCGAAAAGGATCCCGTCATCGCAAAGACAAGTTTTGTTTCCTATGACGAGGTTTATAATCGCAATGATTTTGACAGCTTCTATATAGCCAACGACAAGGTTACTTTCATCTTCGGAAATGACACCCTTACGGATCTTATGCATAAGGAATTCACTTACGAAGTAAATCTTTCCGAAGCAAAGGCGTTCATGTATATGGATCTGTACTTTAACCCCGTCGGACTTCAGGTGAGACAGGATCTCGATGTCAACAGGCCCATGATCGCCTTCACCTATGACGACGGTCCTTATGAAAAGGTTGAGTCACAGCTCCTGGAGATCTTCGAAAGATACAATGCAAAGTGCACCTTCTTCACTCTCGGTGAAAGAATAGACAACTACAAATCCTGCAAGAGATCCATTCAGGCTCTGGCTGCCGCAGGTCATGAGATCGCATCTCACACCTACAGCCACGTTGCCTTCAGAAAGGAAGACTGCGACAAGAAGGAATTCTGGACACAGATCAACAGGAACAACCTTCTTCTTGCCCAAACAGTGGGATATGCTCCGGAATACATCAGAATGCCCGGAGGAAACGATACTCTCGACTATATGGCAAAGAATCTTCCCATGCCCATGATCAACTGGTATCTTGACACTGAAGACTGGAACAAGGGCGTTGTGGACAAGACAAAGGTTTCCGAGGAAACATACAATGCCAAGGTTGACGACATCACAAAGAGAGTTATCGATGAAGTCCTCACCCACGGCGGAGACGGAAAGATCATACTGATGCACTCCCTGTACGAATCCACGGCGGAAGCTACCAATGAGATCATGGCAACGCTGGAGATCCAGGGCTATCAGTTTGTTACGGTTTCGGAACTCTTCTATTACAAGGGCATCAGACTTGAGAACGGAAAGGTTTCCTATTCCACAACAACTCCAAAAAATTATAACAGGGATTATGCAAAGTAGTAATGAAGATAATAGCAGGACTCGGTAATCCGGACAAAGAATATGCCGGAACCAGGCACAACATCGGATTTGACGCCATTACGGCCATATCCGATAAAACAGGGATATCCGTTTCGGAAAAGAAGTTCAAGGCTCTGATAGGAAAAGGCACCATCTGCGGCGAGAAAGTCGTTCTCATGAAGCCCCTGACCTATATGAACCTGAGCGGAGAAGCGGTTATTGAAGCAGTAAATTTTTTCAAGGTTGAACCCAAGGACGTCTGCATCATATACGATGACGTGAACCTGGAGCCCGGCTCCATAAGAGTCAGGGAAAGGGGAAGCGCCGGCGGACACAACGGGATCAAGAACATTATCCAGCATCTCGGAAGCGAGGTTTTCCCCAGGATCAGGATCGGCGTTGGGGAAAAGCCCAAGGAATGGGATCTGAAGGACTATGTCTTGGGACACTTCAGCAAAGAAGACGAAGTGAAGATCAGGGCAGCGCTCTCGGATGCGGTCACGGCAGCGGAACTCTTTGTAATAGATGATGTTCCCAAGGCCATGAATACATTTAATCGCAAGAAAACAAATCCGGATGAATAGTTTTACCTCTCTTTTACAGGGATCAACAGAATATCTGCAGACAAAAAAGGCACTTGAGCAAGGAAAAACACCCGTCCATGTGACGGGTTGTGTTGAATCGCAAAAGTGTCATTTTGTTGCGTCTCTTTTTGATGAGTACAAGATACGTGTCATTGTGACCTACAATGAACTGAGAGCCAGGGAGATCTGCGAGGATCTTAAGCTTTTCGGAGCAAACCCCAGACTTTATCCCGCCAAGGATCTCATCTTCTATCAGGCAGACATCAAGGGTAACGCCATAGTTAAGGAAAGAGCGGCGGCCATAAAGGAAATGCTGTCGGGAGATCCCGTTACTGTTGTAATGAGCATAGATGCTGCTCTTGACAAGATCCTTCCTCTTGAAAAAGTGAAGAACTCCATTGTCAAAGTGGGAATGGAAGGAAGCCTGGACTCCGCAGAACTGGAACAAAAGCTGGTGGCTCTGGGCTACGAGCGCACATCTCAGGTTTCCGCTCCCGGCGAATTTGCCGTCAGAGGCGGCATCATAGACATCTTCCCGCTTAATGACGAAAATCCTGCCAGGATCGAACTCTTCGGCGATGAAGTGGATTCCATCAGAAGTTTTGATGTGGATTCCCAGAGGACCATCGGAAATATTGAAGAACTTACCATCTTTCCCGCTACGGAGTTCATCCTGACGGATGAAGAGATGCAGGCGGGCTTTGAGAAGATCCGGGAAGAGGAAAAGAAAAGAGAAGCCTCCCTCAGGAAGGAAATGAAGAATGAGGAAGCCCACAGGCTTAAAAAGGCCTGCGAAGAGGCTATCGAAGCAATAGAGTACTCCAGAGGCACGGCGTCTCTGGACGGTTTTGTCACGAGTTTCTATGACGAGACGGCTTCATTTTTGGATTATTTCGGAAAAGACGATCTGGTGATCTTTGACGAACCCATGCGTCTTGAGGAAAAGGGAGAAACATCCCTTGCGGAATTCAGAGAAAGCATGATAGGCCGGCTGGAGGGCGGATACATCCTTGCTTCCCGGGCCGACGTCATATACGATTACAAACTCATCCTTGCCAAGGGGCAGAATAAGCGGCTTTTGATGCTCTCCACCCTTGACATGGGCACGGCGGAACTTAAGGTGAAGGAAAGATATGCCGTTACCGCAAAGAACGTCAATCCCTATGTTTCAGGCATAGATATCCTGGTCCGTGACCTGGAAAGCTATCGTAAAAAGAATTACAGGACAGTCATCGTCACAGGTTCCAGCGCAAGGGGACAGAGACTGGCGGAGGGCCTGGAAGAATACAACATCCCCGCTGTGTTTACCGAAGACAGGAACAGGGAGATCAAACCCGGTGAAGTGGTCATCATGTACGGCGCTCTTCACAAGGGCTTTGAATACCCTCTGGCAAACGTGGCGGTGCTGGTGGAAGGTGATACCTTCGGAGCGGCAAGAAAGAAGCACAAGAGAAAGTTCTCCGAGTCGGGAAACACCATCCATTCCCTGCATGAACTCACCTACGGCGATTACATCGTTCATGAACGGAACGGTCTGGGCATCTACCGCGGTATAGAAAAACTTGAGAACAACAAGACGGAGCAGGATTACGTCAAGATAGAATACGGTGACGGCGAACTCTACATTCCCGCCACGAACCTGGAATCCATACAGAAATATGCTTCCGCGGACGCGGATAAGAAGCCCAGGATCAACAAGCTGAACTCCAACGAATGGAGAAAGACCAAGGACAGAGTAAAGAAGGCTGTGGCAGACATAGCGGATCAACTGGTGAACCTCTATGCCATCCGTTCATCCCGCCCCGGCTTTGCCTTTACGCCCGACACCGTTTGGCAGAAGGAGTTTGAGGAACTCTTCCCCTACGAGGAAACGGAGGATCAGCTTAAAGCCATAGAGGATACGAAGCGGGACATGGAAAGCAGCAGGATCATGGACCGACTCATCTGCGGAGATGTGGGCTACGGAAAGACAGAAGTGGCTCTTCGTGCGGCGTTTAAGGCCGTTCAGGACGGAAAGCAGGTGGTGGTCCTTGTACCCACCACCATTCTGGCGCAGCAGCATTACAATACATTTTCAAGCAGACTCATAAACTATCCCGTTACGGTGGAGATGCTGTCCAGATTCAGGACGCCGGCTCAGCAGAAGGCTGCTCTTAAAGGCCTTGCGGACGGTTCCGTTGACATCATAGTGGGAACCCACAGAGTCCTGTCCAAGGACGTGACATTCAAGAATCTGGGACTTCTTGTGGTGGATGAGGAACAGCGTTTCGGAGTCACTCACAAGGAAAGGATCAAGGAACTTAAAAAAGATGTGGATGTTCTCACGTTGACAGCCACTCCCATCCCAAGAACACTGCATATGAGCCTTGCGGGGATCAGGGAGATGTCTGTGCTGGAAGAGCCTCCCGTTGATCGCCTTCCCATCCAGACCTTTGTAATGGAGCATAACGATGAGATCATCCGTGAAGCGGTGAACCGAGAGATCGCAAGAGGCGGTCAGGTTTACTATGTTTCCAATCGCGTGAACGGCATCGAAGAGAAGGCGGCGCTGGTACAGAAACTGGTTCCCGATGCAAATGTGGCCTTTGCCCACGGGCAGATGTCGGAACGTGAACTGGAAAAGATCATGTATGCCTTCATCAGCGGGGAGATCGATGTTCTGGTGGCCACCACCATCATCGAGACGGGACTGGACATTTCAAACGTAAACACCATGATCATAGATGATGCGGACAAGATGGGGCTTTCCCAGCTCTATCAGCTTCGCGGACGTGTGGGAAGATCCTCCCGCACTGCCTATGCCTTTCTTATGTACAAGAAGGGTCAGGCGCTTAAAGAGATCGCGGAAAAGAGGCTTCAGGCCATCCGCGAGTTCTCGGATCTGGGCTCCGGCTTTAAGATCGCCATGAGGGATCTGGAGATCAGAGGCGCGGGAAACGTGCTGGGAGCAGAGCAGAGCGGACACATGGAAGAGGTGGGATATGACCTCTATTGCAAACTTCTGGACAATGCCATTAAGAAAGCAAAGGGAGAAGAAGTGGTGTCCGATGACTTCGAGACCATGATCAAACTTCCCATCGATGCTTACATCCCTACGGATTACATAAAGAACGAGACCCAGAAGCTCGACATGTACAAGCGTATAGCCATGATCGAGACCGAAGAGGAAAAACTGGACGTGATAGACGAGCTTACGGACCGTTACGGAGACATTCCGGCAGCGGTGGATGCTCTCCTGACGGTGGCGCAGATCAAAGCCATGTGCCACAGGGTGTTCATCACGTCGGTATCGTTGCTGCCCGCCGAGGCGAACTGCATCAAACTGAGACTGGGCATGTACAATGAAGCACCTCTTAAAACGGAACTGCTGGATGATTTCATAAAGAACCATCCGGGGACGGAGCTTAAAGGCAACAGCGATGCGCCCTACTTTACGCTGAACGTTAAGAAGGGCATGAAAAAGATGAGTGTGAAGGACGAGGAAAGCCTTATGCTTGAAAAACTGAAAGATTTCCTGATCCTTATGAAGGAGCTTGTTTAAGGTGAAACGGACAATTGCTCTCCTGCCGGCGCTGATGCTGCTTGTGCTGATGCTGCTGCCGGGAGGATGCGGAGCTTTAAAACGGGAAGAGAATAAGGAAGAGACGGAATGGATCGAGGGCGCAATGCTGAAGGTGGGCGACCTGCAGATCGACTACCGTGAAGGCCTGGTGTACCTTGATGCCACCCGCAGGGAGTACGAGCGCTACTACGGCACCGGCATATGGGACTACAAGATCAACGACAAGGGCCTTCTTCTGGGAAATGCGGTGAAGGCCGAGGTCCTGGACTCAATGGTCTATCTGAAGATCGTGTGCTCAAAAGCCGATGAAATGAACGTCTGTCTCACGGAGGACGAACTTCGGGAAGCGGACAAAAGAGCCGACGAGTACATGAAGACCCTTGAGGGCAGTCGCATTCTGGAAATGGGTGTGAATGAAAATGTTCTCCGCCGCATATACAGCGACAACAGCCTTGCAAGAAAGGTTTTCGAACAGGCTACCCTGAACGTTGACACCAACATCCCGAATGAATATGCCAAACAGCATCATTTCTATTCCATAGCGGTGGGGAAAAAGAAAGTGGGAGTCGGGGGCGAGATCCTGGAATTTACAGAAGAGGAAAAGGCAGCGGCCAGGGAACAGCTGGGGAAACTGAAAGAAGGCTGGATGGAAGCGAAGGATCTGTATTCCTATGCCAAAACGAAAACGGAAGACCTGACAAGGCTGGACATGGTAATAGGCCGGGGAGACCTTGATGGCAGCAGTCTGGAGAATGCTCTCATGGGCATGAGGACAGGCGGTTTCACCGACATCATCGAGGACGGGGATTACTATTACGTTTTTTATTGCATGACGGAGTTTGACGTGGATGCCACTCAGGAAAAGAAGGAAGAGATCATCCGTGAGCGGCAGGAACGGGCATTTGAGAATCTTTACGAAAAGTGGCATGAGGAAACGGAAGTACTTATCAATCATGCAGTTTGGGACAAGATGGAGATACCTTCGCTGTAACAGCGTATTAGGACACCCTATTTTACTCATTTGACAGTTGCAGTGAACAGGGTGATATGATAAGATTTAAGTGCTTTTGATGGTTCAGTGACACGGTAGCGCAAAAAAGCACTGGACAGCGAACCGTCGGAATATGAAAGAATTTATAAGGAGGCTCTTCATGATTGAAGTAAACAACCTGACAAAGGTTTACAAGCTCAGCAAAAATGAAATGGCGAAGCGCAAGACCAAGAAAAACATAAAGTGTGCGGCTTCGGGCATTACATTTACCGCAAAGCCCGGGGAGATTTACGGTTTGCTGGGACCCAACGGCGCAGGAAAAACAACCACGCTCCGTTGCATTGCAACATTGCTTACACCTACAGAGGGAGAAGTAAAGGTTTGCGGTCATGACACAGTAAAGGAAGGGGAAGCAGTGAGAGAAGACATCTGTTTCCTTACAAATGAGATCAAACTCGATCCTTTCTTCTCACCCAGATATCTTTTTGATTTCTTCGGCCATCTTCACGGACTCAGCGAAGAGGCTATCGAAGCCAGAAGAAAAGAACTTTTCGGCTACTTCGGTATCGATGCTTTCGAAGACAAAAAGATCGAAGAACTTTCCACAGGTATGAAACAGAAGGCTGCCATTGCAGTAAGCCTTGTTCAGGACCCCAAGGTGGTCATTTTCGACGAACCCACCAGCGGCCTTGATGTTATCACAGCCAAGAGTGTTACCGACTTCCTTGCAAAATTGAAGAAGGACGGAAAGACCATCATCGTTTCGACCCACATCATGTCGGAAGCTGAAAAGCTCTGCGATAAGATCGGTGTCATCATCGACGGTAAGCTTGTTACCGAAGGCACCATCTCCGATATCGTCGGAAAATGCGGAACAAATGATCTTGAGGATGCTTTCTTTGTCCTTTATCGTGACAATCATAAGGAGGAGGAATAGGCATGAACGGCGTTAAATACATTATTTCAAAGGAATTTGCACGAGTATTCAAAGACAGAAAACTCGTATTTTCACTCTTTATCCTTCCTGCGGTTTTGATGATCGGTCTTTACTCCCTCATCGGAAGCCTTGCGGGAAGCATGTCCAAGGACATTAAGGAACATGTATCCACTGTATACATTCAGAACGTTCCCGAAGAGATCAAGTCACTCATCAAGACCACAGGATATGACAAACTCGCAAAGATCACCTATCTTCAGGGAAATGCTTCCAATGTCGACGAGATCAAGGACGACATACTGAACGGCGACGCAGAGCTTCTTGTGATCTTTGATAAAAATTTCTCCGAAGACGTAAAGAATTTTAAGACACCCAGTGTTACCATCGGATATAACAGCGCGAAGGACTACTCCCAGAACGCATATTCCACCTTCAATCAGGTGATCGCCAACACATACAGCCAGACTGTCATTGCCGAGAGGATCGGCGGTGCCGAGAAACTTACGGTTTTCAAGACCGTTAACGAAGAGATCGTCAAGGAAGACGAAAAGAACGGACAGTTCCTTGCGATGCTCATCCCTTACCTCATCACATTCCTTATCTTCGCCAGCGCAATGGGTATAGTGACCGATGCCATTGCAGGTGAGAAGGAAAGAGGAACCATGGCAAGACTCCTCATGACACCCGTCAAGAGAAGCCACCTGGCTTTCGGCAAACTTGTTTCCCTCTCCGGTCTTTCCATTATCTCCGCCATTGTATATGCCGTTTCCATGGCACTTGCAATGCCCATGATGATGAAGACCATGACCGGCGGCAGCACTGTGGGTTTTGCCATCAACTTCCGCACAGGTCAGCTCCTGGAACTTGTTGTTCTCCTTGTGATCCTTGCTTACCTCTATGTAGCATTGATCTCCGCCCTTTCCATCCGTGCCAAGGACGTTAAGACAGCATCCACCTATGTTTCACCTTTGTACATCGTGATCATGGTGGCAGCTCTCATGACAATGTTCACAGGCTCCAGAGACGTGGATCCTTTGATGCATGCCATCCCTGTATACGGAACAGCTCTTTCCGTTCAGAAGATCATGACAAACAGCCTCGGAGTTGTGGAATTCCTCTACTCCGTAGCAGGTAACCTTGTTCTTGCGGTTCTTTGCACCGTATCTGTTACAAAGTCCTTCTGCTCAGAGAAGATCATGTTTAATGCATAAGATTGATAAAAGATCAAGCCCCGTCGAAAGACGGGGCTTATTTTGTCGATAATTTGAAGTCGGTTCCTGAAGAGAAACCCGCTTGTCAAAAGTGTTTAGCCTTTTACATTGTAATCTTCGCAGATAAGGTTCATAGCCTTGAAGAGCTTATGCGTATAAACAAGAGGTCCAACGAGGATCAAAAGTCCAAGAACATTCCATCCCCAGAATGTGCCGGCACCAAAGCTATAGTCGATCCCTCTTCTTTTGAGCTCGTTACCTACACGACTGCTCATGTTATGGAACCATACTAAAGAACCGATCTCTAGTGTTAAAGGACCTACGATGAAGAATAACAGGCAGTAATGCATGGTTTTCTTACCGTCATACTTGCTTGCGGCGCAGTTCAGCGATTCTCCGACATTTGACATTGCGATAAGGCCGTAAATGCCTAATGTGATTGCGTTCAGAAGAATGAATACCAGCAATGACCTGTTGGTCTTAAGCCTGTTGGCAGGAGCCGAACCATATGCTACGTTGGCTCCACCTAAAGCGGCTCCGCATTTCGGGCACGTAACCGCTTCATCAGCAAGTTCGGCCCCACAATTCTGACAATACTTCATAATAATACCTCCAAATTTTTTTTATATGCAACTCTGTTAATTGTCCGTACAGAGTAAACATATCTTCATGACATCCCATCGATAAGTCAATTATTGTTCAAAAACTCACCGTACTTGTGTTCAAATATAGCCAAACTACTCTAAAAAGTCAATACTTTTCTGAAATTTCCAAAATTTCTTGAAATAGATGCCCTGTATGTTAATAAGGATTCATATGCTGAAACTTGGGCAAATGAAAATGGTTATGGGGATAAGGTAGTTTATTATTAAGCAGTAATGAAAAATACCGTCGAATGTCATTGGTCATTCGGCGGTATTTTATGTTATTACATAACACAAAACCGGTACTTTCCTTTACCCATTCCTTCTACCGGAACGATAATCTTCAGTTCATCCTCCATCTTTTTCAAATAGGAAGTTGCTGTTACTTCAGAACAGCCCAGGATTTCAACCACACGTGAATTTCCGAAAACCTCTGGGCCTATATACTCATATAGCTTCAACATGTTTTGTTTTGTTTTTTTGGCATACTCTGAAACCAAGATTTTTTGGTTTAAAACTTTGGTTTCATTCTCAATCCAAACTTTTTTCTTTGGATTGGTACCTTTTTTTATCTCGTAATATTCTTCATTTACGGGTATGACCACAGAGGTAACGTTATCATTTACATCAAATGTTTTATAGAAGAGATCCGGAGAACCGTTTTCGCGCATTGATCTTTTTGCCTCTCCAATGCCTGTTCCGAAGGATTCAATAATACCTAATGTTTTAAACATATCCCTGATCTCAGGGTTTTCGGTGTCGCGTTCATTAAAGAATGTTCTCTCGTTCAGATCACTTATACGGATGGGCGGTAACGGCTTGTTATAATTTACAATGTTTATTTGTTTTTCAGACACATATATTTGGATTGGCTTACCATTTTCATAGTTGTTATGAACAATTGAGTTCGCAAGCAATTCTTCCAATGCTACATACGTAAAGTTACAGATTTTACGGTTGTCTGCTCTGCCATCAACGCGTATAACCAATTCATTTAAGAAGTTAGTATTTATATACTCTAACGCAGAATAATACTGCTTCCAGATTGCACCTTTAAAGACTTTGGACCCCATCTTTCTTTTTGTACCAAACATATCAACAATCAATTCCGTATATGCATATGGAATATGTTTCTCGGGATGTTCGGAAAACATGAGGACAGCAAAGTTTTTTACCCGTTTGTCAGTGGGATCATTTTTATCAAGCAGATCTAACGCCTTAGCAAGCTCTTTCTTTCCCATTTCATCACTAATCTGCCTTGAACTTGTCTTGGAAAAATATTCTCTAAGTAAGTCCGTACTTAAATCGTCAATCGAGGCTTCGGAGCATACAATTGAGCTAAAATGGAAATTTGAAAACTTGCGTAGCAGATCATATTCTTCATCTACTCGGGCAAGTCGGGTATCTACTTCAATTCTCACATATCTTCCTGGTTTAAGATTGATCTTTTTATCCTTTTCGGCTTTTTCAGCCACCATGAAGGGGCCTCCTGTCTGGGGCCTTACAATGATGATTAAATAACTTATTCCGTCCAGATCATTTGATATTACTTCAAACGCAACATTGGGATATAAAAAGGAACGTAATGAATTAAGGGTATTCTTGCATTTTTCAAGTCTATCTTCACCAATTCCCTTAATCGGAAGCATCGGAATAGCTTTCTGCTCCTCATTGTTTACCTCTTCCACACCAATAAAAATATATTGAATATCATTGTTGTAGTAGTTATTTCCGTAGGCGCAGATAGTTTTTAATATTTTGTCTGCTTGTTTCTCTGAGGACTTATATTCTATGTATGAGCATTCTGCTGTCTGGTCCTTCAGTATCTCATTTGCCTGTTTTTTTATTTGCTTGTAATCCATAGTTTTGTCCTCCGAATCCAAAGAAATTGTACTTCAATCCAAAGTTTTTGTCAACCAAACCAAAGAAAAGCATTGTTGATATGCGAAAAAATAATTTTATAAAATCTTAAGTAAGACACACTTATGTCACAAATATCCTTTAGTATAATGTGGAATTTCCATGGGGAAATTCTGTTTTCTATAGAAAGGTTGTTTTAAATGAAAGATTTATTGAAGAAACTGAAGGGGATCTTTGCGAAGATCGGACCGGTCTTTAAGAAGCCTATTACGATCATTATCTGCACAGCCGTGCTTGTTACGGCAGCGATCGTTTTAATAGTAGTATTCAGGAAACCGAAGGATCCTTCCGGGGAGAATCCGGGCACGGAAATTGTAGTTAAGCCCAGTAACGGAGCGGGAGAGAATCCCAACGGAAGCAACACTTCCGAAACGGGTACCACGCCGGAGCCTACATTGACACCGACCAACACGCCTACTCCCACCAACACTCCGGTTCCTACGGATACACCCACACCCACACCTACACCCACACCCGCGCCGACAGATACGCCGACGCCCACACCCACACCTACACCTTCGCCGACACCTACGAACACACCTACTCCCACAGCGACTCCGAAGCCCACGAGCACACCTACTCCCATGCCTACGAGTACGCCCACTCCCACCCCTACTCCGGTTCCCACAGATAATGGTGCAACCCTTGAGAAGCCCAGTGTTATACTGGAGATGGCGCCTGAAGATTTCACTTATCTTCACATCGACAGAGTGTGGTATGTAACAGGTTTGTCGGACAAGGGACTTAAAAAGTTCAGAAAGTACGGACCCAATGATTATGTTGAGATCACGCTTCCCAAGACCGGTGTTACAGTCGGGTCAAAGGGATTTGGCGTAAGGGGTTACCTTGACAGTGCGGCAAATGAGGATGACCATCTTGGAGAAGGCTACTTTACCTATCCTTTAAGAGATGTCCTTACAAGAGGATCCGCATATTTAAAGATCGTTGTTCCCAAGACATATCAGTACTTCTACGGAGTAAGGAACACTTATAAGTATAATGAGACCTGGGTTTCGAAACTCAGAGCGATAGATCTGGGTGCAGGTATTACTGTTATCAAGGAACATGCGTTCTCAGGACTTCTTGGCATCACATCCCTTAAGCTTCCTGCTTCTCTTTCGGAGATCGAAAACAATGCGTTCGACGGATGTTCAAACCTTTCCTTTGAAGAGTTTGAGGTCGGCGGTATTACCATCGGAGCCAATGCATTTAAGGGTATCACCATTGATACCGTCAGAGCCATCGACGAGCTTAAGACAGGCGTCGGAGTTAAGAACATTGATACAGGTGTTTTTGCCGGAGCCAACATCAAGCAGCTTGTTTTCGACGATAACGTAAGCTACATTCCTCCCTACTATTTTGCGGGAGCTTACTTCTCACCTGATTATGAGGTCAGACTGAACGAGATCTGCATGATCGACAAGTATGCGTTTGCGGGAAGCTACGATCTCACGATCTGGCTGGACAATGCGGTCTGGGAGGTTGATGATACAGCCTTTGCAAATTGCTCAAGATTGTATGGCCATGTAAAATTCGGAACACCTTGTTATACTCTATTTAAGAACAAGGGATATGATTTTGAAGAATTCCATTGATCAAAATAAAACAGCCCATAGTTCGGAGATGATCCGTGCTATGGGCTTTTTAGTGCTTAGAATCTCTAAAAATTTTTATTCTTTGATGGCATTTTTCATTTCTTTAACGAACTCACCCACCTTTAATGGTGCATTCCTTCCTTCTTTCTCTACGATCTTCACGATAGCGGAGCCCACAATGGCACCGTCGGAAAGGGAGGCCATTTTCTTTGCCTGTTCCGGGTTGGATATGCCAAAGCCGATGGCGCAGGGAGTAGTGGTGTTCTCGCGGACGATCTTTACAATGGATGCAAGGTCGGTCTTGATCTCGCTTCTGGTGCCTGTGACTCCGAGACTTGAAACAATGTAAAGAAAGCCTTCGGACTCTTTTGCAATCATGGCGATACGGTTGGCGGAAGTGGGTGCGATGAGGGAAATGAGAGCGATGTCATACTTCCTGCAAATAGGCTGAAATTCGTCTTTTTCTTCGTAGGGAAGATCCGGCAAGATGAGACCGTCAATACCGATGTCCTTAAGGGTGGAAATGAACTTCTCCGCTCCGTAGGAGAACACCACGTTGGCGTAGGTCATGAAGACTATGGGAACTGTAACGTCTTTTCGCAGGTCTCTTACGAAGTCAAAGATCCTGTCGGTGGTCACGCCGCCCGACAAAGCACGGATGTTGGCGTTCTGTATAACGGGGCCTTCTGCGGTGGGATCTGAGAAAGGAATGCCCAGTTCGATGAGATCCGCTCCGTTCTTTACCATTTCCCGCACGATCTTTCCCGTGGTCTCAAGGTCGGGATCACCGCAGGTGATGAAAGGTATGAAGGCTTTTCCGTTTTTAAATGCTTCTGCGATCCTATTCATGAAGATCCTCCCCTCTGTAACGCGCAATGGCAGCGCAGTCCTTGTCGCCTCTTCCCGATATTGTGATGACTATGATCCTGTCTTTTGCCATGGAAGGCGCTATCTTGATGGCGTGGGCCACGGCATGAGCGGATTCGATGGCGGGGATGATACCTTCGGTCTTTGCCAGATATTCAAAGGCGCATACGGCTTCTTCGTCGGTAACGGGAACATATTCCGCACGGTGTATGTCATGGAGATAGGCATGTTCGGGGCCTACACCCGGATAATCAAGCCCCGCTGAGATGGAGTAGACCGGAGCGATCTGTCCGTACTTGTCCTGGCAGAAATAGGATTTCATACCGTGGAAGATCCCCAGACGGCCGGTGGATATGGTGGCTGCGGTCTCAAAGGTGTCTATGCCGCGACCTGCCGCTTCGCAGCCTATGAGGCGGACGGACTTGTCGTTGATGAAATCGTAGAAACTGCCTATGGCATTGGAACCGCCTCCGACACAGGCTATGACGGCATCGGGAAGTCGACCTTCCTTTTCCAGTATCTGGGAGCGGATCTCACGGGATATGACTGCCTGAAAATCCCTGACTATGGTGGGGAAAGGATGGGGACCCATTACGGAACCAAGGCAGTAGTGGGTGTCTGTGATCCTGGAGGTCCATTCTCTCATGGCTTCGGAAACCGCATCCTTAAGGGTGGCGGTGCCTGTTTTAACGGGGATCACCTCCGCCCCCAGAAGCCTCATCCTGTAAACGTTCAGCGCCTGGCGGACAGTGTCTTCTTCGCCCATGAACACCACACATTCCATGCCCATAAGGGCGGCTGCGGTGGCAGTGGCTACTCCGTGCTGACCCGCGCCCGTTTCCGCGATGAGACGTGTCTTCCCCATTTTCTTTGCCAGCAGTGCCTGCCCAAGAACGTTGTTGATCTTGTGGGCTCCCGTGTGGTTCAGATCCTCTCTTTTAAGATAGATCTTCGCTCCACCCAGATCCTTTGTCATCTTATCTGCATAGTAGAGAAGCGAGGGCCTTCCGGCATATTCGTTCAGGAGTTTGTTAAGTTCTGCGTTGAATGCAGGATCGTTTTTGTAATGTTTGTAGGCTTCTTCCAGTTCTATCACCGCATTCATGAGTGTCTCGGGAATGTATTGTCCGCCGTGCACTCCGAAGCGTCCGTTGGGATTTGTCATTTCTTTTCCTTTCTGACAGCTTTTGCAAAAGCTTCCATCTTGTTTTTGTCTTTAAAACCGTTTGATTCGATGCCGGAACTCACGTCCAGGCAGTAGGGATGAAGGGTGTTTGCGGCTTCCGACACATTTTCCGGATCCAGCCCTCCCGCAAGAAAGCAGGGGCGGGAAATGTTCTTTAGAAGTTTCCAGTCAAACACCGTTCCCGTTCCTGCTCCGGAATCCAGAAGAATGTGATCGGCGCAGCTCTTTTCTGCAGTTCTTACATCTTCCTCCGACCTTACTTTAAAGGCTCTGATCACGGGACATTTGCACTTGTCTCTGACCTCCTGTACGAAGTCCTCGGTTTCGTTTCCGTGGAGCTGGACCATATCGATGGTGCGTGAGGAGACCAGGGCATATACTTCCTGCAGGGAGGGATCCACAAAAACTCCCACGGCCCTGATGGAGGGATCCAGCAGTTTTTTGAGTTCCGATGCCCTTTCGGGAGTCACGTATCTTTTACTCTTCTTTGCGAAGACAAAACCGATGAATTCAGGCTTTATGTCATTCACGGCCTCTATGTCTTCTTCACGGGTTAGGCCGCACATCTTTATCTTACACATGTTTTTCACCGCCTGTTCTGAGTTCATGAAGAACAGCATTTTTATCAGCGGCTCTCATTAGAGTCTCCCCCACCAGCACTGCGTCCGCATCCATGGCTTCGGCCTGTTTTACGTCTTCACGGTTTTTTATGCCGCTTTCCGAAACGAAGATCACGTCCTTCGGAACAAGGGAGCGGAGTTTTCTGCTGTTTTCCCGGTCAACTGTGAAATCCTTGAGATTTCTGTTGTTCACCCCGATGATCCTTGCACCGGCTGTCAGGGCCTCTTTCACCTCTTTTTCGTCATGGGCTTCAACCAGAGCGCTGATTCCCAGGGAATCACAGATTTCTATGTATTGCCTGATCCTGTCGGGCGGGAGGAGAGAGCATATGAGGAGAACGGCGGAAGCTCCCAGGACTTTAGCTTCGTATATCATGTAGGGGTCTACGGTAAAATCCTTCCTGAGACAGGGGATGGAAACCCTTTTCGCAATCTCTTTAAGATACTCGTTTTTGCCCAGAAACCGTGTGGGCTCCGTGAGAACGGAGATACAGTCTGCGCCCGCTTCCTCATATTCCATTGCTATGTCAAGGTAGGGAAAATCGGGAGCAATGAGTCCCTTTGAGGGAGAGGCCTTCTTGCATTCGCAGATGAAAGAAAGTCCGGGCTTTTTAAGGGCTTTTTCAAAACAAAAGTTGCCTTTTGGAAGAGTCAGAGCTTCGGCACGGATGACATCGGGAGATTTTACGGCTTTGGAAGCCTCTACCCGCTGTAATGCGCTGAGAGCCAGTTCGTCAAGGATGGTCATGGATGTGTCCTCGCTTTATATTTCTTCGTTACTGATCTTTACAACCTTTTCAAGGGTTTTATATGCTTTTCCGGAATCTATGAGAGATGCGGCAAGCTTTACGCCATCTTCAAAGGTGTCGGCCTTTCCGGCTATGTAGAGCGCGGCTCCTGCGTTAAGAAGCACAGCGTTTCTCTTGTGACCTTTTTCGCCCTTAAGGATGTTACGGGTGATCTCCGCATTTTCTGCAGGGGTTCCGCCCTTAAGATCCTCCTTTGTGCAGCGTTCAAATCCGAATTCCTCGGGAGTGATGACGAAGGAACGGTACCAGCCGTCCTTGATCTCGCATATGCTCGTGGGTGCGCTTAAGGAGATCTCATCCAGCTTGTCCTTGCCGTAAACCACCATACCGCGCTTTATGCCGAGGCTGATGAGAACTCTTGCCAGGGGCTCCACAAGGTATTCATCATATACACCCAGAAGCTGCATGGCAGGCTTTCCGGGGTTTGTGAGAGGACCGAGGATGTTGAAGACCGTGCGGACCCCAAGTTCCTTACGGATGGCGCCCACATATTTCATGGAAGAATGGTACTTCTGTGCGAAGAAGAAGCACATGCCGGCTTCCTTAAGGAGTTTTATGCAAAGCTCCGGACTTTGGTCGATGTTGACACCCAGAGCCTCCAGGCAGTCAGCTGTACCGCATTTGGAAGAAGCTGCGCGGTTTCCGTGCTTTGCCACCTTCACACCTCCTGCTGCGGCTACGAGGGCTG
The DNA here is from genome assembly GCA_024698485.1 of Lachnospiraceae bacterium. Taxonomy (GTDB): domain Bacteria; phylum Bacillota; class Clostridia; order Lachnospirales; family Lachnospiraceae; genus RGIG3528. The sequence goes on along the minus strand of JAILRC010000043.1, from coordinate 17,870 downwards.
ATGTGGTGGAGATGTTGAAACTGTGGGCTCCGTCACCGCCGGTCCCCACGATCTCGAACACGTCCATCCCTGTGTTTACCGCTGTTGCATGATCTCTCATGGCAGCGGCGCAGCCTGCGATCTCGTCTGTGGTCTCGGCCTTTGCACTCTTTGTGGAAAGGGCAGCGAGGAACGCTGCGTTCTGGGTGGCGGAGGTCTCGCCGCTCATGATCTCGTTCATTACGGCATATGCCTCGTCGTAGGTCAGGTCTTCTTTGTTCACTATCTTGATGATTGCTTCTTTGATCATTGTTGTCTCCTTTTCGTTTTTATGGTTCAGCTTTCTATGAAATTCCTTATCATTGTTTTTCCTTCGGGAGTCATGATGGACTCGGGATGGAACTGCACTCCGTAAACGGGATAGTCTCTGTGCCGCACCGCCATGATGTCTCCTTCGGGAGTGGTTCTCGCAATGACCTTAAGGCATTGCGGGAGCTTGGCGGGGTCAGCCGCCAGGGAGTGATATCTGGCCACGGGGGTCTTTTCGGAACAGTCCTTAAACAGGAGAGCATCTCTGTCAAGCTCAGCCACAGACTGCTTTCCGTGCATGAGTTTCGATGCATAGGTCACAACACCGCCGTAGGCCAGACATATGGCCTGATGACCGAGACAGACACCGAGAATGGGGATCTTGGGGCCCAGTTCTCGGATCACATCCACGATGACACCCGCATCCTCAGGGCGGCCGGGCCCCGGGGAGATGATGATCTTTTCGGGCTTCAGGGCTTCGATCTCCCGTACGGTCAGTTCGTCGTTCCTAATGACTTTAATGTCGGGGTTCATTTCTCCCACAAACTGGAAGAGGTTGTAGGAAAAGCTGTCGTAATTATCTATCAGTAGGATCATAACTCCTCCTTGCTTGCGATCTGCAGGGCTTTAAGCGATGCCTTTGCTTTGTTCAGACATTCTTCGTATTCCTTTTCGGGAACGGAATCGTAAACTATGCCCGCTCCGCTCCTTACAAAGACCTGTCCGTTCTTTTTGTAAGCAATGCGGATGGCGATGCAGGTGTCCATGTTGCCGGTAAAATCGATGTAGCCTATGGCACCGCCGTAGATCCCACGCTTGTTCTGCTCCAGTTCTCCGATGAGCTGACAGGCTCTGATCTTGGGAGCTCCGGAGAGGGTTCCCGCAGGAAGGACGGCTTCGATGGCATCCAGGGCATCGCAGTCCTCACGGATGGTCCCTGCCACGGTGGAACCGATGTGCATTACATGGGAGAAGCGTTCTATGGAATGAAGTTTTTCAACTTTCACGGTTCCGAAACGGCTGATCTTTCCGAGGTCGTTCCTTCCCAGATCCACCAGCATATTGTGCTCCGCCAGTTCTTTTTCATCCTGCAGCAATTCCTCTTCCAAAGCCTTGTCCTCTTCGGGAGTCTTGCCTCTTGGCCTTGTGCCTGCCAGAGGGAAGGTGTGGAGCACTCCGTCTTCAAGCTTTACAAGGGTTTCCGGTGAGGCTCCCGCCACTTCCACATCCGTTCCCGAGAAGTAGAACATATAGGGAGAGGGATTTATGGTGCGAAGAATGCGGTAGGTGTTTAAAAGGCTTCCTTCAAAAGGGGCTGAAAGTCGGTTGGAAAGAACAATCTGGAAAATGTCTCCTTCTTTTATATAGTGTTTGGCCCGGTCCACCATGTTGCAGAATTCTTCTTTTCCGAAGAGAGGAGTGACTTCTCCCGTGAGCTTTCCTCCGGGCTCTTCTTTTTTTCTGCCTTTCTTAAGAAGATCCACCAGCTGTTCAAGTTCCATGACAGCCTTGTTATAGCATGTTTCACAATCCTCCAGGGACATGTTTGCCATTAGGACGATCTTTTGCTTCACGTTGTCAAAGGCTATGACCTTGTCAAAGAGCATGAGATCTATGTCCTTAAAGTTTTCCGTGTCCTTTACGGGACATTTTACGGAAGGTTCGCTGTAGGACAGGAAGTCATAGGAAAAGTAGCCCACAAGACCGCCGCTGAAGGGCGGGAGAAAGTCGAAGCGGGGACTTTTGTAATCCGCCAGGATCTTTCTCAGGTGTTCCGAAGGATCGTTGGTCTTAAATTTCAGGTTCCCTACGGTGATCTCTCCGTCTGCGCAGGTGATGTTAAGCTTCGGGTCAAAGCCCAGAAAGGTGTAGCGTCCCCATTTTTCGTCCGCGCTCGCGGATTCCAGCATATAGCAGTGGGTGGAAACATTTTTAAGGATCCTCAGGACTTCTATGGGGGTGGTGAAGTCCGACAGGATCTCGCAGCTCAGGGGAAGAACTTTGTATTCCCCCGTGTCTGCCATCTTTTTCACTTCTTCAAAGGAAGGGATGATGTTCATGGTTACCTCCGATTCAAATAAAAAAACGCCCTCAACAAAAGAAATCTCTTTTGTCAAGGACGAATGTTTCATTATCCGCGGTGCCACCTTTGTTCACGTATACCGTGCTCTCAGCAGGATACAGTCATATCCCCGGCATGGTAACGTCTGCCTCCGACGTCGCAGAATACTGAGAAAGCATATGCTTTCTGTTCCCTGCGCCCTCCGCGGTCCATTTGACGATCCGTTTCACACCCGGTTCTCAGCACCCCGGGCTCTCTGTAAGGTCGTAGTCGCCGTTATTCCGCTTCAATGGTTTAAAGTGTTATTTTTACACAGTTTTACCACACGGAAATTAAGTTGTCAAGTTTTTTTTTAACAAAGTATCGTATAACCAACTTTATTTTACAGCCATGGCTTTAACACCCAGCATTGCCTTCTTGACTGAAGGGATGCAGAGAACTGCTATGGTCACTGCTGCTTCGGAGAAAATGTAGATGGCATTGTAAGCAAGGGAGTAGGTGAAGGGGCTCCAGTTTTCCCATGCATAGGCACCGAAGAAGATCCAGCCTGAAAGGACGGCAAAGACATATCTTCCGATGATGGCAAGGGAGTAACCTTTGATGAGACCATTCTTAGCGTTTGCAAAGAACCCTGAAAGACCCAGAGCTCCGAAAGCAAAAAAGTAGTCAATAAAGAGCTGTGCGGGATGTACCACATAGGGATCGATCAAAAGCTGAAAGATGCCATAAGCCACGCCTGTGATGATGCCTGTAATGGGACCGAACCAGAATCCGGGAAGGGTGATGACAAGCATGGAAAGTAAAGTGATGGATCCGCCTGTAGGGAAGTGGAAAAGCTTGATCATGGAAAGAACTGTTCCCAGAGCGATGGTCATGCCGCAGTAAGCAAGCTGTGATGTGGAAAGCTTCTTGGATGACTTGGTGACCTTACTGCTGATGAATGCTGCTGCCAGGCAAAGGATCACAAAGAGCACGGCAAGGGATGTCTTACCGAAGGTGGTGGGAATGTAGACTGTTTCTTCCCATTCGTTAACAGTTGTTTCAAAGAAAAGTGACATAAAAAAATCCTCCTTACACATATGCGCGGAGGTAAATATTCTAAGCTTCCTTACGCCGGTATTATCCGGTTCAAGTAATGAGGGTCAACGGCAAATCCGTTTCTCAGCGTCAGCGCCCCTAGCACATATGCATTATGAAATTAAGATCAGGGCATATGCCTTGTCGGTGAACAAGTATATACTATTTTGCGGGTTTGTCAATAGCATAAAAAAGAATCTGCCGGTCAAGCAGATCCTTCGATTTCCTTCCGCCTTTATTCAGGCTTCTTTAGCTTTTTTTACGGTGAACGTCTCTCCGAAGATCCTGCTTCTTATGGGCATGAGAGCCGTGATAAGAAGTGAACCGAGGCCGACGCAGGAGATCACTTCTCCCGCACCTACGGTTACCATAAGGAACCAGATGGCATCATCAAGCTGGTAGGCATATCTCAGAACAAAGGGAATGATGAGGGCATTGGCAAAAACAGGGGGAAGTGTAACAAGGAACCTGTGGTCTTTCAAAAAATAAGAAGCGACGGCAGCAATGGCTGTGGCAAGGGTTCCGAAGATAACGTCGGGAAGCATGGTTTGTGTGATGATGTTACTCAAAAAGCATCCGATGATCACGCCGGGAACTGCTGCGGGTGTGAAAAAGGGAAGTACACAAAGGGCTTCGGAAATGCGAACCTGAATAGCGCCGCTTGCAAGATTGAATGCGTTGATAAAATATGTAAGAACAACGTAGAGGGCGGCAATGATGCCTGCCTGGGTGATAAATAAAACTTTCTTCTGCATTTTAAATCTCCTTTAGGGTTGAAGGTCAAACTGTTGACTACTGACCGAAATGAGTGGGAAGGAATTAACACTCAATGTAGCGCGTGATAGGATACAGCCTTTTGGGGAAAATGTCAAGGATATTTTTTGGACACGGGTATATACACCCTGAAATACATTGTGGGGTTCATGGGGTCATTGCCGTATATGTCCAGCACATTTCGTTCGATGGCGGGGCCTGTGACGGTGAGCCCCCGGTCCTTCACGAAGTCCAGCAGGCGGCGGTAAAAGTCATCAGCCTCGAAATGTTCCACGGTTTTGATCCTCATGCTGCCGCAGGCATATCTTCCCGCAGCCAGCACTTCTGTGTAGCGGTTTTCTTTAGGATATGGGAGTTCGGAAATGTAGCCGTACTTTTCATAGGTGTGAAAGTTACCCTTCTCCAGATCATCCCGACTTATGGTGGAGAATATGCCTGCGGTGTCGGCCCATCTTGCGGAACCTCGGGTGACTTTGATGATCTCCTCCACATCCAGTTCGTCCTTGTCTCCGAAAGGTTTGCACATCAGGTACATCTGAGGGAGGTCTTCCAAGGAGAACACGGGACCGGAGCAGGTCTTGGCAATGATATCCTCATAGAGGGTCACCTTCTGCTTTAGCAGCTGCAATTCCTCCATCCGCTCGTCAATCTCCTTTTCGTTCCGCCTGAGTTCTGCGCATATGCCCTCCGGACCGCCCTCCGAAAGGATCTTTTTTAGGCGTTTCAGGGGAGTGCCCAGGGAGCGCATGAAACCTATCATGGAAATGATCTCAAACTGAGCCTTGGAATAGTAGCGATAGCCGTTCTCTCCCGTGGTCCAGGGGGAGAGGAGGTTTATGCTGTCATAGTATCTCAGGGTGGAAGAAGGGATATTAAATATTTTACAGATCTCGCCGATGGTGTAAAATTCTTTCATAGGGACTCCTTGGGGATGTTTATGATGTGTATTATACCACAACTCCTCTTGACCTTAAAGTTACTTTAAGGTGTAAAGTGATAAAGGAAGGTTTACTATTAATGTATTTGGGAGGTTCTATGGGTAAAATAAGATCTTTCTTTAAAGACAAATTTGCTTTCTTGGCCGGGCACTCAGGCAAAAGCGCCCTTTCTTTCCGGGAGAAACTCTTCATCTCGCTTCCGGGTCCTGCCGCCGTCATGGGGCAGATCGTTATCCACAACGCATTGATGAAATTCTATACCGACATCATCGGCCTTAACGCGAAGTACTACGGCCTTCTCTATCTGATCTACAGCATATGGAACGCCATCAACGACCCTCTTCTGGGGGCTTATATCGATAAGATGCCCTTTCACAAAAAGAGGGGAAAGTACGTGTACCTGATGCGTGTTACGGCTCCTGCCATGCTGCTGTCATTCTTCTTCATGCTGCTGTCGTCTCCGAACTGGAGCCAGTGGATGATCTTCGGAGTACTGCTGGCGGAATTGTTCATATATGACACCGGGTACACTGTCTACTCCGTTTCCTACAATTCCTACTTCCTGCTGGCGGTTCCCGACAAGGAAGAGCGTGTGGATGTAGAGATCATCCGAAATTATCTGGGTAATTTTGTGGGCATGTTCTGCACCATCATCCCCACCTGGCTTATGGTGGGAGGGGGCAAGCGTGCATACATCATCCCCATATTTTCGGGAGTGGTGCTTTTGAATGCCCTTATGTTTTTTCTGGCGCTGTCGCCCCTTAAGGACAGGGAAAAACTGTATGAAACTGCGGTGGCCCCCGAACACAAGAACGTTGCGGACATATGGAGGGACGTGAAGGAGATCGTATTCTCCGGACCATTCCTTACCTATCTTCTCTTCTTCGTAATTGCAAGGGGAGCAATAGCGGCCTATTACAATCCTTTTTTGTATATGATGGACACGGTTTTGAAGGTTACGGGTGAATTTGCCACGGTGGTGGACACAGTGGCGGGAGTTGTGATGCTCCTTCTCCTTCCTTTTGCGGGAAAACTCATTAAAAAGTACGGCAGCAAGAACATGACTCTTGTATGCTTCTTCCCTGCGGTCCTGGGTCTTGGCAGCCTTGTGTTCATCAATCACGGATGGCAGTCCATCATAAGCTACATTCTGATCATCCTGTCTTTAAACGTCATCCAGACTTCGGGTGTTGTAATGAACGGAGCTTTGATCGACTATGACGAGATGCGGACGGGGACGAGAAAGACCGGACTCTACGGCGGACTTTTCGCCCTGCTTACGACCATACTCACGGCATTTCAGGAATCGGCGTTTGCCACCATCATCAGTCACTACGGATATGACGGAACACTGGAGACCCAGACGGAACGTGCTGTTTGGGGCATCAGAGTGGGAGCGGGACTTGTACCTGCATTGCTGTGTGTAGTGGGCTTCATTCCGCTCATCTTCTTCCCTATCAATCTTGAACTGGAAAAGAAGATCTCGGATTTTAACGTGAAAGCCCGTAACGGAGCATCGGAAGACGCGGAAACACCCGGAAAGGACGAAAATGAATAAAAAGATACGAACAGAAAACAAGAGCTTTGTGTGGGAAAAGGGCGAGAAATTTACGGCCCACGGCATCAACATGGTGTGCAAAGACAAAGCAAAGGATTATATAGGAGATTATACAGTGGAGGATTTCAGGTTCCTTAAAGAGAACGGATTTAATCTGATACGTCTCGGCGTGATCTGGGACGGAGCGGAACCCGAGCCCGGGAAATATGACGAAGGATACTTTAAGAAGTTGGACAGGATCATAGATATGGCTGCAGCAGAGAGCATCCCCGTGTTCCTTGATATGCATCAGGACCTTTACGGAGTGGTGTTTGAAGACGGAGCACCCGAGTGGGCCACGGTAACGGACGATGAAGAGCACATAAGAACGGGACTCTGGAGCGAGTCCTATCTCCTGAGCGCTGCCGTACAGCATGCTTTCGACAATTTCTGGAAGAATGTTCCCGCCCCCGACGGAAAAGGCATACGTGATCACTACAGGGAACTTTGGAAGTTCATTGCGAAGAGATATGCAAAGAATCCCTATGTCATAGGCTACGATCTTATGAACGAGCCTTTTCCGGGAAGCGACGGCGCAAAGATCTTTGAGACCATCATGAACATTGCCGGTGAAGGCGGAATGGCGAATCTGGAAGACGAAGCAAAGATTGGGGAACTGATCTCTTACATAGCGCCCATTACGGCTGCTTTTGAAACGGAAATCCTCACTCCTTTCTATTCGGAGGTGGCAGCTGCCATAAGGGAAGAAGATCCGGACACCATCATCATGCTGGAAAGTAATTACTTTGCAAACGCAGCTATTCCCACGGCTCTTTCTCCCGCGAAGGATAAGGACGGAAGGGAAATCCCGAATCAGGCATATGTTCCCCACGGATATGATATCCTTGTGGATACGGAGGATTACGGAGCAGGTGGCTTCGAACGTGTGGGCTTCATATTCCAAACACTGTTTGAAGGTGCGGAACGCGTGGGACTTCCCGTTATCATCGGAGAATGGGGTTGCTACCCCAATGCAAGTGCAGCGGAAAAAGCCCAGGCAGAGTTCCTTCTGGGACTTTTCAAAGAGCGTGGCATAGGAAATGTATATTTTGATTTTTCGCATATCAAAGACGGCGGGATACTTGAAACGCTGAAGAAAATGAGATAAACTTGTTAACAATTTCGCTTGGTTGTGCGAACATACATTTGTTTTAAACAGAATTGATGTCGATATATACTTTGATTCAATTTAACCTTGAAGAAAAGAGACTGATATGCACATAACACTCGGGAAAAAAAGTATTGCTGTATCTATTATAATTTTTTGTGTTTTTGTTTTGGCAGGATGTTTCGAAAGAAACATTGAGAAAGAATTTTCAGATACATTTGAAATAGATACGGATGTAGAAAAATTCACGTTTACAAAAGTCTTTGATAATTATGAACTGGGAGAGGGAACCGCTCTTTACATGATTAAAATAGATGAGACGGAAATCGGTGCATTTATGGCATGGGATAACTTACCGGTGTCTGAAGAAGCAGAATGTTTTGTATATGCCAACAAGCATTATGCCCAACTCCCTGAAGTGTTGAACGGTAAATGGAAGTATGTTGATAGAAATAAAACAGGTAGTACCAATGCAATACATGCTTCGCTATGTGTATATGATATTGACAATATGGTGGCATATTATCTGACGGGTGATACGTGATAAATGGGAAAAAAGCCCGAGTGGGTGTGGCGTTTACGCCACACCCACTCGGGCTTTTTTTTAGTCAGGAATTACTTTCTGAACAATGTTTCGAAGTGATAGATGTTTATGTACTGATAAAGGTAACGAACCCCGTCCCACGGGCCCGTATTTGCCCTTGACTACAGGCATTGATTATGTTAGATTATTAACGCAATTTAGTGATATGATAGGGGCAGCTTTTACTTAAATTGCTGCCCTTTGTTTATTAAAGAAAGGATGGTTCTGTATGACAAACAGAAAACAGGTTGTTTTGGTTGTAATGGACGGAGTCGGCTTTTCAAAGACCGGAATCGGCGATGCTGTAACAGCAGCAAACACTCCGGTGCTTGACAGGCTTTTAAAGACCTGCCCCAATACAAGACTTAAGGCTCATGGTACCGCAGTAGGTCTTCCTTCTGACGACGACATGGGTAACTCAGAGGTTGGACACAACGCTCTCGGCTGCGGCCAGATCTACTCTCAGGGCGCAAAGCTCGTTAACGAGTCCATCGAGAACGGTAAGATGTTCGCTTCCGAATCTTGGAAGGAAGCTCTCAACAATGTAAAGAGCAAAAATTCCGTTCTTCATTTCCTCGGACTTCTCTCCGACGGTAACGTACATTCAAACATTTCCCACCTCATCAGCATGTTGAAAAAGGCTAAAGAAGAAGGCATCAAAGAGGTACGCGTGCATATCCTTCTTGACGGACGTGATGTTCCCGCAACAAGCGCTCTTCAGTACGTAGAGCAGCTTGAAAAGTGCCTTGCTGAGCTGAACAATAACGGCTTCCACGGCATCATCGCTTCCGGCGGCGGAAGAATGAAGGTTACAATGGACCGTTATCAGGCTGACTGGGGCATGGTAGAACTTGGCTGGAAGACTCACGTAAAGGGCGAGGGACGTATGTTCGCAAGCTCCGCTGAAGCAATTGAGACCTACAGAAACGAGCTCCATGTTATCGACCAGGATCTTCCCGCATTTGTTATCGGTAAGGACGGACAGCCTGTCGGAAAGATCACAGACAACGACAGCGTTATCCTTTATAACTTCCGCGGTGACCGTGCTCTTGAGATCTCCATGGCATTTGACTACGAAGAGTTCAATTTCTTCAACAGAGGACCCAAGGTAAACTGCTTCTATGCAGGTATGCTTGAGTACGACGGAGACCTTCATATCCCGAGACATTACCTGGTTAATCCACCCGAGATCAAGAATACTCTTTCAGAGCTTCTTGTAAATGCTGGCATGAGCCAGTATGCAGTTTCCGAGACTCAGAAGTACGGACATGTTACCTATTTCTGGAACGGAAACAGAAGCGCAAAGTTCAGCGAAGAACTTGAGACCTTCAAGGAGATCCCTTCAGACAAGGTATCCTTCGATGAGCGTCCTTGGATGAAGTCCGCTGAGATCACAGATGATGTGATCGAGGCTATCAAGTCCGAGAAGTATGATTTCATCAGATGCAACTTCCCCAACGGCGATATGGTAGGACATACAGGAAACATGGATGCCACCATCACAGGTGTTGAAGCTGTGGATCTGGGTCTTGCAAGACTCATCAAGGTTTGCGACGAGTACAACGTTACACTTCTCGTTACTGCCGATCACGGAAACGCAGATGAAATGCTTGAAAAGAACAAGAAGGGTGAGCTTCAGGTTCGTACCGCTCACTCCCTGAACCCTGTTCCTTTCATCATTTACGATAAGAAGAACACCTTCACCATCAAGGAAGGTAATTACGGACTTGCAAATGTGGCACCCACAGTTGCTGCCATCTTTGGCCTTAAGGCTCCCGAGTGCTGGGAAAAGTCCATGATCTGATAGGATATAAAACACTGAAATAAAAAATGACCCGGGTCAACACCCGGGTCATTTTTTAGGAATTACTTTCTGAACAATGTTTCGAAATGATAAATGTTTGCGTACTGATAAAGGTCGTTACTTACAAGGTTGTCCGCAAAGTTGTGCAGTGTAGGTGTAATGAGACAGTAGGAGTTTGCGCCTTCGGAGTAGGCGATGGACCACAGGTTCTTCTTATGGAGCTCGTAGATCTGAAGGGCAAGAGAATCTCTCTTGTCACTGTCTGCAGTGTCTGTCCACTGCTCATAGAGTGTAACCAGCCGGGCCATGTCGCCGGTGGGAGCAACACCCTTGGTGTGATCCGTGTAGTAAGTACCGTATTCTCCGTACCACTCTGCTGCCTGAGTAACGGGAACGAAGGAGGCTGCTCTTTCCTTGAGGGAGAAACCGCCCACGGACATGTGAGGACACATTGAAGCGATCCAGTTATTGTCGTCGATGAGCTTATCATATACAGTCACATCCATATCTGTAAGGGTTGTCTTGATGTGAACCGCATCATAGTAGCGTTTGAGAACGCTGTAAAGGAAGTTTGCGCTTCCATTGAAGGAAACGAAATCAAGGGAAAGGTCGGAACCGTCGGCAAAATCGTAGTAACCATCGGAACCAAGCTTCAGGCCGCAGTTCTGAAGAAGCTTCTGGGCTGCTGCAACATCGTAATCCGTCCATTTCTTTGTCCATTCGGGATCGTAACCGAAGTTACCTGCTGAAGGAGCACACTGTGCGGGAGCAAGGAAGCCCTCGGAAACACGAAGGGAAACTTCGTCTCTGTCCACGCAGATGGACATTGCCTGACGGAATTCGCTCTTTGCAAACAGATCGGCATATCTCTTGTCTGTATTGGTGTAGTTGAAGGTGATCTGGTTGGAACCCCAGTTGGAACCTGCCACGGTCTTGAGAACCGCGGAATCTCCCAGCTGAGCCATAAGTGCAGTCACCTGATCCATGCCCACTTCTATACGGTCAAGTTCACCGTTTCTTAGCATTGTGACGGTGTTGTCGTTTTCACCGATTTTCTTCATGTAGATGTTGTCGAAGTAGGGAAGCTGATTACCCTTGGCGTCAACCTTCCAGTAGTACTGATTTCTTTCAAGTATGCAAAGATCGGCGGATCTGGAATTGTTGCCTTCCTTGGTTGTAAGCACGAAGGAATTGACGGTGGGAAGTCCCGATATATTCCAGAAGTAGTAGCCCACGTTCTTTCCCAGATCCGAAATCTTGGAGTAGTTCATGCCTTTAGCCTTGGCGTTGGCGAGAACCTGATCGTCGGAAAGACCTGTGTCTGCCCAGTATTCGTTTTGTACATATATGGAATGAGGGATAATGTCCTTAAGGTAATGGGAAGGAGCCCAGCACCACTTGAAATCACCGCTTTCAATGAAACTTCCCGGATACTTTGATGTGTCAAAGGTCCAGGTTACGGTGTAATCATCAACCTTCTTGAGAACGGCATAGTTGCCGGTCTTTCCGTCTTTAAGGGCTTCCCAGTTGGCCTTGGTATCAAAGTTGGTGATATGGACCATGTAATACCAGAATGTGATGTCATCTGCGGTGAAATCATCGCCGTCGGACCACTTCATGCCTTCTCTCAGGTGGAAGGTCCAAACGGTGTAGTCGCTGTTGTGCTCGAAACTTTTAATGACATTGGGTACATAGGAGCCGTCCGTGTTGTAACGGATGATGCTCTCAAGAACCGGACGGGCAATATCCCAGGAACCGCCGCCCAGGGTCATGTTGAAGTTTCCGCCGTAGGTACCGATCTCAAGGGTTTTTCCGGCAGCGTCCACCTGTGCGATGAAAACGTTGTCCTTGTCCGGAATTCTGTTTTCCACCGAAGGAAGAGTTCCGGCCTTTACCTTTGCGGTAAGCTCGGGTGCTTCGGCATAGGTCAGCTTGTCACGGGATATGGGCGTAGGTGTGGGTGTGGCGGCAGCGGTTGCGGAAGAACCTGTCTGTTTGCTGCCCGTTGTTGTCTTCGTGATCTGAGTTCTTGTGCTTTGTCTTGTTCTCTGATTTATCTTAACATTGCTGCTGCCGCAGGCTGTAAGGGATAAAACCATGGTTCCTGCGATCAACAGTGCCAGCAGTCTCTTTTTCATGAGCACTATCCTCCTTGTTTTTATCATAACTTGAAGCTCTTGAGTTCTGTTGTAAGGGAATCTGCTGCGTTTCTGAGATCCTTGATGACATCATTAAGGTCCTGAGCAGCGGTCTGGGCAGCAACAGCGGTGTTTTCAACCTCTGTGGAGGAAACGGCTGTTTCTTCCGAAACTGCGGAGATGCCTTCAACAGCTGTAAGGGTGTTGACTTTTGCCTTTTCCATTTCTTCAACCTGAAGTCCGATGTCCTTAAGGTGGTTAGCTATGGTCTTGACATTTTCACCGATAACATTGAACTCGGTCATTGTGGTCACAACGGCTTCTTCCTGCTGCTTTACAATCTCTTCGGCCTTCTTTGCTGCGGAAGCGGTCTTGGTAGTCTTGGAAGTAACGGATGTGATGATGTTGCCGATCTCTCCTGCCGCAACAGCACTCTGCTCGGCGAGCTTTCTGATCTCTTCTGCAACCACTGCGAAACCGCGGCCTGCTTCTCCGGCTCTTGCTGCCTCTATGGAAGCATTGAGGGAAAGAAGGTTGGTCTGGCTTGCAATGTCATCGATGGTAGCAATGATGTTTCCGATGGAGGATGTCTCACGGGCAAGTTCTTCGATATCTACGATAACGCCCCTTGTAACATCGCTGGTCTCGTTCGCTTTGATCTTAAGGTTTTCAACGGCTCCGATACCGCTCTTTACGGAATCGTCGGCGTCGGTTGCCATGGTGTCGATGGCTTTCGCGTTTTCTCTTACGACTTCGATCTTTTCGGTGAGCTTGTCGGCAGCGGCAAGGCAATCGCCGGAATCCTCAGCCTGCTGTTCGAGACCCTTTCTGATCTCGTTAACGGAAGACGTGATGTTGGTGGATGCGGTAACAAGACCTTCCGATGCCACACCGATCTCGTCGGAGGAGGACTTGAGGGAATCAGCCGTAGCGGAAACCTTTGAAAGAAGTCGCTTGGTGTTCTCTATCATCTTATTGGCGGATGCGGAAAGAGTTCCGATCTCGTCATTACGTGTTGTGGTGATGGTTACGGTCAGATCGCCGTGAGCTGCCTGTTCAAAGCCCTTGGATATGCCCTGAACCGCATTTCCGAGTCTGCTGGAAACGATGATACCTACCAGTGACGAAACAACAGCAGCTAGAATAACGGCAATAACAGAGGCAAGTCTGATGTTGCTTACGCTGGCGTTTATTACACTTTTGGGAATACGACAGCAGATGACGGAACCGGATTTGCCGACCTTAGCAAAGGTGTAAAGGTACTCGCGGCCGTCTGTGGCGTCTATCATCCATTCGTGACCGGAAGAGAGGCTTGAAGCCTTCAGGTCATCGTAAAACGTTGTGAAAGCAAAGACAGTTGCGCTGTCGTCGCTCTTTCCGGCGGTGGTGGTTTCTACTTCATCGGGAGTAATGAAGGCATATACACTGCCTTCGCCCAGATTTATGCTTCCCAGAACGTCTGTGGAAATGTCAAGCTTGATGTCTACGGACAGGTAGCCCAGCTTTTCACCCAAAGAGTTGAAGAAAGGTTTTACATAAACGGCACAGTAAGGGGAACTTTCGATACCGTTGTTGATCTCATAGGTATCGATGAAAGTTCTGACACCGATCCATGCACCGTTGGAATTTCCTTTGATAAGATCGTAATCAGCCGTCTTTTCGAATTCCTTGGCTGTGGAAGAACCTACATAGTCCACCATGAGGTAGTTTCCGTTGGCAACGGAAAAGGACGTCTGCTGGTAAGAAAGGACGGAAAGGTCACCCACGATCCTGTCGGACTCGGCAAGGTTCTTGGCACTTCTCTTGACGTTTGAAAGCGCACTCCTTAACTCGTCGCCGTCTGTGTAGGCGCCGCCGTAAAGGTTTTTGAGCTCTGAAAGGCTTGCAAGCTGATCGGCTTTACTTTCGACAACTTCGAAGGTAAGCTCATAGTACTTTGCAACCTGTTCAAGTGCGGTTACTGCGTTTGACTCATAGGTTTTCTGCATTCCCTGGGATGCGATGGCATAAGCTGTGTATCCCACAACCATGATGAATATGACGGGGATAAGGAAGAATGCGGTAAGTTTAACCCTGAGGCTGTTTAGTTTTCTCATATATATTTATCTCCTTCCTGTGATCTGTTTAAAACCTCTTTTCGCAGGTTAAAGTCTTCTGATCGCATAAATGCTGCACTTTTGGGGATACTGTGCACAATTCATCCGACCGAAGGGGGCATAAAACAATTTAACACTTATACCATGTTATCAGAGATAGTACAACAAAAATATCACGCTCTTGATAAATTTATAAAAATGTTATACAATGCCCTAATATATAAAAAACGTATGAATCAGCCTCAAAAGGCTTGAGATAAAAAGATAAAGGAGAGCGCTATGGCAAGAGAATACAATCCTGAGATCATTGAGAAAAAATGGCAGAAATACTGGGAGGAGCATGAGACCTTCAAGACAGATGTATGGGACTTTTCAAAGCCCAAGTTCTATGCTCTGGATATGTTCCCCTATCCTTCGGGCGTAGGCCTTCACGCAGGACATCCCGAGGGCTACACCGCTACGGACATCGTTTCCAGAATGAAGAGAATGCAGGGCTACAACGTCCTTCATCCCATGGGGTATGACTCTTTCGGCCTTCCTGCGGAGCAGTATGCCGTTACCACGGGAAATCATCCCAACGGGTTCACTCAGCAGAACATCAAGACCTTTTCCAAGCAGCTCAAGGAACTGGGTTTTGACTATGACTGGCACAGATGCATCGCTACATCGGATCCTTCTTTCTACAAGTGGACCCAGTGGATCTTTAAACAGCTCTATCTCGCAGGTTACGCAAAGCACATAGATATGCCCGTAAACTGGTGCGAAGAGCTGGGAACCGTGCTTTCCAACGACGAAGTCATCGACGGAAAGTCGGAGCGCGGAGGCTATCCTGTTGTCAGAAAGAACATGAAGCAGTGGGTCATCGACCAGCCTGCATTTGCCGAGAAGCTTCTCGAGGGCCTGGACGAGATCGATTGGCCCGAGTCCACAAAGGATATGCAGAGACACTGGATCGGAAAGTCCGAAGGTGTGGAAGTTAAGTTTCAGATCGTGGGCGGTGGAGAATTCTCAATCTTCACCACCTGTATCGAAACAATCTACGGAATCACTTTCATGGTTCTCGCTCCCGACGGACAGATCGTAAAGGATCTCATGCCCAGAGTACAGAACAAGGAAGAAGTTAAGGCATATATCGACGAGACACTCAAGAAGAACGATATGGACCGCACCGAGCTCAACAAGGGCAAATCGGGATGCGAACTTAAGGGACTTAAAGCCATCAACCCCGTAAACGGTAAGGAAGTAGCTCTTTTCATCGGTGATTTCGTTCTTGCGAGTTACGGAACAGGTGCTGTAATGGCTGTTCCTTCCCATGACCAGAGAGACTTTGAGTACGCTGTAGCACACAAGATCCCCATGATCCAGGTTATCGACGGAAGAGACGTTTCCGAGTGCGCTTTTGAAAAGTACGACTATCTCGGCAAAGGCTGCAAGCTCATTAATTCCGAAGAGTTCACGGGACTAACCGTTGAAGAAGCAAAGGAAGCCATCACCAAGAAACTTGAGAAGATGGGTGTTGCAAAGAGAGTTGTAAATTATCACTTCCGTGAGTGGATCTTCGCAAGACAGAGATACTGGGGCGAGCCTGTTCCCGTGGTTTACGAAGAGGACGGAAAGATCCATGTGCTTGATGATGAGGAACTTCCTCTCATTCTTCCCGAACTTGATGATTACAAGGGAAAGAACGGTAAAGCACCTCTTGAGAATGCTACAGAATGGAAGAAATATGACCACAACGGTATCAAAGGAACCAGAGAGACTTCTACTATGCCCGGTTCCGCAGGCTCCAGCTGGTACTATATGCGATACATCGATCCCGACAATGACAAGGAATTCTGTGATCAGGAACTCCTTAAGCACTGGATGCCTGTAGACCTTTACATCGGCGGACCCGAGCATGCTGTGGGACACCTTATGTATGCAAGGATCTGGAACCGCTTCCTCTATGACAAGGGACTTTCTCCCGTCAAGGAGCCTTTCAAGAAACTGGTTCACCAGGGCATGATCCTTGGTTCCAACGGTATCAAGATGGGTAAGCGTTTCCCCGAGTTCGTTGTTAATCCCAGCGACATCGTAAACAAGTATGGTGCCGACACCTTGAGACTCTATGAGATGTTCATGGGAGCTCTCGAGGTTTCCAAGCCCTGGAGCGACGAAGGAGTTGCCGGTGCAAGACGTTTCCTGAACCGTGTATGGAGCTTCTTTACGGATGAGAATAACATCACCGCAGACAACGACGGAAAACTCAAGAAAGTTTTCCATCAGACGGTTAAGAAGGTTACCGCAGATTACGAGACTCTTGGTTTCAACACAGCCATCAGCCAGCTCATGATCTTTGTGAACGCTGCTGTTAAGGAAGGTAAGTGCCCGAAGGAATATGCGGAAGGCTTCGTAAAGATGCTTTCCTGCGTCTGCCCTCACATCGGCGAAGAGATCTGGGAGATCCTTGGCCACAGCGAGTCCCTCGCAAAGGAACCCTGGCCTGTGTTCGATCCCGAAGCAGTCAAAGAAGACACCGTCGAGATCGGTGTTCAGGTCAACGGAAAGCTCCGCGGAACCGTTGCACTTGGTGTCGACGAGGATCAGGCAAGTGCCCTTGAAAAAGCCAAGAGCATGGACAGCGTGAAGCCTTTCGTAGAAGGAAAGACCATCGTAAAAGAGATCTATGTAAAGGGAAGAATTATTAATATAGTTGTAAAGTATTCACTGTTCGCAATACACAATAAAAAAATCTTCCGTAAAAGCAAGCTTTCCGGAAGACTTTTTTTATTGTGTAAGCTGCGAAGCAGCGACATAAGAAAAATAAAAGGTACTATATCTTATTTGTTCCGCGTGTGTTATGATGACTGCGAAGCTGAACCTGAGAGTTCACGAAAGGAGGCGTCATGAATAGAAATATACGTTGGATATTGCTCGGAGAAGTGATCCTGATAGCGGCGGTGTTCGGATTTTGCATCGCGATCTCCGAAGACAGGACATCAAATCTGCCATTGTTCTTTGACGGGATCTCATTACTGATCATCGCATTGTTTCTTGTTCCGGGGCTTATGATCACAGGCGAATGGAAAAACTTCACCAGGGCGTTTTCCGTAGGGATCAGACCCTACAGCCTGCTGGAACTAAAAAACACAGTCGCGGGAGTGGGGGCGGCCCAGAAACTTGTGGTATATGGCGCTCTTTTTGCTTTCTTTGTATGGAGCATAATCATCCTTGGCAAAGTGGCGGATGCCAAAGCTCTTGGCGCAAATCTTTCCCTGTGTTTTCTGATCGGGCTTTATGCAGTTGTTTTGGAATTGTTGCTGTTACCTTTGAAGCTTAATGCCGAGAAGAAAATGAACGAAGAAATGGACTTCGAAAATGGCGATGATCAATGATCCCGAAGTAACAAAAGAACGCTATCTTGAA
>JAILRC010000033.1 GCA_024698485.1 Lachnospiraceae bacterium | reverse complement strand
CATATTCTGCGCAGCAGTAACACCCCCACCCACATGAGCATATAACGGGGTCCCTCCCCCACTTCGTGGCGGTCCTCCCCGTTATCATTAGTTGCGAAGCGGATTGCGAATGCTGGGCTGGGGTGTGTGAACAGTAACGATTATCCTACTTCGTGGCAATGTCTTCGAAAGCATCCTTCAGTGCAGGATAGATCTTTCTCCATACATTGTACTTGACTTCATACTTTTTCACGAGATCCGGATCGGGGCTCAGTCTGTCGGAAACCTTAACGATCTTGTCCGTAGCTTCCTCCACACTTGCATATTCACCGCAGCCCACCGCAGCAAGGATGGCTGCGCCGTAGCCCGGGCCTTCTTCGCTGTTCATGATCTCCACATTCACGTTCATGATGTTGGCAAGAAGTTTTCTCCAGAGAGGACTCTTTGCTCCGCCGCCCGTAGCTCGGATGGTGTCGATCTTAACCCCCAGAGAACGTGCGATCTCAAGGGAATCACGAAGGGCAAAGGTAACGCCTTCGAGAACCGCCAGAGTCATGTCCGAACGGGTGGTGTCCATGGTCATGCCCACAAAGCTTCCTCTTGCATTGGGATTGTTGTGAGGAGTACGCTCTCCCATGAGGTAAGGAAGGTAATAAACATGATTCTCTCCCAGAGTGCCGATGGCTTTCTGTTCTCCGGCATAATCCTTTGTACCGATGATCTCGTCCATCCACCACTTGTTTGATGAAGCAGCCGAAAGCATGCAGCCCATGAGGTGATATTTGCCGTTGGCATGTGCAAACATATGAAGGGCGTTCTTGTCATCCACAGCAAACTTGTCGCAGGCAGTGAACACAGTTCCGGAAGTCCCGAGAGAAACAATGGTCATACCGTCCTTCACCGTTCCGGTACCGATGGCACCCGCAGCATTGTCACCCGCACCTGCGGTGACCTTAACGTCTTCCGCAAGTCCCAGTTCCGCAGCCACATCACTCTTCACCGTTCCAACCACTTCATAGCTCTCATAAAGCTTAGCCAGCTGGTTTTCCCTGACATCACAGAGTTCCATCATCTCCTTGGACCAGCACTTGTTCTTAACGTCCAAAAGGAGCATTCCCGAAGCATCGGAATAGTCGGTGCAATGAACTCCCGTGAGGACATATGCAAGGTAGTCCTTGGGAAGCATGATCTTACATATCTTTTTAAATATCTCAGGCTCATTTTCCTTCACCCAAAGGATGTTGGGCGCGGTAAAGCCCGTAAGAGCCATATTGGCCGTATAGGCGGAGATCTTCTCCCTTCCGACGGTCTTGTTGAGGTAGTCACACTCTTTTTGAGTTCTGCCGTCGTTCCAGAGAATGGCGGGTCTCAAAACCTTGTCCTCTTCGTCAAGGATCACCAGGCCATGCATCTGTCCGCCAAAGCTGATCCCCTTCACCTGTTTCAGATCGATCTTTTCGGAAAGCTTTTTAAAACTTTCCTTCATACCACCGACCCAGTCGGCAGGATCCTGCTCAGACCAGCCGGGCTTGGGGAAACTGAGACCGTACTCTGCTCCCGCCGTTGCCCGGATGTTTCCTTTCTCATCCATAACAACCAGCTTGATGGAAGATGTTCCAAGATCAACGCCTAAATAAAACATCAGATTGTCCTCCCGTTAATAATAACATTCTTTATATTCAGATCACCGTCTGTAATGAGGTAATCCGCCATACAGCCTTTTGCGATCCTTCCCACTCTGTTCTCCGCTCTGACGGAGCGGGCAGGGTTCAGCGTTGCAGCAAGGATAGCTTCCTCTCTGGCGATACCGAAGGAGATCACGTTTTCCACTTCCTTTGAGATGTCCGTTGTGGAACCTGCAATGGTTCCGTCAGCCTGTACCGCTTTTCCGTTTTTCACAAAAACATCTATGCCCCCGAGAGAGTAAGTGCCGTCGCAAAGCCCCGCAGCCTGCATGGAATCCGAGATTATGATCATCCTGTCAGGCATGAGTCTGAACTGCATCCTGATGAGGGTGGGGTTCACATGGATGCCGTCGCATATGAGTTCCGAAAACAATCTCTTGTCAAAGGCTGCTCCGATGACTCCCGGTGCTCTGTGGTTGAGCGGATTCATGGCATTAAAGAGATGGGTCACGTGGTCGGCTCCCGCTTCAACTGCCTTCACCGCCGTGTCATAATCGGAACTTGTGTGAGCAATGGAGATCACTATGCCGCGTTTTGTATATTCTCTGATAAATTCGGATGAGCCCGAAAGATTGGGATCCACCGATATCATCTTTATGTTATTATTACTTTTTTCAATGATCTTATCTAACCAAATCTTATCAAAATCACACAAGAAATTTTCATCATGTGCGCCCTTCTTGTCTTTTCCGAGAAAAGGCCCTTCCATGTGAACACCCAGGATTCTTGCTTCCCTGTTCTCAGGTCCTCTGTCGGCAGCTCTTCCCGCTGCTTCTATGGACTTTTCGACGATCTTGGGATCATTGGTCATGGTGGTGGCAAGAACACTTGTAACGCCACAGGCGGCATAAGACTCAGCCAGTTTTCTCACGGTATCGTCGTCAGCAAAGCTGAAATCCGCTCCCGTTCTTCCATGGGAATGGATCTCAACATATCCGGGGATCACATAGTCCGGATCCTTGGGATCCTCTTCTCCCAGAACTCTCACATCGGCAAATCTTCCGTCTTTAACATCAAATTCACCGCGAACAAATCTTCCTTCATAAAAAATGTTCATACCGTTCCTCCTCTCAAAAGCCGTATATGTTTTATTCGAAGCAATATACCACGGTGAGATTGGGATGGAACTGCAAAATAGATGCAGGAACGAGAGGTGTAACAGGTCCGTACAGAGCCTTGTGCATAATGTCCTTCTTATCGGGACCGTTGGCGATGAGAAGAAGTTTCTTTGCCTGCATGATGGACTTGATACCCATGGTGATGGCCTTTCTGGGAACCATGTCCTCAGAACCGAAGAATCTTGCATTTGCCTTGATGGTGGCCTCTTCCAGATCCACGATATGAGTTGTCTTCTCGAATGCTGCACCGGGCTCGTTAAATCCGATGTGTCCGTCATGACCTATGCCAAGAAGCTGAAGATCAATGCCTCCCATGGAAGAGATGAGTTCATCATATCTCTTGCACTCAGCCTCCATGTCCGCAGCCTTTCCGTTGGGAACGTAAGTGTTCTCCTTTTTGATGTTGATACCGTCAAAGAAATTCTTGTTCATAAAATAGCGATAGCTCTGATCGTCATTTCCGTCAAGTCCGACGTACTCGTCCAGATTTATGGACTTGGTCTTGGAGAAATCGATGTCTCCCTTGTTGTACCATTCTATGAGCTGCTTATAGGTTCCGATGGGGGTGGAGCCTGTAGCCAGTCCCAGAACCGAGTAAGGCTCCAGGATCACCTGAGCTGAAATAACGTTTGCCGCTTTTCTGCTGAGATCGGCATAATCTTTTGCTTCGATAATACGCATAAAGGTACCTCTTTTCTTTAATCTGTTTATATCTATTCGAAGGAGTATCGTTTAACATTACCGGTACAGCCTCTTCCGCATACATCGGAAAACACCGTATCAAGTACGTGGAAAACGAGAAGCCCGATGCTTCCTCCCACAAATCCTAATATTATATCATCAATGTCAAATATATTTTTACCGCTCCACAATTGTACACATTCCGTAAGTGCCGGGAACAGGAGGACCGCCACAAGACGAAAAGCAATGTGTGCTTTTCCCATGACCGCGGAGATCAGAAATCCGAAGGGCGCAAAGATCCCTCCGCCATACGAAAGATAGAGCACGAAAACCCTGAAGGAAATGTTCTTTATGATCAGAGCTTCAATGTACCCCGAAAGAGTAGCAAAGGGAATAAACTGAGAAACATCCCCTTCCGTCAGGTTGATGACATTGTATCTGAAAAGCCAGAAGATCATAAACGCGGCATATAAAAAGCCCAGCATTCCGGTCTGTGCCTTAAAAAAGCCGATGAAACCAGTCCTCTCGGCGTCATGCTTACGAAGAGCAAAGACGATGGCAAATATCATGGGTATCAGCCAGGACGCCGCCACCACCAAAGCGCTGAGCTTGGGATCCCGGCTGCCTGAGGTCTTTCCCATAAGATCAAAGATGAGTCTTATACCGGGATAGGCAAAATTTATGGATGAAAAAACAAAAAATCCCTCCAGTTCTCCCGCCTTAAAAACAATAAACGTTCCTCCCGCCAAAACCAGAAGGCAGAGAACAAAAGGCAGAGCAAAACCTTTCATATATGTAAGTATCACAAAACACAACACCGCCGACAAAATTCCCATGCCGGGGTAGATGGAACTACTGTCTGTCATAGAATTCTTTAAGTCTCTCTTTCATGGTGCTCAGGTTTACGGTAACATAGGGAAACCATTCTCTGGGGAAAAGGTCGGTGTACTGCCGGTTGCAGAACCTTTCGTCCAGAAGAAGGACAGCTCCCACATCGTCCACGGTACGGATCACACGCCCCGCGGACTGCATGACTTTGTTCATTCCCGGATACAGATAGGAGTATTCAAAGCCCGTGCCGGACTTTTCATCAAAATAGAACTTGAACAGTTCTTTCTCGTTTCCCACCATGGGCAACCCGCAGCCCACAATGATTGCTCCCGTAAGTCTGTCCCCGGTGAGATCGATGCCTTCCGAAAACACTCCTCCCATGACGGTAAATCCGACAAGAGTAGAACTTGGTTTTTCTGCGAACATCTCCAGAAAATCTTCCTTCTCTTTTTCCGTCATATCCCGCCTTTGGGTGATGATCTTTATGTCTTCCGAGGGGTGGGATGAGTTTTTATCAAATCCGGATTTAGCATCCTTGGCATTAAATAAATTCAAAAATTGATCTACTTCTTTATCTTTTGTTCCTTCTTTGTTTATACTTTCTAAAGAATCTTTATTTTCTATACACCACTCTTGTAGTACAGGTGACGCTTCCAGCACTTCTTCCATCATCTTATAGGAGCTGAAAAAAACCATGTAATTTCCCGGCTTTGCCTTTACAAAAGCCTCAATGTAGGACGCCACCTTGAGATACTCTTCCACAGAGCGACGGGTGTATTTCATGGATACATCCCTTCCTATCATGATGATGCGTTTTTCGACAGAAAAGGGTGAAGGCGCATAGATGGCATAGTCATCTTCGCATCCTCCCAGCTGTTCCTTGTAATAGTTCATGGGAAGGAGAGTTGCGCTGAAAAGGATCGAAGCCTTGGTGTTGTCCATCCTTTTCTTAAGTTTCGCAGCAGGCTCCATGCAAAGGAGTTTGATCCGGAAATTGCCTTTTTCGGTATAATCAGTATAGATCCTGTAGGCATCATCCATGTTCTCATAGACATCCGCGAACTTTCTCATGCCGAAGAAAAGATCCAGAAGTTCATCTTTTCCTTCAAAGCCTCCGTGGTCATCGTCCAGAAAGTCTTCAACTGCGGAACAGGCCCGAAGAAGTCGTTCGTACAGATCGTCCGCATTGTCCCAGACCTGAAAATCATCACATTCCCTCTTCAGGGCCAGAAGGGCCTTGTTGCAAAGATCCATCTGCTTTTCAAGTTTTTTGCTGTGTCCCGTCACCGCCTTTTTAACGGAAAGAAAATCCTCCTTTATGAGCTCCGCGCTGTACATTTCCTTTGCTCTTTCCAAAAGGTTGTGAGCTTCGTCTATAAGAAAGATGTAATCGTTCTTTTTGTCTTCGGCGAAAAACCTTTTAAGTGAAGCTTCCGGATCGAAAGCGTAGTTGTAGTCGCAGATGACGGCATCGGTCCAAAGGCTCACGTCAAGGCTCATTTCAAAGGGGCAAACCCTGTGTTTCTCAGCATATTGAAGAATTAAATCACGATTTATTTCTTCTTCATGTGTCAAAAGATCGAAGACACAGTCGTTCACTCTGTCCATGTGGCCGCAGGCTCTCGGGCAGGCTGCCGGATTGCACTCTGGCTTGTCCAGGATGCAGATCTTCTCCTTTGCCGTCAGGGTAACATATCTGAATTTAAGCCCTCTTTTTCCCAAAAGTGCGAAAGTGTCCTCCGCTACTGTTCTTGCAATGGTCTTGGCCGTCAGGTAAAAGATCTTTGAAGCCTTTCCTTCCCCCAAGCTCCACACTGCGGGGAAAACCGTGGAAACAGTCTTGCCTACTCCTGTAGGAGCTTCGATAAAAAGTTTCCTTCCTCTGGCAATGGTCTTATAGACATTTCCCACCAGTTCTCTCTGTCCCGGCCTGTATGCAAACGGGAACTCCAGTTTCTTTACAGTCTCGTTCCTCTTTTCCTTCCAGTCCGCTTCCCAGAACAGCCACTTGGCATATTCCTTCACGACCTTTTGGAACCATTCCCTAAGGTCTGCTGTCTTATAGCTTTCGTTAAATCTTTTTATCTGCTCGTTGTCGATGTTGCAGTAAGTGAGCTGCACCCCTATATCCGTGAGGTTTTCCAGGAGACCGTAAATATAGGCATAACATTTAGCCTGTGCCAGATGGACCGGTACAGGCTCTGTGATGTGTTCCAATGAAAGATAGGTACTTTTAATTTCATCAATTGTTAATTCCTGATTTAAGGTGTAGATACCGTCTGCTCTTCCTTCAACTGTAAGAGCCAGACTTCCTTCTTTATCCTCTCTTTGAAGGATCACCACGGTTTTAAGAGGCACTTCGGCTTTGTAGCCTTCCGGCATGCTCTTTTGTATCATGCGGTGGATCCTCGCACCCTCCTGCATTGCATCTGTATCTGTATGTGCTTTTGTGTTGTCAATGTCTCCGGACCGCAGAATGAACTCAACCAGGTTTCTGACGGAAACGGAAACGGTAAGATCTGTCTCTTCCATCCGTCTTCTCTAAATTCTCGGAGTGGGTGTACCTGTGATCAGAACATAATCAACACTGCCGGGAGTAGGTGTGGGTGTGGGCCAGGGCGTAGGCGCCACAGGTGTGGGCGGAACCCTGGTGGGTCTGGGGGTGTTGGTGGGTTTTGGTGTAGGTGTAAAAGTGGGAGTGGGCAAAGGTGTGGGTGTAGGTCCCTCATTCCAGCCCGGATCTCCCGTGTCCGGAGCTTTTGTGGGCTCGGGAGAAGGAGTAAAGGTGGGAGTAGGGGTCAGAGTACCTTCCTGCCCATGTTTCCCGGGGAACAGAGTCTGTACAGGCACCAGTCCGTCTCCTGCTCCGTCCCTGTCCGTTCTGTCATTGTCCACAACTTTGATGATGGGGGTGGGAGTTGCAGAACGTCTGGGGGGTGTCCAGGTCTTTTTACATGCTGCAAGAGTGAGCAGCAACGGTATGCAGGCGGTGATCACCACCAGTTTTTTTGATGGACCGTTATTGTACAAATTATTTTTCCTCCACTTCCGCGGCAAGACGAAGAGCCAGTGCCTTCATCCTTTTTTCGTCAACCTTGCAGATCTGTCTGTCATAGGTATAGAGTCCGTTGACCTCGTCCTCGATGTCGGAAAGCTGCGTATATATGCAGCCGCAAACGCCGTCACCGATCCCGGGCAACACCATTTTTTCATAGAGTTCTTCGATCCTGCCGGTAAGTTCATCGACAGAATTGCATTTTCCATAGCCGTAGGCCTTTTTGGGGTTGAAGATGTGACCATCCACAGCCCATGAGTAACCGCCGCATTCTGTAATGAATATCGGCTTGTTCCTGTATCTTTTTGAGGGTTTCACATTACGAAGGCGAAAATAAATGTGCCGGCTGTCAAAATCCGTCCTGCGAACATCAAACCATCCCGAAGCCGTGTCAAAGAGCCTGCCGGGTTCCTTCGCCTTTAACGCCGCATAGTGATCGTCTCCCCTATGCTGTCCCCAGCCTTCGTTAAAAATGGTGTATGCCACCACACAGGGATGGTTGTGGAGTTCATCCACCACTCCGAAAGCATGGATTTCAAAGAGTTTTCTTCTTGCAATCCCCACATATCTCCATCTGTCATCAGACAGCCTTAAACCTATGGTGGGAAGAACGGTGTCAATTAAATAGCGGTAGTTTCCCGAATTAACAAAATCCTGCATTACAAGCATTCCGTGAATATCACAATAGTAGTAAAACCAGTCGGATTCCGTTTTTACGTGTTTTCTCAAAAGATTGAAGCCAAGCTTTTTCATACGAAGGACGTCTCTTTCGTATTCCTCTTCCTCCGGAGGAAGCACCAGACTCTTTTCGTAATACCCCTGATCCAGCACACCGTGTAGAAAAATGGCCTTTCCGTTCAACAGAACCTTCGGTCTTCCGTCGATCACCTTCTCTTCAACAGTCCTTAACCCGAAGTAGGTTTTCACCACATCGTCTCCTGCGGTGATCTCCGCATCGTAGAGCCAGGGTTCCTCAGGCGACCACAACTTGACTTCAAAAGGATCTCCAAGGCCGGACACCAGTTCCTTTGCAGGAATTTTTATCCCCGATTCCGGAATATTTTCAGAAATCTCCCCGGAGATTATCCAGTTTTCTTCCGTTTCCTCGTCAAGTTTCTCATCTGCTTTCAGGATCGTTTCGTTCTTTAAGCTTGGCCCGGATATCCTTATTTCAAAAGCTCTGCCCAAGAATTCAGAGAAATTAAATTTAAAATTAATATTCTCTCCGTCCCAATCCGTCCTCAATCCTTTTATGTATTTCGAAGGCACTGCCTCCAGCCACACGCTCTTCCAAACGCCGCTGAAGGGGGTATACCACATGCCTCCTCTTTTGATCTTTTGTTTGCCGTAGGGGTAGTCCTTGGACAGGTGATCCACAGCGATGATCTTAAGGAGGTTTTCCCCCTCTTCCTTCACCTTTCCCGTAACGTCATAAACCGCCTTTAAATACCCATCCCTGTGGCTGCCCACAACTTTACCGTTAACTGCCACCAGGCTGCGCTGATCCACGCCGTCCACATGCAAAAGAAGCCTTGTGTATTTTCCTTCGTGCATATACTCAGGCAACACAAAGTTCTTTTCATATACAAGGCTTTCACTCTCTCCGTATCCGATCTCGCCTTTAAAAGCCGACATTTCCGACTCGGGGGCAAAGGGCACCTGTATCCTTCTCCCGTTCAAAAGCCAGTCTCCGTTAAGGCTGAACCATTTATTCCGTTGTAACTGCGGATCAGGATGCTTATCCCAGCTCATAGTCACTCCTCATCGTCGTCATCCCACATCTCATTAAACTCTTCATCATCCAGAAGTTCATCAAAGGCATCCGCAACGATCTCAAACTCTTCATCATCCTCGATATTGTCGATCTGAATGTTGTCGGGGTCCTCAAGATTTGATGCCCTGTAAAGGAAGATATCCGAGTCATCGTCGGCATTTTCATCCAAAAGAGCGATATACATCTTCTCTTCGTTATTGATGTTTACAGGGAAAATGGAGATGACATCGCAGGTGATCTCTTCACCGCCGTCAAGTTCAAGAGTAACTGTCTCCAGATCGTAATCTTTTTTCTTATCAGCCATTTATGGAACCTCCAAATGCTTTTCTTTTCAAATGATTATTTTACCACATTTAGTTCTGTATAACAACCAAAGAAACATCCCGACGGTGCTCCGCCGGGATGTTTTCAGATTTGACCCTATTCCTTTTCTTCCGCTCAGATCTTGAAACGACCCACCATGTCATTAAGGTTGCCCGCACTTTCTCTTTCGGAATCAATGATAACATTGATATCCTCAACAACCTTTGTGGTGCCCACGTTCTTATCAACGATCTGCTGTACTCCTGCGTGGTTATTGTCTGCGCAGTTGGAAACTTCGCGGATGAACTTTCCGATGTCGTCAACGGAAGCCTTAAGGTTATCCATGGCGCCTCCGATCTCGTCGATGGAATGCATGATGCCTTCAATGTCTGTTCCGTAACTTCTGGAGCTCTCGCCGAAGGACTTGAACTCGCCTTCAACATCTTCAAGTACAAACTTCATAACAGCTTCTACGCTGGTTCTAACCTTTTCGACTGCGATATTGCTTTCTGCAACGATATCCTGGATTCTTCCCGCTGTTTCCTGAGACTCTGTAGCGAGCTTTGCGATCTCGCTTGCAACTACCGCGAAACCACGACCTGCCTCACCGGCACGCGCTGCCTCGATGGAAGCGTTGAGGGAAAGGAGGTTGGTCTGGGATGTGATATCAAGGATGGCGCTGGCCAGATCATTGATCTTCTTAACCGTTTCAAGACTTTCAACAGCGTCGTAAACGTTTGTTCTGGTCTCGTTAATCTTTTCTCTGCTGGCTTCAAGCTTGCCTTCAACTTCCTTGGTAACAACGCCGGTCTTCTTGATGAGATCCTTGGAAAGTTTCTCACCGGCATCAACCTTATCGTTAACATCCTTAACAAGTCCCGTAACCTTGTTGATCTCTTCTTCGGTCTTACGTACGGACTCGTTGGTCTGCTCAATACGTGCATAGAGCTCTTCGGTAACTGCCATACTCTCTTCCGTAAAGTTGGAGAGGAGCTTTGATGTATCTACCAGAGCCTTGGAGTTGGTGCCCATCTTTCCTGCACTGTTGCCAACCAGTGCCATGGTATCTCTTACGGCATCCTTAAGGCTCATTGCGGCACCTGCGATGGTTCCCACTTCATCGTTTCTGTTGGCATATTTCTGTAATTCGCCGTTATCCGTGAAATCAAGTGTGGCAACTCTCTTGAGTTCGCCTTCAACGTTTGTAAGAGGCTTAAGAAGGAAGGTTACGAATGCAAGGATGCCCGCAACACCGGCAACAAGTGTGATCAGGGTTGCAACAAGAAGGGAATTGCTGGATCTCTGAGCTTCACCGAAGATCATGTCCTGCTCGCCTTCAACATAAAGGATCCATCCGAAATCTTCCAGGATCATGTAGTAACCTACCATGTCCTTGCCGGTTGCAGCGTCTTTATATGTGATGAGATCTGCCGTGGGCCCTGCGTAAGGCTCGGCGTCCTCAGCTCCGGACTGCATGCCTGCATATGCCGTAACCAGATCCAGAAGAGGTCCTTCGGTGTATTCCTGAGCTACCTTGCTCTTATCTGCCGCATAAACAACAGATGATGCGGAGCTTGCGAATGACCAGGGCATTACGAGAGTCATTTCCTTGTAAAGAGGATTGCTCTTCATGATGCCGTCAAGGAGATCGTTAAGTCCGTTGGTGTATGTGGCTACCATGATCATACCGCCATATGTTCCGTCATCCTTTGCAAGTGAAACACCTGCGGAAAGAACGATGTCGCTTGTAGCGGAAGAAACAGAGGCTGTAGCCATGGTGTATTCCTCGGTCCATGTATCTGCAGAACTTGATCCCAGATCCATTCCCACTACTGCGGGGATGGTGTGTGTACGAACAATCCCGTCAGGTGACATATAGAACAGACCTTCTATGTATTTCTTCTTTGAAGAATATACGAGGGTGATATCCTCAGCTTCCTGCAATGCTCTTGCGGAAAGATCTCCTTTTATGAGAGCCTGGATCTCACTGGTCCATCTGTAGCCCTCAACGAAGGTCAGCTCATTCTGTACGTACTGCTCAATGCTGGTGGCAGCACTGGAAGTAACATTCTTCAGTGATTCTCTTGCATTACCCTTTGATATGTCCATCATCTTTCCGGATGCATATACCCAGAAAATAATGATACACGCGGTGAAAATAACCCCGACCACTAATATGATCTTCAGGTTCAACGCAAATTTTTTCATATACGCGCCTCCTTAAGCAAATTGATCTTGTTCGGTTATCGTAACACATTTAGTCCACCAAATATACAACAAAACTCTGAAGAAAGTCTTAAAATATGACCTTGGTCTTGTTTTTTGTATACACAAAAAGACTCTGCAGTCACAAAAAGACATTCAGTCTTTCAAGACCACAGAGTCATTAAATGTGGTTTATCACTCGTTTTCGGCCATATCCACCGCATCCAGCCTGAAGTAAGGGGAACCTCCGTATCTAACACAGGTGACTATGTTCCTGTACACTTCCCTCGTAGCTTTTATGCGGCCTTCCGTCACTATGAACCTTAATTGTTTACGCAATTCATCGTCCGTAAGGATCAGTTCGGCTATGTAAGGGTTGTAAAGTTTCCCCGCCCCCTCACAGATCTCCTTCACGATCTCGTCAAAGCTCTTGGGTTCCTTGTAGGCACGGCTGATGTAATCCTCCGCGATCTCAAGGGCATCGCAGACAGTGATGAGGTCGATGACTATCCTATAGGGCGATGCGGTGTTGTCAAAATCCTCGGGGTAGCCCGTCTTCCCGTCATAGGACTTGTGATGCCCAAGGATGATGTCCATATAGGGCAGAAAATCCTTGTCGTTTTCCAGATAATCCACTCCGATGCGGGGATGCTTCAGGATGCATTCCTTCTCGATCTCAGTGAGGCTTCTGGTCTGCATGTTGATGATGGTGGGCATGACGATCTCACCGATGTCATGAATGAGCCCCGCCCTTCTCACAAAGTCAAGCACAGCATCTTTCTTGTTGATGACGTCTTCTTCCGATTCCAGTTCCCTGATGCCCGCAAACAAAAAGGGCTTCTTTTCGATGAGGGCATCTCCCAGCCTGTAGGCAAGGCTTCCCACCAGCAGGCAGTGGATGTATGTGAGGGGCTGTCTCAGGAAAAAGATCTGCATGAGTTTCTGCTCTTTTTCATATATGCCGTTCAGGAAGGGGCGCACCATGGAAAAGTACTCCTGGCATATGTCATCCACATAGTTGGTGTAAAGGTTTGCGGGGATCTTGTGTATATCCTTGAAAAAGCGGAAGGTGATCTGACGGCCGTAGTCGGTGCGCTCCTTTTCGGAAAAGTCCATTTTCCTTAATATGCACACGCTGAGATCCATCATCATGTATTTTTCATCCAGGATGTCACAGTTCTCTTCGGGCTCCAGATTGTCAAAATCCGGTTTTCTGATGGCATCGGTCCTCATGATGACCTTGTGGATGGCGTCTCTGGGGCTGATCTCCCTGAACAGGATCTTAAGCATCATATCACCAACCCAATAAATGGTGTTCTCTTCAAGGTTTCCGTCGAATTCCGCAAGTCTTTCCCGAACAAAGCCGATCTCACGGCGTCTCTCGTTCTCCGTGATCTCGTTTTTATAATCCAGAAGGTTGCAGGTGCATATGTACACCATGTTTTCCTTCATCCACTCAACTTCCGCGATGATGTCCTCATTCTTCCCGTCCAGTTTCTGCACGGTGTCGCTGTTCCAGAAATTGATCATCTCAATGTATACTTCAAAAAAATTTCCATGAATGCCCGCATGACCTTCAAGAATGTTTCCCAGAAGGTTTGCATAGGTACGGAAGATACGAAGTCTGGCTTCGGGATCGTCCATCTCGGCATAGTGTTCCTTGAGAGCCAGCGTCTCATAGGCATAGTCGATGGTCTCGTTGTCGCTCACCGCCCTTATGCGGGAGTAGTATTCCATGCTCCAATAGGTCAATATGCCGTAAAGCCTGGCAAGGCGGTTGTAATCTTTTTTTTCTTTATAAACAGGCAAAAGACGCTTTGCCAGCATCATAAAGATTGGGATGTCGCTGATCTCGAAACGGTCAAAGAACACATTAAAAACAGCGTCATAAAGAGATGACGCCTCCTTGTCCGTGAGTTCTCCCTCCAGTTTGCTCTTTATCATGGCAATGAGCTTTTCGTTGTCCTTATAAAGGCGCTGGCTCTTCACCGCCCTGTCCTTCAAAAGTTTCAGCCATTTGTCGTGTTCGCAGAGTTCAAACAGTCTGTTGTTCAGTTCCGTACGCTTCTCGATGTTCTGCTTGTACCTTTTTGCAAAGGTCCTGATCTCATCCCGCATGATCATAGTCTTGCTCCCCCAC
The DNA here is from genome assembly GCA_024698485.1 of Lachnospiraceae bacterium. Classification (GTDB taxonomy): domain Bacteria; phylum Bacillota; class Clostridia; order Lachnospirales; family Lachnospiraceae; genus RGIG3528. Next base: position 46,587 of record JAILRC010000033.1, on the reverse strand, counting down.
CCCAGCAATCCGGATGTTTATAAAATGTACATATCTTACAGGATTTTAACATAGTTTTTTTACAATATAAACCCTTTCCAAAAAAAATAAAAGGGGGTATAATGAAACGCTCGGTAAGAACAAACATATATTAAAGGTGAACCTATGAAAAAACTCTTATTACTGACTTTTACTATAGTTTTCATGACGGCTGCAGCCTGCGGCGATTCATTTTCCACTAAACCTTATGTTCCCTCCGCAACGGCGGCCGACATCACTTCCGCCACCGAAGTATCACCTGTTCCTGCGGTTCAGGATGAGGCCTGCATCCACAAGGACACGGACAACAACGGCCTGTGCGACCTGTGCAATGCCGATGTACTGGCCGTCATCGATATCTATGCCCTGAACGACCTTCACGGCAAATTCAAGGACAGCGATGCCCAGCCCGGTGTGGACGAGATGACCGCCTGGCTTAAAACAAGGCAGATGCTGGACGACAATTTCGTCATCCTTTCTTCGGGAGACATGTGGCAGGGAAGCAGCGAATCCAACCTGACCCGGGGCAATCTTGTGACGGAATGGATGAACGATCTGGATTTCGTCTCCATGACCTTCGGAAATCATGAATATGACTGGGGTCGTGAATATATTGAAAAAAATGAGGAACTGGCAGAGTTTCCTTTTCTCGCCATCAACATTTACGAAAAAGCCACGAAGAGCCTTGCTTCCTACTGCACTCCCTCCGTTGTCATCGAGCGTGAAGGAGTGAAGATCGGCATCATCGGAGCCATCGGAGACTGCTACTCCTCCATTTCAGGCAAAATGGTGTCGGATGTCTACTTCCTTACGGGCGCAGATCTCACAAGACTTGTGAAAGCTGAAGCTGAACGCCTCAGGAAAGAAGAAGGCTGCAAGATCATCGTTTACTCGGTCCATGACGGCTACTCAAAGAACGTTTCCGGAACAGGGACCATAGCGGTGGGACAGCTGAGTTCCTACTTCGATCCCACCCTTTCCGACGGCTACGTGGACGTGGTCTTTGAAGGACACACCCACAAGGCCTATGCCCTTAAGGACTTTTACGGCGTCTGGCATCTTCAGGGCGGCGGCGACAATACCACAGGCCTCTCCCATGTATGCATGGAGTACAACAAAGCCAACGACACCCTTGTGACTTCAGAAGCAGGCATAGTTTCCCACAACACCTACAAGTACGATCAAAATCCCGATCCCATTGTGGAGACTCTCCTGGCAAAATATGACGATGTGATCGGAGACATCAACGCCGTCATAGCCAACATCCCCGAGAGAATGGACGGCGACGAACTGCGTCAGCTCTGCGCCGTCCTTTACTACGATGCGGCCATGGAACGCTGGGGAGACAAGTACGACATCGCTCTGGCAGGCGGCTACTTCTCCATCAGAAGTCCCAGATCCCTGGCTGCGGGAGAAGTGACCTATTCGGATCTTCAGATGCTCTTCCCCTTCGACAATCAGTTGGTGCTGTGCGAATGCAAGGGCATAGACCTTAACAACAATTTCTTTGAGACCACCAATGACAACTACTTCATCAACTACGGAGAATACGGTGAGGAAGTGAAGAATCACCTGGCGCCCAATGCCGTCTACTATCTTGTGACGGACACCTACTCTTCTTCCTACGGTCCCAACCACCTGACGGAAGTGGAGTTATATGACGCGGATGTTTTCGCGAGAGACCTTCTCGCAGATTATTTTAAAGAAAAGTACGGAGTTAAATGAAATGGCAGATTACATTACAACCTACACGGAAGAACACTTTTATCCCACCGAACCGGAGGCGGAAAAGCTGCACCCCGAAGACATTGCTCATTCCCTTTCCATGCAGTGCAGAGGAAACGGCCATGTGAAGGCTTTCTTCTCCGTGGCTCAGCATTGCATAAACTGTGCCAAGGAAGCGGAAGCCAGAGGCTATTCCCCTCGCGTGACCTTCGCATGTCTTCTTCATGATGCATCGGAAGCCTACGTGAGCGATGTTCCCAGACCCTTCAAAAAAGAAATCCCATCCTTTACAGAATGGGAAAATAAACTTATCGATGTGATCTACACAAAATGGCTGGGTTCGACCCTTACGGCGGAAGAAGAAAAGCTGGTAAAGCTGGTGGATGACGACATGCTCTACTACGACCTTAAAGTGCTTCTCAACGAGGTTCAGGACCGCCCCGCACCCAAACTTTGCCTGGAGCTTTCTTACGACGTACGCCCTTTTAAGGATGTGGAAAGAGAGTATCTGGCCCTCTTCGACCGTTTGCGGAAAGACCTTTCAAAGTAGGCTCACCCAAAGGTCTTTACCGCTTTTTCCAGATCGGCCTTCGCCTGATCCAAACTGCGGAACAATATGCCGTGGATACCCACTTTTTCGGCGCCTTCGATGTTCACCGCACGGTCATCGAAGAACACACATTCATCGGCTTTCAGATCATATTTTTTCAAAAGCGTTTCATAGATCTCTTTTTCGGGCTTAACGATCTTCAACTCGTAGGAAATGACCTTTCCGTCCACGAGGGGAAGGAACTTGAGCCTGTTTTTTTGGCACGCTTCAAAGGCAGTCTTTCCGTAATTGGACAATATGTAAACCTTGAAGCCCTTTGCATGGAGTTCATTGATCCAGTCGCAGGAGTAGCCGTAGTCTTCCACGATCTCATCCATATGCTTAAAGAACTCCGGGATCTTGTCTTTGATGGAAGGGGCTTTCTCGATGATCTTGGCCACGATCTCCTCATCGGACATGAGGGAACGGTCAAATTCGTCCCAAAGCCCGCTGGTCATCATGGCGTCCACCAGGATTTTGAATTCCTCGTCCGTAAGACGCATATATTTTGCCACCAGTTCCCGCCACTGAAAGTGGGCAAGAACATCGCCGATATCAAGGATAATATTCTTTATCATGATCTTTTCTCCTGTCTCCCTGACCTCATTTCTTATTTTTGTATTCCTCGGGAGTCAAGCCGTATTTTTTCCTGAAGATCTTTCCGAAATGAGACTGGTTGCAGATCCCCAGGATGTAACTCACTTCCTTGCAGGATTTGCCCTCATCCAGAAGGACCACCGCCTCTTTCATCTTTTCGTTCAGGATGTACTCATGGATCCCCATCCCCGTCTCCTTCTTAAAAAGAGAAGCAAGATAGGGTCTGGAAAGCCCCGTAAGAGCTGCCAGTTCCTCAAGGGGAATGGTGTCGTGAAGGTGAAGGTGGATGTAATGTATGCACTTCTTCACGCTTTCCGGAAAGCTCATCCTTCCCCCGGCTCCGTTCACCAGGTCGCAGAGAGCCAGAGCCCGTCCTCCCAGATAGTCTATGCATTCGTCATATTCCTCAAAGGAATCTATGGTACGAATGCACTCATCACTGAAGTTGTAGGCATCCGTCTCATCAAGTCCTCCAAGGATGGCATAGTGTACCGCCGTGGCTATGGCTGTCACCGCCCAGTACTTTACGGACATGATGCGATTGGAGGAAAGATTTCCAACAATAAGTTCTCTGTCATGAGTCTCCTTAATTATCTTTTCAATGCTGTGTCTGTCCCCCTTACGGATGGCCATGCACAGTTCCAGTTCCGCTTCGAAGGGCGTGTGGGTCGTTCCGCTTTCTCTCTCCTCGAATATGGCCTGGTCGGTCTTTCCGAAGTTGGGAAGCTGTTTTACATCATACTTTTTCATTGCTCTTTCTCTTCTCGATCTCCGCCAGCATGCGTGCATATTCTTTCTCGTCGATCTTGTAGCCCCTCTCGATGATGAGCCAGGAGATGAACATTACCAGCAGGGGAAGAGCCACCATACCGATCCGAAGGATCAGTGTCTGGGAAGGCTCTACCGTTGCAATGATACTGTCGGCCTTTATGAGAGCGTCTTCGCGGATCATGGTGCCTTTTCCTATCTCCACCTCCAGCTCGCTGATGTTCTGGCTCACGGCATAGATACCGCTGACAATGAGGATGAGGGAAGCCGCTCCCTGGTTCAATGCCCCCGAGAACTTGGATGCAAAGGAACGGATGGCGGAAATGATACTGTCATGGCGTTCGTTGAAGCGATACTCGTCATATTCGATGGTGTTGTTGATGATGACCACCATGGCAAGGTTTATGAGCCCCTGACAGAAGAAGATCACAAAACCCGTGATCATGAGAAGGATCACATTCTTGGGCAGTACGTAGCCAAAGGCCAGTAGTACAAGGTAGCCCACAGCCAGAGCGATCATACATATGCTGTAGATCTTCTTTCTGCTGATCTTTGCGGAAAGAATGGGATAGATGAACTGAGCTGCCAAAGTGCCGAGGCCGTACATCACCGTGAACAATGTCACAAGATCGCCGCTTTCGGAATAGCCGAATTCAAAATAGAAGAAATTCACTGCCAGAAGGAGCAGGAGCTGCTGCCCGACGCAGAACAGGATGTAAGCAACACCGGACTTCACCAGCTGGTCGTTTCTCTTAAGGATGGCAAACATCTTGCCGAAGGTGACTTCATCCGCATTGTCTATCCTCTCCCTCTCTGTGACTCCCAGGAAGGTGAGGGTCTGGAAAGCAAGGAATGCAAGGGCGACAATGAGGCCGATGATGCGGAACGCGCTGACAGCATTTCCCGCAATGACCATGGGAACAACACCCGCCACAGAGAACTGACCGATGCAAACGAATATGCCCATGAGGGTAACAAGGGAGTCGCGCTCCTTGGGATCGCTGGAAAGGCTGGGAAGCATGCCCCAGTAGGCGATGTCGTTGACAGTGTAGGTCATGCCCCAAAGGAGGTAGGTGATGCAGAAAAAGATCACGAAAGACCAACCTGTGGGACGTACGGTGAACATCAATATGATGACCACAGCGTTCAAAAGAGCCCCCACTATGATGAAAGGACGATATTTACCAAGTTTGTAGTGGCTGTTCTCGATGACGGAACTCATCATGAGATCGTTTACCGCATCCCAGACCATGCACACCACCATGGCCGCCGAGATCACCGTGAACTGCAGGACTTCAAGTTTCATGGTGTACTGGATGTAGGTCAGGATGAACATGCTGACCAGGGTATAAGCTGCGTCTCTTCCCGTAGCCCCGACGCAATAGGACCATTTTGTTTTTTTGTCGATCATTTTCCTTCTCCTCCCAATCTTATCAGTGCTTTCTGTTCGCCTGTTTTACAATGAGTTCCGCAAGTCCGTAGGGAATTCCCCCACTCTGCATGATGACACAGTCCACAGGACCGTCTTTAATTGCTTCCACTGTCATCAGTACTTCAGGATCGTCATGGGGTTTTCCCTTGAACATGGAGTAGCCTATCTTAAGGGCAAGTTTCAGCATCACTTTGCCCAGCCAAGACTTTTTAGAAAGCTCTCCCAGGGAATTGTACACCGAATAATGTCCGGGCTTTGTGTCGTCCAGATCGCACATGTTGTTGCCGATGTAACAGTTTAGCTGTGCTCCGTCCCCATGCTCGTTGTAATCCGTGCCTTCAGCCCTCACTTCTCCCCGAAGGATGAGATCCTCCAAAGAAGCTCCCACGCATATGCCGTATGTTCCCGCCGCAGGATTGAATCTTTTAAGCAAAACATCATATATCTCAAAGGCTCTCTTGTCCACTTCGATCTCAGCAGTCTTCTCTTCTCCCGGTTCCAGGAAGACCTTTGTGAAGCCTCTCAGCTCGTGTTTTGCCCTGGGGAACCTTCCCTCTGGATTTTCGACATAGAGCTGGGCTGTCTCCGCCCCTGCCCTGTTGCCGGTGTTTTTGATCTTAAAGGACACTGTGAGACCTTCGTCTTTAAGTTCCGTCTTCGAAAGTTTCAGATCGCTGTATTCGAAGGTTGTATATGAAAGACCGTAGCCGAAGGGAAACTCCGCAGCCACATTCTTTGTGTCGTAATGACGGTAGCCCACAAGAAGGCCTTCTTTATAGAAGATCTCGTTGGAAGAAGTTGCAAAACCGCCGTTGGCGGGAGTGTCCTTAAGGTTCAGAGGCCAGGTCTCCGCCAGTTTTCCGGAAGGGTTTGCCTCTCCCGAAATGAGAAGGGCTGCAGCCTTTGCCACCGCTTCTCCCCCCAGATACATATGAAGAATGGCTTTCATCTTTTCCCTGCAGGGGATCACATAGGGTGAACCTCCGAAGGAAAGGTAGATGATGTTCCCCGCCCTGTTCAAAAGTTCCTTCTGGTTCTCGGGAAGATCCAGCACCTTCCTGTCAAAGCCTTCTCCCTCGGTCCTGTCCGTAAGTCCACCGCAGAAGAGGGTGGGAAGGCCGTTTTTCATGAGTTCGACAGCTTCATGTTCCAGCTCGTGATCCGTTTTCTCCGTGTCCGTTCTGTAGCCCGGAGCGTAATGCACTTTAAAGCCCGCGGCTTCCAACTCTTCCGTAATGTCCGGACGCTTCATGGTGTTAATGTGACTGCTGCCGCCTCCTTGAAAACGTACTTCCTTTGCAAGGCGTCCCACAACATTGATCTCCATGCCCTTTTTAAGAGGCAGGGTGTTGTCTTCGTTCTTAAGGAGCACAGCCCCCGCAAGGGCCGCTTCCAGCGCCGTTTCATAGGGCTTCACTTCCTTCTCGCCCCGTTCTTTCCTGTTCTCCGCGGCATATCTTTCTATGAGAGCCTCCATACGATCTATGGCTTTTCCCGCTTCGTCTTCGGTGATCTCTCCCTTTTCGGCCTGTTTAATGAGTTTCTTCACATGAACATCGGAACAGCCCGGCATTTCCAGATCCATTCCCGCTTTTACAGACTTTGCAAGATCTATGCATGCACCCCAGTCCGAAACCACAACCCCTTCATAGCTCCACTCATCCCGAAGGATCTCCGTAAGGAGGTGACGGTTCTCCGTGGCTTTAAAGCCGTTCAGATAATTGTAGGAAGCCATGACGGTGGCAGGCTTTCCCTCTTTAACCGCTTCTTCAAAGGCGCTCAGGTAGATCTCTCTCAAAGTCCTTTCGTCCACCCTGCTGTCAGTGTTCATACGCCTTGTTTCCTGACTGTTGGCGGCGAAATGTTTCAGAGATGTTCCAACTCCGTTTTTTTGTACACCTTTTACATAGGCTGTCCCGAGTTTTCCCGCAAGAAAAGGGTCTTCACTGAAATATTCAAAGTTTCTTCCGCAAAGAGGGGAACGCTTGATGTTCACTCCGGGAGCCAGTACCACCGAGACCTTTGCGTTCCACGCTTCTTTTCCTATGGAATCCGCCACCTTTTCCACAAGCTTTTCGTCCCAGGTCGATGCAAGGCAGCTTGCGGTAGGATAGCAAGTGGACACATAGCTGTCATTGTTCGTCTTCGCACTCTCCTCCTGTCTTCTCAGTCCGTGAGGACCGTCGGACAGATGAAGTGACGGATACTTTCCCCCGCAATCATTGGTGTGCCACATCCCTTTTCCCGAAAGGAGAGGCAACTTTTCCACCGTTTCTTTCTTCATCCCAAACCTCCTGCTGTATGGTTTTCGATGAATACATCATAGGACATTTGTTATGGTTATTATATCATATTTGTTAGATTGTATAGCACAAATGTTCTGCAGAAATGATACTTTATTGGAAGATTCCTTATATACAACAAGAGACGGGCATCGCCCGTCTCTCGTTCTTTTCATCTAGAATCTAACAGAGGTTCTCTTATAATCCGTTTTATTTTTCTGCAGCCTTAGCCATGGCTTCAAGGTCGAAACCGTGAAGATCCAGTTCTTCCGCTCTGTGGCAGGCGCAGAGACGTCCGTCGGGCATCTGCTTGAGTGTAGGTGCGTCAGTGATGCAGCGACCTGTGCAATAGCGGCATCTTTCGTGGAAGAAACAGCCTGAAGGCGGATTTGCGGGGTTGGGTATCTCACCCTGAAGAGGGATACGCTCCATCTTGAAAGTGGAATCCGCTACGGGAACTGCCGAAAGCAGTGCCTCAGTGTAGGGATGCATGGGCTTGGAGTAAAGTTTCTCGGTTTCACAGAACTCCACCATCTGTCCCAGATACATTACGCCCACCTTATCGGAAATGTGCTCCACAACAGAAAGGTCGTGGGAAATGAAAAGGTAGGTGAGGCCGAATTCCTTCTGAAGATCCCGGAGAAGGTTGATGACCTGTGCCTGAATGGAAACGTCAAGAGCCGAAACGGCTTCGTCGCACACGATGATCTGAGGGCGAACAACAAGGGCTCTGGCAATACCTATTCTCTGACGCTGACCGCCGGAAAATGCATGAGGATAACGCATGAGATACATGGGATTAAGACCCACCTTAACGGCCATCTCCTTTGCACGCTGATCCATTTCGTCCTTTGACATTTCAGGATAATTGGCCTTTAAAGGCTCCTTGATGATGTCCAGAACCGTCATTCTGGGGTCCAGTGATGAGTAGGGATCCTGGAAGATCATCTGGATTTCCTTACGGATGCTCTTCATTTTCTTATTGTCAACTTTAAGAAAATCAACTTCTTCACCGGCTTCTGTGCGATACCAGACCTCGCCCTCGGAAGCTTCATAAGCACGTACGATGCAACGGCCCAGTGTTGTCTTGCCGCAGCCGGATTCACCAACGATACCGATGGTCTCGCCGGGCTTAACATTGAAAGAAACGTCTGTGACCGCTTTAACGGTGATACCCTTGGAAGTGAAGCGCTTATGTATATGTCTTACTTCAAGTATGTTTTCTTTATTCATCTCGCTCATACTTACGCTCTCCTCCCAAAAAGTTTCTTTTTATTCTTACCTAAAGCAGCTTCCTGAGCTGCAAGTTCAGCTTCTTTGCGTTCTCTTTCTTCACGCTCGGCAATTTCTTTTCTTGCTCTTTCACATTCAGCTTTACAGCCTTCGTGATTGCATGCAAAGCATGCTACCTTATGTCCGGGCTCGATCTCCACCAACTCAGGCTCTGCCTTATTGCAAAGTCCGTCGATAGCAACGGTGCATCTGTCATAGAAACCACACTGCACCGGCAGGTTCATGGCAAGAGGAACGGTTCCTTCAATGGAGAAGAGTCTGTCTTCACGGTTACCGCCGATCTTGTGAACGGAACCGATGAGTCCCTTTGTGTAAGGATGCTGAGGATTTGCGTAGATAGTCTCGGTGTCCGCACTCTCTACGATCTTACCGAGGTACATGACAGCCACTCTGTCGCACATCTTGGCAACAACACCCAGGTCATGAGTGATGAAAAGGATGGCTGTGTTGAAATCCTTCTGTAAGGACTTCATGAGTTCAAGGATCTGAGCCTGAATGGTAACGTCAAGAGCGGTGGTGGGCTCGTCTGCAATGAGCATCTTGGGGTTGCACACAAGAGCCATGGCGATGAGAGCACGCTGCAACATACCGCCGGAGAATTCATGAGGGTACTGGTTGTATCGTTTTTCAACGTTGGCGATACCAACCTTTTTCATAACCGCCATGGAGATCTCTTTTGACTTTTTCTTATCTTTTGTAATGTGAAGTCTTGTACACTCGTTGATCTGATTTCCGATAGTGTACATAGGAGAAAAAGCAACCATGGGTTCCTGAAAGATCATGGAGATCTGCTTACCGCGGATGCTTCTGATCTCCTCTCCCTTAGGATTTAGATCAAGGATCTCCACTTCTCCGGATTCATCGGAATTGAACTTGATGGATCCTTTTGCTTCACACTTTTTATCATTGATGGCGAGAATCGCCTTACATGTAAGAGATTTTCCGCATCCGGACTCCCCTACAAGACCCAGGGTCTCACCTTTTTTAATCTCAAAATTTACTCCGCGGACTGCTGTGAGTTCGCCCTCCATCATATGAATGTTTACACGGAGGTCTTTTACTTCAAGAATATTATCTTTATCCATTTCTTACCTCCACATTCTATTTATAAGGATCGGCAGCATCACGAAGACCATCGCCGAGGAAGTTATATGCGAGTACTGTTATTGCAACAAATATGATGGGAATCAACTTAAACGGATAAGCAGCTACAACCTTTACATCGCTTGCCTCTTGTAACAGAACTCCCCAGCTTGTAGCAGGGTCCTTAATACCTAATCCAAGGTATGACATTGAAGTCTCACCGACGATAGATCCGGGAATACCTAATGTAAGTGCTACAATAAGGTAACTCAAAAATCCGGGAACGAGATGTTTCCATATGATCTTCCAAGTGCTTACTCCCGCAAGTCTTGCAGCCATAACGTAATCCTCATTCTTAAGGGACAGGAACTTACCACGTACTATACGTGCCATACCAGTCCAGTTAATGAAGGACAATATGATCGTAATGTATAGATATATCTTTACGGTAGATATTCCGTCAGGAATAGCCGCAGACAAAGCCATCCAAAGAGGTATCTGCGGAATAGCGCCGATAACCTCGATGATTCTTTGTACGATCATATCAAATACGCCGCCAAAATATCCGGAAAGCGAGCCTATCGTTATACCAAGGAAAAAGCTTATGAAAGCACTTGCAAAGGGAATTGTTAATGATATTCTTCCGCCAACGATAATACGCGATAAGATATCATGTCCCAGAACGTCTCCTCCGAAAAGATAAATTCTGGCAGACGTACCACCATTAGATCCTTCCTTAAGGCCAAAGAAATGAATATCAGATGTAAATAAACCTAATACTTTATACTCATCACCATGAACAAACAATCCTATTTTGTAGTACTGTGAAGTATCTTCTTCAATAACGATCGGTGCTTTTAAATCTTTTTTATTAATGGTTTTTGTCAAACCATATACAAAAGGTCCGACAAACTCCCCATCATGCATAACATGTATTTTGGAAGGAAAAGTATCTTTATAGAGCGATGATGTGTTTGAAATGCTATAAGGAGCAAAGAAATCTGCAAATAATGCTCCAAAATACAGTATCGCCAATATGATCAATGACACTTTAGCCAATTTATGCTTCTTAAGCTTTCTTGCCATCAATGTCCATTGAGAAGCAAGATAATAATCTTCTTTTGTTTTCTTTTTTTTGCTCATTATCTGCTTCCTCCTGAATAACGAATTCTTGGATCAAGAAATGCTAAAACAATATCTGAAAGAAGAATACCTATAACTACCAGTATTGCCTGGACCATTACGATAGATCCGGCAAGGTACATGTCCTGTGCCTGAAGAGCCGCCAGAAGCTGAGGTCCCTGAATCTGCAAACCAAGCACCATCGCAGTAACGGTTGATCCTGAGAACAAACTTGAAAGGATACCGCCAAGACCGGAAACTGTGGGGTTGATAGCTGCTCTGAAACAATACTTCATAATGATCGTACTTTCCTTTACACCCTTTGCGCGAGCGGTCAAGGTATACTGCCTTCCAATCTCATCCAACATCTGCGCTCTTACGGAACGAATGATTCCGCAAGTACCTGATGTACCGATAACGATTATGGGGATCACAAGACTCTTTAAGAATCCGATCACGCCTTCTTTCGTTTCAAGACCAACCTGTGCATTTCCTGTCCACTTATAAGACAGATACATCAGCACAAACGCCAAAACAAAGTTTGGAATTGCCGCTCCCAGAAAGCCAACGATCGATGCAATATAGTCTCCCGCAGAGTACTGATGCGTTGCAGAATATACTGCGATGGGGATAGATACCGCATACTGGAAGATCATAATAATCGAGCTGATGAGGATCGTAATACCCAATCTTTCTTCAATAACTGTCCATACATTCTTTTTCTGCTCAAAAGAATATTTCCAGTTGTGATGAGAATGATTAATCCTGTAATACTGAGAATCAGTAGGTGTCCAAATGATATCCCTGATCCACATACCGTATTGAACAATAAACGGTTTGTCAATACCATACTCAGCTCTCAGGTCATTTGCCTCTTTCTCGCTGAGATACTCTCCTTCACCGGCTAACTTAGCCACTTCAGAAGATACATAATCTCCCGGGGGAAGCTGTATTACAAAAAATACTAAGAAAGATACAAGAAAAATAGTCGGAATGAACATCAAAATACGTTTCACGATGTACCGAACAATATCTTTTCCAAAAAAATCCTTCAACGAATTGATAATTTTGTCCCAGGATTTAGTCTGATCTTTATTAACATTGCAATTTGTATTTGTGTCCATTGATTTCCTCACTCAATTTCTTTCAGATTACAAAACTTCTTAGAAACGGGAAGGCGGAAAACTACCGTTCCCCGCCTTCTTCATCAATAAATAACTTCTTTATTACTTTATAAAGAATGTCCAGAAATGTGCAATATTATCATACTGATAAAGGTCAGCAGAAACAAGGTTATCAGGGAAGTTGTGGATCTTGCTGTTGATAAGCTTGTAAGAACCGATTCCCTCAAGGTATGCTATAGACCAAAGGTTCTCTTTATGAATATCGTAAATCTTAAGAGCAATCTCATCCTTCTTGCTTCTGTCAGGTGTAGCCTTCCACTCATTGTAGAGATCTACAAGTTTCTGGAAATCACCTGTAGGCTTAACACCCTTTTCACCGCTGTACTGATAATAGGTACCGTATTCGCCATACCACTCAGCTGCCTCTGCGATAGGAACAAACGGTGCAGGTCTGTCGTTAAGTCCAAGACCGCCGATGGAAGTTGTAGGTCCGCAGCTTGCTACCCAGTCGTTGTTATCGATCTTCTGATCGTATGCTTCACGTGTGAATTCTCTTGCGTCGGTTCTGATGCCTACCTTAGACCAGTAATTCTTGAGGACTGTATATGTCTTGTCATCTCCGGAATCTGCTACATAGTAAAATGTGATGAGAAGATCTGTTCCGTCAGCAAAATCATAATAACCGTCTTTGCCCATTACGAGGCCGCAGCTTTCAAGAAGTTTCTTTGCTGCTGCAGGATCGTACTCAGTCCACTTCTTGCTCCACTCTTCATCATAACCAAAGTTTCCGATTGAAGGGCAAGCCTGTCCGGGATCAAGGAAGTTATCATAGAGAAGACCTGATACTTCGTTTCTGTCAACGCTGATGGACATTGCCTGACGGAATGCAGACTTAGCGAAAAGATCTGCAAGATTCTTGTCAGTTGAAGTATAGTTAAAGGTAATCTGGCATGTTCCCCAACCTGAACCGGAGAATGTTCTGAGGTCTGCGCTATCTCCTGCATCTGCCAAAGTCGAAGAGATCTTATCCATTGTAACACCGATCACATCAAGCTTCCCGGAGAGGAAAAGAAGGATTTCCTGGCCCTCGGCAGTTGTCATTGTATATACAAGCTTGTCTACATAAGGAAGCTGCTGTCCATTTGCATCAACCTTCCAGAAATACTCATTTCTTAAATATTCACAAGTAGCTCCCTTGTAATTATTTAATCCTGCTTCAGTAGAGATGACATATGAATTAAGAGTGGGAATTCCGGGCCAGTTCCAGAAATAGTAAGTTGTCTGCTTACCAAGATCCTTAACTTTCTCAAAATCCAATCCTTTTTCCTTTGCTTTGATCAGGACTTCCTCGTCTGAAAGAGTGCTCTCAGCCCAAACGGAATGAGGGATGAGATCCTTTAAATAATGTTCAGGAGCCCAGCACCACTTGAAGTCACCGTTTTCAATGAAGGAAGCGGGATACTTGGGATTCTGGAATGTCCAAGTCACTTCGTAATCATTAACCTTTGTAAGAACAGCAAAATCGCCATTTTTCTCATCGTTTTCTCTGAGGGCGGTCCAGTCAGCCTTAGTATCGAAGTTTGTCTTATGAACAGCTTCATACCAGAAAACGATATCATCAGCTGTGAAAGGCTCACCATCGGACCATCTCATGCCTTCACGAAGTTTGAAGGTCCAAACCTTGTAATCAGAGCTTACGCTGTAGGACTTGATGACGTTAGGATAGTAAGAGCCATCTGTGTTGTAATGAATGATGGTCTCAAGCATTGCTCTTGATGTGTTCCATCCCGAACTGCCTCCCAGAAGATTGAGGTTTCCTCCATAAACACCAATTTCCAACGGATTTCCATTTGCGTCAACCTGCTCAATGAAGACATCTGTCTTTACAGGCAATCTGTCTTCAACCTTTGCGGTTGATTTAACGGTAGGTGCCTGTGAGAACTTCATCTCCTGTACGGAAACAGGAGTAGGTGTAGGTGTGTTTGTTGCCTGCGCAGCAGGTGTGTTCTTAGCAGCCGCTTTGGTAGGTGTAGGCTCTGCTGAAGGTGTGTTCGAAGTTGAACCGCCGCATGCAGCCAGAGAAACTACCATTGTTGCTGCAAGAAGCAGTGACAAAAGCTTTTTCTTCATAAAAGAATCCTCCTTAATTGTTTCGAGCTTGAAGCTCTAATAAGAATAAAATCGCCATGGCCTGTCCGTAAGGCATGGGTTTTATTGCTATTTCTTTGTAAAACTGCTTTGATTCTCTTCCCATGGCAGTGCCATAAGAAACCTGATTTACAACTCCGTTCTCATCTATTTTTGAAAGTACGGCAGGCAGCGCCTTTCTTGCTGTCTCTTCGTACTCCTCCCCGATGAGTCCTTCATTGATGCCCTTCAGTATGCCGTAAGCAAATCCGCAGGTTGCACTGGTCTCCACGTAGGAAGTGGGATCATCCACAAGTGTATGCCACATTCCGGAGGGATCCTGGAACTTCTTCAATGCATCCACCTGATTTCTGAAGGCTTCCGTCAGGAAACGTTTCACACTGGGTTCGCATTCCACCATACCGAGGAATTCGGGAATCGCCGCTGTAGCCCAACTGTTGCCTCTGCCCCAAAGAGCTTCCACAAAGTTGTGGTTACCGTTAAATGTCCAGCCGTGGAACCAGAGACCGGTTTTTTTGTCGGCCAGATATTTAATATGTAAAAGGAATTGGTATTTGGCTTCGTCCACCCATTCCGTTTTACCGAAGATCGTTCCGCACTTAGCCAGGAAAAGCACCGACATGAACAATGTATCATCCCAAAGTTCCTGATCGTTCAGTGTGTCACTGGTCAAATGCTGGAAACCGCCTTCTTTTGTTTTCGGAAGGCCGTTCATGAGCCATTCGGCCCATTCTATGCAAAGATCGCCATATTCTTTCTTTTTCGTGTACTCATATACAAATGCCAGAGTCAGCATGGGAGCCGTGGTGTTCACGTTCTTGGAAGGAAGGCCGATGCCCATCTGTCTTTCATAGTATTTGAGCAGGATGTCCAGCATCCTCTTGTCGCCGGTCCTCTCGAACATTTTCCACATTCCGTAGAGTCCCACACCCTGGGTCCATTCCCAGAATTTGTATTTGTTGACATCGTCGCCTGCAATGTTCCTGGTGCTCATTCCTTTGAGGAACTGATCGTCCTCTTCGTAAAGCACTTTTTGGAAACTGTTCAGGAGAAGATCAAGTTTTTCATTAATCTCTTTCATGTAACTTCCTTTTTATATCCAAAGCCTTATGAATCCGCACCGTCAACTGTGTTAATGATAGCAAAATTCACAATATGCCACAATATTAGCATAATAAAAAATTGGTAAATTTTAGGTAAAACCTTGTTAACTTACAACTTTCTATGATGGTATTTTAACAGAGCCTTAATTTTACGGCAACGTATAATTTGCGTTCTTACAGCCAAAAATATTGCATTTTTTGTTTTTATATGGTAGTATTCTCCATAACCAAGGGGGTCAGCAAACGATTTTTTGTATATTTTGTACAAAAGAAAGGTCATATATGGCAACAAACGAAATCTTACATTATGAACAGGGGCTGGTAGAGACCATCGGAAACGATTCCGATCCCCTTTTTTATCTCTTCGATTACGATGTGAGAAGTTTTGACATAAACATGGAATTCCAGCATTTCCACCGATTTTATGAAATTCACATTTTGATAGATAAAGATGCGGAGCATCTGGTGGACGGAGCTCTTTTTCCTCTGCGCCAGTACGACATCACGCTCCTGCCGCCTTTAAAGCTGCACAAATCCATCTATCCCGAAGGTTCTCCTGTGAGAAGACTAATCATCGATTTTTCAATTCCTGAAGAAGCCAACCCGCTGCTAAACGAAGAAACCAACAGGCTTCTGTCGGTGTTTTATGCCGATCCTCCGGTACTGCGTTTCAATGAAAGCGAGCAGAAAGAGATATTCTTTCACATAAACGAGATCTGTGACCTATTAAAACACAAAGCCCCCGGATACATGCTCCAGGTCCACACAGAATTCATCCGTTTTCTTTACTGCCTTAATAAGTATGCGCCCAAAAACATCTATAAGCAGGTAAAGGAAAACACCCTGGAAGAAAAGATCTACCAGGTAACTTCCTACATCCATGCACATTTTGCAGAGGAGTTGTCCCTGGAATTCCTCTCCCAGACGTTTTACATCTCGCCTTACTACCTTTCCCACCAGTTTAAAGCCATTACAGGCTTCAATCTTGTGAACTACATCCAGATGACCCGCATACGAAATGCTCAACAGATGCTGCTTTCCGGAAAGGCAAAGATCACGGACATTTCCATAGCCTGCGGCTTTAACTCCTTTTCTCAATTCAACAGAACTTTTAATAAGCTTGTTGGTAAGAGTCCGAGTGATTTTAAGAAGAACGCAATCCAAGCACTTTAAGAAATTTCTTTCTAACGTTTAAGGAGGTCTATGCGACCTCCTTAAAATTTTAATTTATTTGCTACGAATGAAACGCCGCAAAAACAGATTCTGCCTATTCTTCAAATTTAAGTTCTTTTGAATTAAAGCCATCAACCACTTTTTGAACTAGTTCTGGATATGTATGCAAATTCTCTTTTGAATCCACATGTAAGTTTAACAGATTATCTTTTATTTTTCTAAAATCTTCAGAATCAGCAGCAACATCAACAATACCAGGTATTATTTCTGTCAACATTTCCTTAAGTTCTAGTGCTGTTCCAACAACATCATTTACCTCAGAAGCACATTTAACTATTTTTGGTATATCCCTAAGAAGTCCGCATATTTCTCCCACGCCAATAACATCCAATACTATTCCAACTCCGTCAAACAAAGCAGATGCTATCATCCCATGCAGTTCTTCGGAGTTCACCAATTTTGTAAGTTTAAGTTCTCCTACAACAACACCCTCTTCTCCGCATACTGCACATTTTGCTATAGCATATATGACAAGTCGATTTCCCGTTCCTATTTGGTACAAGTCCACTATTGTATCTTCATTAAGAGTGTGATCACCGGAAAATACATGAAAGCATTTCATACATTGAAGCAGATGCTTTTTCGAATTGTTTTGCGAAACCCAATAAGGTCCATGCTCTTGTGATTCCTTCACAAAAAATGTATTTATTTTATTGCAATCATCACATTGTTCTCCGTCCAAAATATGAGTCTGCCAATCAAAATCTTTGTATACTTCATGAAGTGATTTATGATTATCTGGGTCTTTTTTCACGCTTTCATGTAGCCCACAAATCAAGCATTTTCTTTCGCCCTCATAAATACATGTGCTTTCACGGATTGTCTCCCACTCATGCTTAGTCCTTGGTATCTCATAATACAACGTCTTCCCACTATTCAGTGTTCCTCTTCCGCTTCCTACCTTATCACAAGTAGGAGCTTCCAAAGTTTCTCCATGAAGTAAAACATTATTATTAACGCAAATCTTGCATTCCAGATTATCTCGTCCCGTCAAATAGTCATCATGTCCATTCCAAACCCAGCTACATTCTTGAATATGCTCCATTCCACCGTCGCCACATGTCCTACATACTACCGGATGGTACAACATGTTACCCGACTGGTCATAGTAACTCTCCCATGTTTCCGTCAAAAAAGAGCCGGCGCATTGAACATCATGATGTTTCACTTTGTAATCATCCCTGACAAATACTTCTCCGCATGTTTTGCATAGAAAATGTATGTAATCTCCATCTTCATCCACCACACAAGTCAGATCATGATATAGAATTTCATCTTCGTCAGGATCTATCTCATCATTATACAAGCGGTCCTTCCCCTGCTGTCCACATACAGAACAGATTTCAGGCTTTGTGCAGGTAACTTTTGAATATTTATGTTTTCCTGTCGCAGGGTGAGAATTATCAATCTCCTGATAACTGTACCCACACCTATCACAGGTATGTACATCATATGCATCAGAGCCACAGGTTTCACGGAAATGAGTCACCCTGTCCAAATGTTTAGCTGTGTTTGGTATTTCTTTATCTTCTTCATACCCACACTCGCATCGATAATGCCCTATTTTATTGTTTTCGCATGTTTCCTCCGTAGTACTGATCAAAACTAAAGCGTGAGGTATCACATCTATATCCTCGGTATAAGAATCGCCGCACAAACTACATGTGTATCGACCTTTTCCCATGTTTGTACAGGTTGGTTCAACAATCACTTCCCATAAATAATCATGTCCGGTATATGAATCTGCCTTTTCCCTTCTGTCTTTATGTCCACATTCACTGCATTCATATATCTCCTTCTTATTTTCTGTGCATCCTGTACCAACCGTCTCGACATACTTATAGCTATGACCTTTTCTCGGAATACTCTCGCCATATGAAGCTCCACATCTTGAACACGTGTATTTTCCATAGCCATCACTCGTACAAGTAGCCTCACTTGTGATCTCATGAATGTAATCATGTCCCAGTGCGGTATTAGGTATCTCTTTCTTTTCATAATAACCGCAATCGCATTCATAATGTTCTACTCTGTCATGAGTACAAGTCGCTTCATACACGCTGATAAGTTCAATATCATGCGGTGCCTTTTCTATAATCCTTTTATAAGTATCACCGCATACACTACAAGTGTACTCCATTTGTCCTTGACTGGTACAAGTCGGTGATATTGCCACTCTCGAAACGTAGTTATGTTTTCCGGTAGGATTTCCTTCCCTATATCCGCAATGGGAACATCTCGAAGCCTCTCCGCATGTTGCCGGGAGCATATTATGTCCGGTCATCGTCCCGGGTAATTCTCTTTTTTCCTCATGTCCACAATCAGTGCATTCATAAATACCGGTTTTATTAGAATAGCATCCACTTCCTACCGTATGCATTAAAACCATATTATGACTGCTCGTCGGAATACTTTCTCTGTAAGAATCTCCGCATCTCGAACACTTATAGACCTTTGAACCGGTTGATGTACATGTTGCACCGTAAACATTATCAATTCTATAATCATGTCCCAACCGAGTATTAGAGACAACACGTTTTTCAGAATATCCACAATCACACTCATAATAATCAACCCTGTCTTTTGTACATGTTGCAGAAAACGTTTCATACAAAACTAAATCATGAGAAGTTTTGGGGATACTTCTTGTATACGAGGTCCCACACATCGTGCAAGTGTACTTTGTTGTGCCTGTACTGGTACAGGTTGGTTGTCTCGTAATTGTAGACGTGTAATTATGTTTCCCTGTTGCAGGTATTGTTTTCAATACGCTCGAGGCTCCGCATGTACAATACCCTGTAACAATCCCCTTTTGAGAACATGTCGGAGCAGTTGTGGACGTTCTACTATTGTAACTATGCGCTTTCTTCGGTATATTCGAGGTATAGGTGTAAGAACACCCCGG
Organism: Lachnospiraceae bacterium; assembly: GCA_024698485.1. Taxonomy (GTDB): domain Bacteria; phylum Bacillota; class Clostridia; order Lachnospirales; family Lachnospiraceae; genus RGIG3528. The sequence continues at coordinate 27,165 of JAILRC010000033.1, read as the reverse complement.
AACCTGACAATAATACCTTTGTTTTCCGACCGATGTACAAGTAGCCTCTTTTAGCACAGTCGACTTCATAGAATGAGTATGTCCCTCATCCACAATAACAGGGTCAGAAACATACGCCTTTACAACCGTATCCTCACTCGACACCACCATAACCAAAACAAGAAGCATCATCAGGAGATGCTTTGCTTTGCTTTGCTTTGCTTTGCTTTGCTTTGCTTTGCTTTGCTTTGCTTTGCTTTGCTTTTTCATTTTTTCCTCCCATAACTTTACAATATTCCGAATTCTTTCTCATTGATTTCGGCATGTAAATTATTACAAACCTACGGAATATTGTCAATGTATTTCTATGTTTCTTGTTGGAGTTACCATATTTTTGTATTTTTTGTAAACTTTACAATAAGAAGAATCGTTTTCAACAAAAAAACGCCAAACTCACGTTTGTGAATTCGGCGTTTATTAATCATATTTTCTAACGCAATAATATTGATTTTATAAATCCGCTCATCAGATCTTAAAGGAATTCAATTCTTCCTTGAGTTTTCCTGCCTCTCCCTTAAGGGATGCTATTACGGCATTAAGGCTTTCAACCTCTTCCTTGGTGATCCTTGAACTCTTTTCAAGTTCTTCTGCCATGGCTTCTGTCTCGTGAAGGACGGAGGATATGCTCTGAACAGCACTTACGGTGTGTTCCTTCGCATGTTCGATCTCCTTTACCTGACGGCTGATGTCTGCAATGTTACCTGCGATGTTTCCGACACTTTCTTCAATGACGGTGAACTTCTTCAGTGTGCTTTCAACCGCTGCACCCTGCTGAGTAACGATGTCGTCGGCCTGCTTTGCTGAAACGACCGTCTCCCCCGTCCTCTTGACGATGGAACCGATGATCTTTCTGATCTCGTTTGCAGCCTGTTTTGACTGGTCAGCCAGAACTCTGATCTCATTTGCGACAACCGCAAAGCCGCGTCCCGCATCTCCCGATCTCGCCGCCTCAATGGAAGCGTTGAGGGAAAGGAGGTTGGTCTGGGTAGCGATGTCATTGATGGTCTCAACGATCTGGTTGATAGCCTTGGTTTCGCCCGCAAGAGCCTGAATGTCCGTGATGACGGTCTTTGTAACGGAGGCGGTCTGATCCGCCTTGCTCTTCAGTTCATCAACGGAACGTACGCCTTCGGAAACTGCGGAAGTAGCACTCTCTGCCATGCCTTCGATGGCATTTACGTTCTTTCTTACATCGTCGATCTTCTCATTCAGTACTTCCGTGTCAGCCAAACAGTCGGAAGCGTCGCCGGCCTGCATGGTGATACCCCTCTTGATCTCGTCAATGGAGGTGTTCATTCTTGTAGCCGAATCCTTCAGTTCACTTGCAGATTCAAGCAATTCTCCGGAGGACGTGTTCAGGGCATCGGAAGCATTGGTGGCCTGAACGATGAGTTTCTTCGTATTGTGAAGCATCTTGTCCGTGGCATTGGACAGTTTGCCCAGTTCATCCTTACGCGTGGATCTGATCCTGTTCCTCAGGTCGCCTTCCGCTGCCAGTCCAAGGATGCCTACAGTCTGGTCGATGGAATTACTGAGACTCAGGGAAACGATCAATCCAATCAGCGTGCTGACTACAACACAGAGGATGGTGATGATCATAGTGATGAGTTTTATGCTCTCGGCAGTCCTGACTATCTCTTTTTCTGCGATACGTCCGCAGATCATGGCGCCTGTGTTTCCGATCTTATAGTAGAGGCAAAGGTACTTTGTACCATCGATCTTTTCGTAATCACTTCCGGTGATCTCTTCGGATGCAACGGCCTTGTTGTAGAACTTCGTTCCGTAGAAGATCTGCCCCGTGAGACCGTTACGGGTGGTTTCGCAGCCATCCTGAGTCACAAGAGAAAATGTAGCAGTGTTGCCCAGATCGATCTGGGCAAGAGCCTTCATTACCGTTTCAGTGCTGACATCCGCAAAGATGTAACCCAGTTTGTCACCCAGGGAATCATAAAAAGCTCTTGCAAAGACCATGCTGTAGTCTTTGTCCGTAAATCCGAATTCATCGATAAATGTATGTCTGCCGATCCAAGCCTGCTTTTCTCCCAAAGCGTCGAAGATCTTTCCGTCATCGGAAGCGTCGAATTTGTTCGCACCGGTATCTCCGATGATGAGATAGGCTCCGTTGGAGGACATGCTCTTGTTTACGGAATAGGAAACGATGCTGACGTCAACGGATATGTCATCAGAATTTGCCACCTGCTTGACCTGGGAAGAAATGGCGGTTTTAGCCTTTTTTTCGTCATCGGAGCCTTTTTCGAAGGCATTTCCGAAATATGAGTTTATGGTAGTCAAGGAAAGCACCTGCTCAGCCTTGGACTCAACGATCTGCGAGATCAGGTCGAAGTAGTTTCCCGTGGATTTGACGGTTGAGGAAGCAGTGTCCCGAAAGCTCTTGATCAGAGCAGATTTGGATCTCTCATAGGATGAAAATCCCAGGATCATTACCAGAAGCACCGGTACCATGAAGCTTACAAGGAGCTTGAGCTTGATGCTGGAAATGATCTTTGTCTTGGTTTCCGCAGAAGCATAAACAGCTCCTTTTTTCATGGAATCCGCCAGCTTCTTCACAGAGTCCGCAGCTTTTTTCATGGCCTCTGAGGCTTTTTTCTTCTTGTCTGCGTTCTTTTCCTCAGTTCGCGCAACTTTCTCCTTTACTTCCGGCGCCTTTCTCTCTTTGTCGGAACCCTTCTTTAAAGATCCCACGGATTTTTTCACCGAGCCGCAGATCTTTTTGGCAGAACCCGAGATTTTGTCCAAAAACTTCATATTTTTCCTCCCTTGATCAGCTTGAGGTCAGCCGTTGTCTTGCATATTACAGTCCCGTCTTCTCCGCAATGAATTTGCGCGCCATCTTGGCATATTTAAGCGGGTTAGCCTTGGCGGGATCCTGTTCGGCCTCAACCAGGAACCAGCCGGAGTAGTCCATCTTTTCCAACTCGGCAAAGACAGCGTCGAAATCAACGCAACCGTCACCGGGCACAGTAAAGGTGCCTTCTCTGACAGCTTTAAGGAAAGACCAGCGTCCTTCCGTAGCCTTTTTCAATACATCGGGGCGTACATCCTTGAGGTGTACATGTCCGATCCTTTCGGGATACTTTTTGAGAATGTAAACAGGGTCTTCTCCCGAAAATGTGAAATGCCCTGTATCATAGCAAAGAAATACAAGATCGGGATCGGTGTCATCCAGCATCTTTGCGGTTTCCGCAACAGTCTGAACTCCCGTTCCCATATGGTGATGGAAGCAAAGTTTGAATCCGCGGTCTTTTGCCACTTTACCCAGTCTGTTGAGACCGTCGCACATCTTCTTCCACTCTTCGTCGGTAAAATGCACCTTATTGTCGAAGATGGAAAGCGCTTCGTTGCCCTGAACGGAGTAGCTCTGTTCGGAAACGTTGATCCTGTCCGCGCCCATGGCTTCAAGATAGTCCAACTCTTTAACGAACTCTCTTTCCGTCTCCTCGTAGGGCTTTGTGGCAAGGAAGGATGAAAACCACTTGCTGGCGATCCTCATGCCTCTCAAGTCCAATGCTTCCTTTAAAACTGCCGTATCCTTGGGGTACTTGTTCCCCACTTCACATCCCGTGAAGCCTGCAAGAGCCATTTCACTCACGCACTGCTCGAAGGTGTTCTCTCCTCCGAGAGCGGGCATATCGTCGTTGGTCCAGCCTATAGGTGCAATACCGAGCTTTACTTTGTCTTTACTAAACATAACATTAATGTCCCTTCTCGTTTATTTGTATGAAGACAACATTTAATCTGTTATGTACCCGGCGTTTCTGCCGGCACAAAGTGTACTGTGATCGGTACAAATGTATATGCACGCCATAAAAAGACCACTTATCATAGTACCAAAAATAGTACAACAAATCACCACTTTGTCTTCATATATTATCATTTTTATTCCATTTGACAAGCGTTTTAAATCAAGTTACCAAATATTAGAATTTTCCGGCATGTTCAAGGTGCTCCATACGATTCTTGAAAGCCTCATGGATCTTGGGATTGGTGGATGAATCACCCAGGCCCACGTTCCACCAGGAGAGATAACCGTCGGTCATGGTCTTGGGCATGGCCTTGATGTCGATGAGGACAGAAACCTCATCTTTCTTTGCTTTCTCGAGGGCTTCCTCCAGTTCCTTCATGGTGGTGGCTGTGTAGCCCTTGCAGCCGTAACCTCTCGCTATCATTGCAAAGTCAGTGGGGATCAGCTCTCCCTCAAGTCTGTCCTTTTCATCTCTGTATCGGAACATAGTGGCAAGGGAGCCTATGCCATTACTCATCTGAAGGTTGTTTATGCATCCGAAACCGCAATTGTCAAAGAGGAGAACTATGATCTTCTTCTTTTCCTGTAAGGATGTGGCAAGTTCGGAATGAAGCATCATAAATGCTCCGTCACCAACCATGGCATAAACCTGCTTGTGGGGTCTTGCAAGCTTTGCGCCGAAAGCAGCCGCGATCTCCCAGCCCATACAGGAGTAGCCGTACTCCATGTTGTAGGAGTCTTTTTCTTCCGTGGTCCACATTCTCTGGAGGTCCCCCGGGAGACTGCCGGAAGCTGCGCATATGACAGCATCCTTCTCGATCTTTTCGCGGATGAGTCCGATGGCTCCGGTCTGGGTGATGACACCCCCCGTAACCTTTTTGAACTCTTCCAGAACTCCGGGCTCCATAGCCTTGATGAGGGGCTTGTAGTTTTCGTCATATACCGTATGGGTGATTCGGTCCATCTCTTCGTTCCAGGCTTTTTTCGCATCTTCGATCTCGGTGGTGTAACCGCTGACATAGCCCTTATTGCCCAACTTCTTTGTAAGAAGCACCATTGAGACTCCCGCATCTCCCACTATGGGAGTTCCGTTCATCTTCATGCCGTGATAGCGTGAAACGTTGATCCAGACAAAATCCACATCGGGATTTGCAAAGAGTTCCTTGGAACCGGTGGTAAAATCAGAAAGTTTGGTCCCCACGCCGATGATGACGTCGGCTTCTCTTGCCACCATATTGGCGGAGAGATTGCCCGTAACCCCGAGACCGCCCAGATTAAAGCGGTTGCTGCCGGAGGTCGCACTCTTTCCCGACTGAGTCTCTGCATAAGGAATGTTGAACTTCTCGCAGAATGCGGTAACTGCTGTTCCGCTCTCTGAATATCTTACGCCTCCTCCTACTATCACAAGAGGCTTTTTCTTTTTCATAATGATCTCAACCGCATCGTTGATCTCTTCTTCGCAGGGGATGCGTCTCGTGATCCGCATGACTCTCTTCTGAAGGAACTCTTCGGGCCAGTCGTAACGCTCGCCCTGTACATCCTGGGGAAGGGATATGCACACACCCCCCGTCAGCTCGGGATCCGTCAGGACTCTCATGGCGTTGATCATGGCAGTCATGAGCTGCTCGGGGCGCGAGATCCTGTCCCAATAGCGGGAAACTGGTCTGAAAGCGTCACTGGTGGTGAGGTTCAGATCCCAGGGCTGTTCCACCTGCTGAAGCACGGGGTCCGGCTGCCTTGTGGCATAGGTGTCGCCTGTGAACACAAGGAGAGGAAGGCTGTTGGCGGTGGCGTCCGCTACGGCGGTTACCATGTTTGCCGCGCCGGGTCCGATGGAGGAAGCGCAGGCAATGATCTTCCTGCGGTTGTTCTGCTTTGCAAAGCCTGCGGCCGCGTGAGCCATACCCTGCTCGTTACGTCCCTGAAAGACTTTGAGCTGCCCGGGATCCTCTTCCAGAGCCTGACCAAGTCCCAGAACGAAGCCGTGCCCGAAGATGGTGAAGACTCCTTCCACAAACTTGGTCTCCACACCGTCGTATGAGACGTACTGATTATCAAGGAAGCGCACCAGCGCCTGTCCTACTGTAAGATTAACTGTTTTCATAAGTGAATCTCCTTTTTCACGTGATCACCGGGGCAATGCAACGTATACGTTGCATTGTAAGATGCAAATAGGAAGCGTCGCGGAAAATTCATTTTCCGGAGCGCTTCTTATTCGCATACGACATGCCGCCCTGCGGCATGCCCCGGAGATCACTAAACAATAATATTCTCTTTATCCCCGTTACTCTTTCAGTAACCACAGGTGCTCGGGATCGTTGTCCCTTGTAGTCCACGGATCATTGGGAAGGTGCCTTATCATCCAACAATAATACATGTTGTACCCCGGTGCTGCCGTCATGGGGTGGGTGAGCCCGCCCGGTATCCTTACGCAGCTTCCGTCGCGGCTCTTGAAAACATCATCTCCGATGAAGGCCGCTCCGAAGCCCTGGGGCTTTTCGAACTTGTAGTAGTAAACCTCAGGCTGTCTGTGGGAATGGGGGATGTAGCTTGACCATCTTCCCGCTTTGGTGATGACCTCTCCTATGACCATATTTGAGTAGGGTGCGTTCTGATAGTCGAACACCGTCAGCACTTCTCTTTTGGCCGTTCCTTCCCACTGGGTGGCTCCCATGAGTTCGATCTTGTTCTCCTTGGGAGTGTAGAACTTTGTTTCAAAGTCTTTTTCATTTTCCGTTTTCTGGACTATGATCTCGGAATCTTCTTCCGCCCTGATCTCCGCCTTCTTTCCTCTGCACATATGCAGGCAGTAGGGCGGCTCTTCGAATACGTTCTTTCTTGAAGCCAAGGCTCTCTGACCTTCCCAAACGTAAGTGATCTTGCCTTCCGTAAGGAGTATGGCAGTCTCATCCTTTTCATCCAGGAAGTTCAGGCTTTCGCCCTTTTTCATCCTGTAGACCTTAATGTCCATCATCATATCGGAGTTTTCTTCGGAAACCGCTTTTACCCCGTTCTTATCAAAATCAAGTCTTTCAAATATCTTCATCTTTACGCCCTCGCTACCATTTCTCCGTACTGCTCTTTTTCTTCCTTGATGAATTTCTTCACCGCCTCAACTCCGGGCATATCCTCGGAGCAGGCGTGACTTGCCACCAGCATTGCTGCTTCGGCACTTCCGAATTCAAGAGCATCCTCGATGTTCCAGCCTTCCATGAGTCCGTAGAGGAAAGCGGAAGCATATCCGTCTCCGCCGCCGAAACTCTTCAGAAGTTTTACGGGGAAGGGCTTTATGGAAAAGCTCTTTCCGTCGGCGGTATATGCCGTGGAGCCTTCCTTGCCATGCTTTATGACCACGATCTTTGCGCCGCAGGAATGCCAGTAGTAGGCCGTTTCTCTGTCGCTCCTGCCTTCGCATATAAGTTTTTCCGTAAGGTCGAACTCTTCTCCGGATCCCAGGATCACGTCCGCCTCTCTTGCCACGGTGGAGTAATAGATGGAGATCTCATCCGCATTTTTCCAGGAATAGGGGCGGTAATCTATGTCAAAGATCACCACAGTTCCGTTCCTCTTTGCAAAACGAAGGGCCTTCAATGCCGCTTCTCTTGAAGGACTCTTTGAAAGAGCCGTGCCGGAGATGAGAAGGGATGCGGAACTCTTAATGTACTCCTCGTCGATCTCATCCACGTTCAGTTCCAGGTCTGCGATGGAATCACGGTACATGAGTATGCTGCTCTCTGTTTCGCTCTTTATCTCCGTAAAGGTGAGACCCAGCTTTTCGCCGTTCTTCGCTCTTACAACATGAGACACATCTATGCCTTCCTCTTTAAAGCGATTCTCGATGAAAGTCCCGAACTGATCGTCGGAGACTTTTCCTATGAAGCCCACTTTCTTGCCCAGTCTCGCCATTCCCACAGCTATGTTTGCGGGAGAGCCTCCCAGATACTTTTTAAAGGTGGTGCTCTCGTTCAGAGGCTTGTAGAAATCCGTGGGATTCAGGTCTATGGCCGCTCTTCCCAAAGGGATGATGTCAAACTTTCTGTCCTTTTTGAATTCAATGTAACCCATAATCTTCTCCTATTATTTCATTGAAAAGACCTGCATATGTCTTTTTATGTTTTCGTAAGCGCCATGCATCATGGCGTCGCTCATTGAAAAATAATCGGTTTTTTCGTTCTTAAGATACTCCGCCGCCGCATCCTTCACCGCGCAGAAGGTGGCTGTAGCCACATTGATCTTGGTGATGCCGCGGGATATGCACTTTCGGAAATCGGGATCGGAAATGCCGGAACCTCCGTGAAGTACCAGGGGTACGGGAACCAGGTCGTTCGCCTCGTCAAGGATGTCGAAGTTCAGGACCGGAGCGGCTTTGTAAAAACCATGCTGGTTTCCTATGGAAAGAGCGATGGCATCCACTCCCGTTTCTTCGTAAAGCAGCTTCACTTCCTTGGGGTCGGAATGGATCTTGGAAGCATCTCCGCTGCCGTCTTCGGAAACTCCCAGCTGTCCCACTTCCGCTTCAACGCTTGCACCGTATCTGTCGACGATCTTACGCACTTCTTTGGTGATGCGGATGTTTTCGTCTATGGGAAGTTTGGAAGCATCTATCATTACGGAAGTGAAACCCAGATCCAGGGCTTTTTGGATCATTTCGATGTCAAGGCCGTGGTCGAAATGCACTGCCACGGGAACGCTTGCGTTTCTTGCCGCCGCTGCCATCATAGGGGCGATCTTGTCCAACGGCGAGTAGGGAAGTCTCACCTGAGCGATCTGCAATATCATGGGAAGCTGCAGTTCCTCGGCGGCCTTCACGGCTCCCAGGATCATTTCCATATCCGCCACAGAGAAAGCACCCACGCCATAGCCTTCTTTTTCCGCTTTCAGCAGAAGATCTTTCATAGGAACAAGTGACATTTTTTATCTCCTTTCAATCTTATATGTTATTTACATGTTATAAGATTGGTATCTTTTTGTGATATTCTTATTAAATCTACCATTTTTTTATAAGGAGGTCAATGTCAGCTTTTTTTAAAAATTGGTAACTATTTTCCTCTGCAGGCAGTGTAAAGATGTACTTTATTCTGCTCGCAGTAGAGGACTGTTTTTCTGTCTATGGCGTCATCGGTGAATATGCCGTCCATCTCCGCAAGAGTTGTGAAATTCAGCAGCGAACTCTTCCCGAACTTGGAAGAATCCACCACAAGATACTTCTTCGAAGCATGTGCCATTGCAGCTTTCTTAACTTCAAACTCCAGGGGTGATGAGTTGGAAACGTCGCCGTTTTCGGATATGCCCGCGGAAGCGATGAAAGCCTTCTTTATATTAAAGCGCGACAAAGTCTTGGCTGTATCCGCGGTGACAAAGGAATTGGTCCTTCTGTCAAGAGTGCCGGGAAGGCAGAAGATCTGCGTGTCCGGGAGCTGGATGCCTCTGACGATGGCATTGAGATTGTGCGTGATGATGGTGACGTTCTTCTTGTCGCCCAGAAAATCCGGAAGATACATGGTGGTGGAACCGGAATCGATGAAGATGATATCGCCGTCCTCAACCATTTCCGCAGCCTCCCTGCATATCTCCTTCTTAATGTTGGAATTGGTCATTTTGCGCTGTTCAAAGGGGATCAGTGAATTTTCCTTCACGCTTGAAACTCCGCCGTAAACCTTTTTAACCGTCCCTTTGCTGCAGAGTTCCGCAACATCCATTCTGCAGGTATTGATGGAAATATCGAATTCACGACACAATTCATCCATGGAAACATGTTCCTTATCGATGATGTACTGTTCCATTCTGCTTATACGATAGCTTTTCATAGCCATTTTAGTTCCTCCCTGTCAAAAGCAAAGTTCATACTGAGATATAATACATCATAATCTCACAAAATTCAACAAAAGAAGGTGACTTTTTGTATATTTTATTGTTGAATTAGACAAACTTCGGTGATATAATGCCAATAAGTTAACAAAAACATACTAACTATGTAGTGTAAAACTTAAACATATTATATGGAGGAAATTTATATGATCAGATTGGGTATCATCGGGGCAGGAAGGATCGGCAAGGTACATGCGGAGAGCATTACCTTTAACATCAAGAACGCCGAAGTCCTTTCCATCGCCGATCCTTTTATGAGTGACGAAACAGCAGCATGGGCAAGAGGCCTGGGCATCAGGAACGTGTCCAAGGATTATCACGACATCCTGAACAATCCCGAGATAGATGCGGTTCTTATCTGTTCGTCCACAAACACTCACGCAGACATCGCCATTGAAGCCATCAAGGCAAAGAAACATGTCTTCTGTGAAAAGCCCATCTCTCAGGATCTGGCAAAGATCAAAGAAGTTATGGAAGCGCTGAAGGGTACGGGTCTCAAATTCCAGGTTGGTTTCAACCGTCGTTTTGATCATAACTTCGAAGCTGTTCGTGAAGCCGTAAAAGCCGGCAAGATCGGAGATGTTCATGTAGTGAAGATCACATCCCGCGATCCCGACGCTCCTTCACTGGATTACGTAAAGGTTTCCGGCGGTATCTTCCTGGATATGACCATTCATGATTTCGACATGGTGCGCTATCTCTCCGGAAGTGATGTGGAAGAGATATATGCCAACGGCGCATGTCTCGTAAATCCCGCCATTGCGGAACGCGGAGACATCGACACCGCCATCATCACCATGAAGCTCAAGAACGGCGCCCTTGCGGTCATCGACAACTCACGTAAGGCTGCATACGGATATGACCAGAGAGCTGAAGTTTTCGGTTCCAAGGGTCAGGTAGCCGTTACAAACGATGCACCTTCAACCGCTGTAATCAGCACAGAGACAGGTGTTACCGGCGAGAAACCTCTCTACTTCTTCCTGGAGCGCTACATGGCATCCTTCTCGAAGGAAGTTTCCATGTTCTGCGCAGCCTGCGAAGGCAATGGCGAAGTTCCCGTTGACATCAATGACGGTCTTCAGCCAGTTCTCATCGCAAAGGCAGCAAAGAAGTCGCTGGAGGAAGGCAGACCGGTTAAACTGACAGAGATTGAATTCTAAAGACATTATTAAGTGAGTCCTTCGGGGCTCACTTTTTTCTTGCAAAAAGCCTGATATGGTTGTAAAGTAAAGAATAGGTCAGTTTTTTAATAAGAAAGAGAGTTTACATGTCATTAAAATTCAAAGATGATGCTCCCTGCTGGTGCGGCAGCAACAAAATGTACTGCGACTGCCACAAAGCCTTCGATCAGGAGCTCAAGAAACACAGGTTGCTGCATCACAAGGTTCCGGGAAGGAATCTCATAAAGACTCCGGAGCAGATAAAAAGGATAAAAGAAAGCGCCAAGATCAATGTTGCGGTGCTGGACTACATTCAGGATGTGATAAAAGAGGGAATGACCACCGCCGAGATCGACAGGATCGTATATGATATGACCACAAAGATGGGCGGCATCCCCGCCCCTTTAAACTACGAAGGTTTTCCTTACAGCGTATGCACCTCCGTGAACGACCAGGTTTGCCACGGATTTCCTTCCGACAAGGTCATCTTAAAGAGCGGAGACATAGTGAACGTGGACTGCTCCACCATCCTTAACGGAGCCTACTCCGACTCTTCCCGTATGTTCTGCATAGGCGATGTGGATCCGGAAGTAAAACGCCTGGTGCAGGTCACCAAAGAATGCGTCGAGCTGGGCTTCAAAGCCGTTAAGCCCTGGGGGTTCCTGGGGGATATGGGACAGGCGGTGCACGACCATGCATATGCCAACGGTTTCACCATCGTGCGTGAGATCGGCGGTCACGGCGTAGGAAACGAATTTCATGAGGATCCCTGGGTGGGTTACCACACAAAGCGGGGAACGGATATGCTCCTTGCTCCGGGACTCATGTTTACTATCGAGCCCATGGTGAACATGGGAGAAGAAGGTATTTATATTACGGACGAAAATGATTGGGAAGTGTACACGGATGACGGCCTTCCTTCAGCACAATGGGAGATCCAGGTCCTTGTGACCGAGGATGGTGCTGAGATCATTTCATGGTAAAGTTTTTACACTCTCAGAGATTTTGGGAAACTTGATGACTGCATCATCATCCGAAACGGGGGTAGAAAGGAACTATATGAATGTAAAGATCAAAAGCGGCAAGTACTCATGCATGATCAGCTACCACGGAGCTGAACTCAAGAGCTTCAAGAAGGAAGAAAACGAGTACGTCTTCCAGGCCGATCCCGAATTCTGGGCCCGTTCTTCACCTGTGCTCTTCCCCATCGTGGGAGCGCTGAACGAGAAGAAGATCATGATCGGCGGCAAAGAATACTCCATGTCCCAGCACGGTTTTGCAAGGGACACGGACTTCAAGCTTCTTGAAAAGACCGAGAGCAGCTGCATCTTCTATCTCCGCTCTTCCGAAGAGACCAAGCCTCTTTATCCCTTCGATTTTGAGCTTCGGATCGAATATGTCCTCAGAAACAGCCGGCTGACGGTGTCATGGCGCATCATAAACATCGGAGCCGAGACCATGTATTTCTCCATCGGCGCTCACCCAGCCTTCTGCTGCGAGCCATGTAACGCCGCAGTACGCCTCTTTAAGGACGGCAGACGCCTTGATTCCTTCGAGAACCTGGCATATGAGAACGGTACCCTTTCAGGGAAGAAATACACTGTGGACCTCGACGACGGAAAGCTTGATTACAAGCACAACACCTTCGACAACGACGCCTATGTCATGGACAACCGTCAGGTGGATCAGGCAGAACTTCTGGACGGCAACGGAAAGCGCCTCGTAACCGTTCGTTTCGAGACTCCCGCCCTGGGCATCTGGTCTCCTCCGGGAAAAGATGCTCCCTTCATCTGCATCGAGCCCTGGTACGGCATTCCGGACATGGCAGGTTTCAAGGGTGATTTTTCCGAAAAACCTCTTTCTCTTGCCTGTGAACCCGGAGAAAAAATGGAAAAAAGTTACACAATTGAGATTCATTAAAAATATATCCCGGAAGGGTCATGCCCTCCCGGGATTGTTTTATTCACCGTTCTTTATTCTTTTTGCAAGATCTTCAAGGTACTCCCAGCGTTCCATCTTACTTAGGAGTTCCTCTTCCAGTCTTTCCTTTTCGGAATTCAGTTCCATGAGTTTGCTGTAATCGCTGGTGTTCTTCTCCGCTTCGAGGCTCACTTCTTCGATCTTCTTTTCCAGCGCTTCTATCTCACTTTCTATAGTCTCATATTCCCGCTGTTCCTTGTAGGAGAATTTCGCCTTTTTCGGAGCTTCTTTCCATGTGTTCACGGACTCGGAAGCTGTGTTCTTCACATTGGATTTTTTATCGTTTACGGAACTTGCAAGTCCGCCGGACTTTTCCAGAAAATCCGTGTAACCGCCTTCGTACTGTCTGATGATGCCTCCCTCTTCGAAGGCAAATATGCGTGTCGCTATACGATCAAGGAAATAGCGGTCGTGTGAAACGGCCACCACTATGCCCGTGTAATGGTCCAGGAAATCCTCAAGAATGGTGAGGGTCTCTATGTCCAGGTCGTTGGTGGGCTCGTCAAGGAAAAGAACATTTGTGGCGGTCATCAGGATCCGGAGCAAACAAAGTCTTCTCTTCTCTCCTCCCGAAAGCCTTGAGATCAGTGCATAGTGCATATCCGGCGGGAACAAAAATCTTTCAAGCATCTGGGATGCGGTGAGATTTCCCTCGGTGGTACGAATGACCTCCGCTCCTTCCCTGACATAATCTATAACTCTCATATTTTCGTCAAGGCTCTCGTTTTCCTGAGAAAAGAAGCCTATGCTCACAGTCTGTCCGATCTTTACGTTTCCGCTGTCGGGAGCCACCGTCCCATTGATAATCTTAAGAAGAGTTGACTTTCCGCAGCCGTTGGAGCCGATGATGCCTATGCGGTCATTCCTCAGAAAAATATAGGAAAAATCCTTAATAAGCACTCTGTCGCCGTAGGCTTTTGAAATATGTTCAAGTTCGATGGTGGTGTTACCGAGGCGGGAGGATACTGTTTTTCCCATTTGAGAGTTCAGTTCATCGAACCCCGCTTCAATGTCCCTTTTCGGAGGTTCCACATTTTTAAGGTTCTCATATCTTTCAATATGTGCTTTCTGCTTCGTAGAACGGGCTCTGGCCCCTCGCATCATCCATTGTATCTCTGTCCGGAGAATGGACTGCCGTTTTCTCTCCGCTGCATTTTCATAAGCTTTCCTCTGCTCTTTGAGAGCCAGATAACCCAGATAGTTGTCGTCATAGCTGTAAAGCTTTCCATGATCCAGTTCCACGATGCGATTTGCAACGCTGTCCAGGAAGTAGCGGTCGTGGGTGATCATGATGACAGCGCCCTTAAAGTCGTTAAGATAATGCTCCAGCCACTCCGCCATGGAACTGTCCAGATGGTTGGTGGGCTCGTCCAATATCAGAACATCCGCTTCCGACAGGAAGGTGCGGACCAACGCCACTCTCTTTCTCTGCCCTCCGGAGAGTTCCGATATGCTTTGGGTAAGGTCGGGAATAGCAAGTTTATTCAGCATCTTTTTGGCTTCGGGTTCCAGTCTCGTCCGATCCTCGACAGGGCACTTGCTCATGGCAGCCTCAAGCACGTTCTCACCGTCTTTGAACGAGGGAGTCTGGGGCAGGAACCCGATTTTCAGACCGTTTCCTTTTGTAACGGTTCCAATGTCCGGAGTCAGAAGCCCCGCAAGGATCTTGAGTAACGTTGACTTTCCCGTTCCGTTCACTCCTATGATTCCCACCTTTTCGTTCTCATTGAGACTAAAGGATGTGTCGTCCAGAAGTTTTTTTGATGTATATGAATGTGATAGATGTTCAGCTGTAAGAAGATTCATGTGCTTTCTCCGTAAATAAACTTGGTGAGGCGCGAGAATTCCTCGGCTCAGAGCAAGTTGCTTTGTGTTTGGGATTATACCATTATTTACACCCTTACACAAAGATTATTTTACGCCCTCGCTTCTGTTTTAAAAATGCATCGATATCCATGAAAACTTCCGATCCCGATGCTTTTTCCGCACATTTTGCTAAAATGGTCCCCTAACCCCTTTCCGGGGTCCACCTTGCTTTTTTTCAATTTTGTGGTATTCTAACAACGTTTTGGTTTTGTTTCATGAAAGGGAAATTATCATGTGGATGCTCCTTGTTTTGTTTTACGGCGTGGTGAAAGGCGCCAGGGAGGCAATTAAAAAGAAAGCTCTTGAAAAGAACTCGGTGATAGAGGTGCTGGTGGTCTACACCCTGCTTTCATTCATTATATGCATACCTCAGGTGAAGGATGCGGGCGGGCTGGTGACTGCACAGTATCTATGGATCGCCCTCAAATCCTTTTGCATATTCATAGCCTGGATCTGCAGTTTTAAGGCAATAGATAAACTCCCCATCAGTATGTACGGTGTTCTTGACCTGTCAAGAGTGCTGTTTGCCACATCTCTCGGAGTCCTGATCCTGGGAGAGACCATGAGCCTTTTGCACATCACGGGGCTTCTTATCGTTCTTTTGGGACTTGTACTTCTTAAATTCAAGCCGAGTTTCATAAAAAGGGCCGAGATGAAGGAAATGCTGGAGTCGGGAACAGCCATGGAGAAAGTCCGTGAAAACACCCATGATGTAAACTCCAAGACCTGGATCTACGTTCTTCTTGCTTTCACCTCATGCATATTGAACGCTGTGTCGGGAACCATGGACAAGATCCTCATGAGGGATATGAACAGCAGCCAGCTGCAGTTTTGGTATATGCTCTTCCTGACCCTTTATTATGTCATATATGTTCTCGTAACCTGCACCAAGATCAGGTTTTCCGTTTTCAAAAACGGCTGGATATGGCTTCTGGCCGTACTCTTCGTGGCTGCGGACAAAGCTCTTTTTATAGCCAATGCCGATCCCTCGAGCCGCGTAACGGTGATGACTCTCATCAAACAGACAGGAACAATAGTCACCATCCTGGCGGGAAAATTTGTGTTCAAGGAAAAGCATGTGGGATACAGGCTGTTCTGCGCGTTGGTGATCGTAAGCGGAATAATCCTCGGGACTTTCGCAAAGTGATTTCCGAAGTCTTTTCGGAAAATGTTCGCTTCTTATAACCAAAAAAAGTAATATTAATAAACAATCTTTCACTTTACCACTTGACAATAACAAAAAAAGGTGTAAAATGCTGACATACATTAAAGCGACAAAGGGGTCGTGGATTGCACAAGCAGTCTGCGGCCTTTTTCTTTTATGCAAAGGAGAAAGCCATGTTGACAAACGAGTATTTGAAGAGAGTGATGGAAAACGTCATCAAAAGAAATCCCGGGGAAAATGAATTCTTTCAGGCAGTGAGCGAGGTTCTCGAATCATTGCAGCCTGTTATCGAGAGACATCCCGAATATGAAAAGATGGGCATCATCGAGCGTATCACAGAGCCCGATCGTATCATCAAGTTCCGTGTAGCCTGGGTGGACGACAACAACAAAGTTCAGATCAACCGAGGTTTCCGTGTACAGTTCAACTCAGCCATCGGTCCCTACAAGGGTGGTCTTCGCTTCCATCCCTCGGTTTGGGAAGGTACTCTTAAGTTCCTGGGCTTCGAGCAGATCTTCAAGAACAGCCTTACAGGTCTCCCCATCGGCGGAGGTAAGGGCGGCAGCGACTTCGATCCCAAGGGCAAGTCAGACATGGAAGTTCTCCGTTTCTGCCAGGCATTCATGACAGAGCTTTATCGTCACATCGGTCCCGACGTTGACGTTCCCGCAGGTGACATCGGCGTAGGCGGTCGTGAGATCGGTTATCTTTACGGTCAGTATCTCCGCATCCGCGGTGCTTCCGAGTCCGGCGTTCTTACAGGAAAGGGCATATCCTTCGGTGGTTCCCTTGCCCGTACGGAAGCTACAGGTTTCGGTCTGTGCTACTTCACAAACGCTATGCTGAAGGCCAACGGTTCTTCCTTCGAAGGCAAGACTGTTGCCATCTCCGGTAGCGGTAACGTTGCACAGTATGCCCTTGTAAAGGCTACAGAGCTGGGCGCAAAAGTCATCACATTAAGCGATTCCAACGGATACATCGTTGACAACGACGGTGTTGATTTCGAAACAGTTAAACAGATCAAACAGGTAAAGAGAGGCAGGATCAAGGAGTACGTCGAGACTCATCCCAACGCAAAGTACTTCGAAGGCTGCAAGGGTGTATGGACAGTTCCCTGTGACATCGCTCTTCCCTGCGCTACCCAGAACGAACTTGATGAGGAATCCGCAAAGATCCTCGTTAAGAACGGATGCAAGGTTGTTGCCGAAGGTGCAAACATGCCCAGCACAAAGGAAGCTGTTGAGTACTTCCTTCAGAACAAGATCCTCTTCGCTCCCGCAAAGGCTGCAAATGCCGGCGGTGTAGCTACTTCCGAGCTTGAGATGAGACAGAATTCCGAACGTACAAGCTGGACATTCGAGCGTGTAGATGAAAAGCTCAAGGGCATCATGGAGAACATCTATGCCAAGTCCGCTGCAGCAGCAGAGGAATACGGTCAGCCCGGAAACCTGGTTCTCGGTGCAAATATCGCAGGCTTCCAGAAGGTTGCCGAGGCTATGATGGCAGAAGGTATCTTCTAATTTCAAAACGTTTATTGACTTAAATTTCGATAGCTGTTCAGAAAGGCGCGCGGGCTTTGGCTCGCGTGTTTTTCGTTCTCACCGGTGTCATAGAAAGAGCCCAAAGAGTGTCATGCACCCTTTGGGCTCTTAATGTTTCATATTTCCTAAGGTCTTATTTATTTCTGTAAATGATGTCGTCTCTTCCGGGTCCGTTGCTGATCATGGTGATAGGGAAGCCAATCTGCTCTTCGATGAACTCGATGTACTTACGGCAGTTCTCGGGAAGATCTTCGTACTTCTTGATGCCTCTGATGTCGCACTTCCAGCCGGGAAGCTTCTTGAGAACGGGCTTAGCCTTCTCAAGCATTACTGTGGTAGGGAAGTCTGTTGTAACTTCGCCGTCGATGTCATATCCAACGCATACGGGAATCTCATCGAGGTAACCAAGTACATCAAGTACCGTGAAGGCAACATCCGTTGTTCCCTGAATGCGGCAGCCGTACTTGCTGGCAACGCAGTCGAACCAGCCCATTCTTCTGGGTCTTCCGGTGGTAGCACCGTACTCACCGCCGTCTCCGCCTCTTCTTCTCAGTTCATCAGCCTCATCTCCGAAGATCTCGGAAACAAATGCACCTGCGCCGACTGCGGAAGAATATGCCTTGCAGACAGTGACAATCTGTTTGATCTCGTAAGGCGGAAGTCCTGCGCCGATGGCACCGTATGCAGCAAGTGTGGAGGAAGATGTGACCATGGGATAGATGCCGTGGTCGGGATCCTTGAGGGAGCCCAGCTGACCCTCCAGAAGGATGGTCTTGCCTTCCTTGATAGCCTTCCAGAGGAAAGCACTGGTGTCGCATACAAAAGGATCCAGCATCTTCTTGTACTCCATGAGAGTATTGAAGAGTTCATTCTCGTCAAGAGCAGGCTTGTGATAGAGGTTTACAAGCATAGCGTTCTTGATCTCTGCCACTCTTGCGATCTTTGCCTTGAGGCTCTCAGTGTCTCCGTAAAGCTCGGAAACCTGGAAACCGATCTTTGAATACTTATCCGAATAGAAAGGAGCGATACCGGACTTAGTGGAACCGAATGAATTCTTGCCCAGTCTCTCCTCTTCAAATTTATCAAAATCAATGTGGTAAGGCATTACCATCTGTGCCCTGTCGGAAACAAGAAGCTTCGGCATGGGAACTCCCTTATCGGTAATGCTCTTAACTTCCTCAAACAGTTTGGGAACGTTCAATGCAACACCGTTTCCGATAATGCTTGTTGTGTGATCGTAGAAAACGCCTGAAGGCAAAGTGTGAAGTGCAAATTTACCATACTTGTTTACGATGGTATGTCCTGCATTTGCTCCACCCTGGAAACGGATGATGATGTCCGCGTCCTTGGCAAGCATATCTGTGATCTTACCTTTTCCTTCGTCGCCCCAGTTAGCTCCGACAATAGCTTTTACCATATTTTTATCTCCTTTTTTGATGAGGCCTGCAGTTGTCCTCAAACCTTTAATATTTTATCACTTTTGCCGGGAAATTCACTAAGAAGATTATGATTTATTCTTATAAGTGTACTTATAAGAGACTTCTCCTTTATCTTAACTCCGCCAACTCAAGTATGAGTTTCTCTGTCTTCTCCCAGCCCAGGCAGGGGTCGGTGATGGATTTGCCGTAAACACCGCCGTCGGGCTTCTGGGCGCCGTCCTCGATGTAGGATTCGATCATGAGACCTTTGACCATCTTCTTTACATCTGCTGAATATCTGGTGCTGTGAAGCACTTCCTTTGCGATGCGGATCTGCTCTTCGTAAAGTTTGCCGGAATTGCAATGGTTGCAGTCGATAATGGCTCCACAGCCATCAAGACCTGCTTTCGCATAGATCTCACAGAGGGCTCTGAGGTCTTCGTAGTGGTAATTGGGAAGGGAACGTCCGGATTTGCTCAAAGATCCGCGAAGGATGGCATGAGCCATGGGGTTACCCTTACTCTTTACTTCCCAGCCTGAGTAAACGAAATCGTGGGGATGGCTTGCGGCGATGATTGAATTGATCATTACGGAAAGATCGCCGCTGGTGGGATTCTTCATGCCCACAGGGATGTCCAGGGCGCTGGCTGTAAGGCGGTGAAGCTGGTTCTCAACGGATCTTGCGCCAACAGCAACGTAGGAAAGAAGATCCGAGAGATACTGATGGTTCTCGGGGTACAGCATCTCGTCCGCGCAGGAGAAACCTGTCTGCTTGAGTGCTTCCAGATGAAGCTTTCTGATGGCAAGAAGACCTTTAAGCATATCGGGAGCGCCGTTGGGATCGGGCTGATGGAGCATGCCCTTGTAGCCGTCACCTGTGGTCCTGGGCTTGTTGGTGTAGATTCTGGGAACGATGACGATCTTGTCTGCAACCTTGTCCTGCACGTTCCTGAGTCTTGAAATGTAGTCGATCACCGCATCTTCTCTGTCTGCGGAGCAAGGTCCGATGACAAGAAGAAGTTTGTCGGACTTGCCTGTGATGATGTCCTGTACGGCCTTGTCATTCTCTTTTTTCTTTTCGGCAAGTTCGTCCGAAACGGGGTACATTGCCTTGATGTCCTGCACAGAAGGCAGGCGTTTTACAAATTCTGCGTTCATTTAAGTTTATCCTTTCAATAAATATCCGGTAGATATTTTAATCATTCTTTTTGTCAAAGAGCTTTCTCTTTTCCGTGGAAAGCTTCATGATCTCGTGGATGGTGTTTGTGTCTTCCTTTCGGATGGCTTCTTTTAATATGTTAAACTTCTCCTCGAACAGTTCCATCTGGAGAAGGAGTTCGTCCTTGTTCATATAAAACAACTCGGTCCACATGCTTTCGTTGATCTTTGCGATCCTTGTGAGATCTCGGAAGGAGTCGCCTGTGTAATCCACCAGGCTTTCCGAATCCTTGCACACCATGAGGGAAACCGCTATGCAATGAGTAAGCTGTGACAGGAAACCGATCATCTCGTCATGCTGTTCGGGGCTCAGTGTCTTTACGGATCTAAACCCGAGAATGCGTCCCAGTTCCTCGCAGGCTTCTATGCCTTCGGGAGTGTTTTTTAGAGTGGGAGTCACAATGTAGTTGGCGTTTTTAAAGATCGCCTTCGTTGCGTTCTGAACGCCGTAAACCTCACGCCCTGCCATGGGATGGGCAGCGATGAATTCCAGATCCTCCCTGAGGATCGACTGGATGGGGTAGACCACGCTGCGCTTGACGCCTGTAACGTCAGTGATCAGCGCTCCGCTCTTAATATACTGCTGGTTTTCTTTGATCCATTCAAGAAAAACCTTGGGATAGAGGCAGAACACCAAGAGGTCGTACTTTCCGATAAAGTCGGGATCGACCTTTGTTGTTCCTTCTGCGATCAACCCTTTCTCCAGCGCATATGCTATGCTGCTCTCCGATCTCGTGATGGCTCCGACGTGGTAGCCCAGATCCGTAAGCGCTTCGGCATAGCTTCCGCCAAGGAGTCCAAGGCCCACTATCAAAACTTTTTTATCTTTATTCAATTTCCACATTCAATCCGATCCTCCTCATATCTTCAAAGAAGCCGGGATAACTCTTTTTCACGGCTTCCGCCCCTGTAATATCGCCCCCGGTCAAAGCAAGGAGCACTGTAAGCGCCATTACGATCCTGTGGTCGTTGTGACCGTCAAGAGCCGCTTCGGGCTTTTTGAGACCGCTGTCGGGGATCAGAACCTCGTTCTCTCCCACTTCCGCCATAACTCCGAACTTCTTGAGTTCTTCCGCCATCACAGCCGCACGGTCGCTTTCTTTGATCTTTAACCTCTTTGTCCCCGTAAACCTTCCGCCGTGTTTTGCAGCGGCATATGCAAAGAGGACAGGCCCCAAGTCTATGCAGCCCCCAATGTCAAGGGTTGCACCGGGTTCGTTCAGTTTTTCAAAATATTCAAGGCATATCCTGTCTCCCTGAACGCTTGTTTTGTTGAGTCCCATAACGTCTATCCTGCTGCCCAGTCCGTTCATCGCGAAAAGAAAAGCAGCGTTGGACCAGTCTCCTTCCGCTCTCTCGTTAACAGGGCGATAGGTCTGATCTCCTTTTATCTTAAAAACATTTTCTTCAGATTCAACGATCTCTATGCCTGCCTTTTTAATGACTTCAAGAGTGATGTCAATGTAGGCACGGCTTTCAACGGGAGGGATGATCTTTAATGTACTGTCACCGGGAAGTAAAGGAAGTGCAAACAAAAGTCCGGTGATGTACTGGCTTGAAATGTTTCCCGGGATCTCATAGTCTCCCGGGCAAAGGCTTCCGTCCACAAAGATCTTGCCCTTTTTTCGTTTAACAGTCACATTTTTCTCGGGAAGTATGTCTTCGTAGATCCCGACGCCTCTTTCCATGAGCCGTTCGGAGCCTGTGAACTCAGACGCTCCGCATTTTGCTGCCGCAACGGGAATGAAAAATCTCAAAGTGCTTCCGCTCTCCCTGCAGGGAAAAACCGCTGTTGCCATATAATTCTTCGCAGCCCCCTGAACCACAAGAGCGTTTCCTTCTTCCCTCACCTTCGCTCCCATAGCCTTGATGCAGTCTATGCTTGCAAGAATGTCTTCGCTGTCCGTGAAGTTTTCGATCCGGGACTCGCCGTCGGCAAGAGCCGCGCATATCAGCATCCTGTGAAGGAAGCTTTTTGAGGGCACTGCCTCAAGTCTTCCCATTATTCTGCTTTCCGAAATCTTTGCGATCACTGTTTTTCTCCCAACAAACCCATCAGATGGTCCATTGCCATGTTGTAGCCTTCTATGCCCATGCCTGTAACAGTTTTTACGCAAGCTTGGCGAATGTAGCTCACCTGCCTGAAATCCTCACGCTCGTCCACCTTTGAGATGTGGACTTCCACAGTGGGGATCTTCACAGCCTTCACCGCGTCCAATATGGCTATGCTCGTGTGAGTGTAGGCACCGGGGTTGATGATGATGCCGTCCGCCTTGTCGAAAAACGCCTGCTGTATGGCATCCACCAGATCACCCTCGTGATTTGACTGCACAAAGGAAACCTCGACCTGCTTTTCCTCTGCGTGCTTTTTTACACGCTCCACAAGGTCGGCATAAGTTTCTCTGCCATAGATGTCCGGCTCTCTGATGCCCAGCATATTTAAATTCGATCCGTTTATAACCACAAATTTCATATTATTTCCAATCCGCGATCTCCATGACTCTGGCTGTGTTTTCCGAAACGCTTCCGTTCCCGTCGATCACCGCATCCGAAACCGCTTTGTAGATCCCGTATCTTTCATTAAAGAGTTTAAGGAGCATATCCCTGTTCTGAAGCAAAGGCCTGTCTGCCGTTGGAGTGAGTTTATCGAGCGCCCTGTCTATCATGATGAGTTTGCCGTTTCTCTTTAGTGCTCTCACATTTTCATTTCTTAAAACCGCTCCGCCGCCGGTTGCAATGACTTTGCCGCCGGTTTTACCGAGTTCAGCGATGACTTCGCTTTCTATGCGTCTAAATTCCGCTTCGCCTTTTTCCTTAAAGAATTCGGAGATCGTGCATCCGATCCTTTCGGTGATGACATCATCCGTGTCTGTAAAAACCAGTCCTGTCCGCTTTGCCAGGTTTTTCCCCACAGTCGTCTTTCCGCTTGAAGGCATCCCCACCAGCACTATGTTCCTGACGCCCTTAAGTACTTCATTGTAAGCCTTGTCTATAAGTGACAGGTCTGTGGTCTGAAGCCCAAAAAATCTCGTCCTTGCATATACAGCCTGCGCCGCCAGCATGTAGAGGCCTCCGCAGGCTTTAATGCCGCATTCTTCGGCATCCAGCACCAGATCGCTCCTTAATGGATTAAAGACTGCGTCCGCAACTCCCGAAAGTTTTTTGAACTTTGAGAGATCCAGGGGGCTTTTTCCAACATTCGGATACATTCCAACCGGGGTTGTGTTTATGATGAAATCCGCGTCAGCGTGCTGTTCATATGCTTCTTCGTAAGTGACACAGCCCTCTTTTTCGCTTCTAGAAACGATGAGGATAGAGGCTGCTCCAAGCTTTTTCGCCACATAAGTTGCGGTCTTTGAAGTTCCGCCTGTTCCGAGGATCAGGACTTTCCTGTTCCTTAAATCCATTCCCGCCCGCTTTATCATGGCAGTCATCCCGTCGGCATCGGTGTTGTAACCCGTAAGCTTTCCGTTCCTGTTCACCACAGTGTTCACGGCTCCGATCTCCCGCGCCGTTTCATCCACCTCGTCAAGCATGGAGATCACAGTCTCTTTGTAGGGAATGGTAACGTTTATGCCTTTAAAATCCCTGTTCTTAATGAACTCAGCCACATCTTCCTTTTTTATCTCTTTTAAGATGTAGTCGTAGGTGTCGATGGAAGCATGGATCTGCTTGGAATAGCTGTGTCCCAGTTTTTCACCTATAAGTCCGTATTCCATATAGCCTTTCCTTTCACCAGAACCTGCGGTCCGAAAGCAGTTACAAGAGCGTCCGCAATAACGATCGCCGTAACGCTGTCGATCACAGGGCAGATCCTTCTGACAATTGCGGGATCGTGACGTCCGTGGATCACCAGTTCCTCTTCTTTTCCGGTAAGGAAATTTACGGTCTGCTGAGGTCTTGCGATGGAGGGCGTGGGTTTTACAGCCACACTGAAGGTCACGGGCATACCGTTTGAAATACCTCCGTTTATGCCTCCGTTATTATTTGATAAAGTGACGGTTCTACCGTTGTTTAATCTCATGGGATCGTTGAATTCACTGCCTTTTAAGCGAGTGCCTTCAAAGCCGCTTCCGAACTGTATCCCCTTCACTGCTCCAACCGAAAACATGGCGTGAGCCAGCTGACTTTCCAGGCTGTCGAACCAGGGCTCTCCGACACCGACCGGAAGACCTGTGACGGCAGTTTTTACAATACCGCCCAAACTGTTGCAATCCTTGGCTGCAGCCTCGATCTGCCCGATCATTTTTTCTCCTGCCTCATCTGACAAAACAGGGAAATTCTTCAACTGTAGACTCCTGATCTCTTCGGTCATTTCAGCTTCCGATGAGCTAAAATCCCGGTCATTTTGACCGCCGCATTCCGAAATGTGGGTACCGATGGAGATTCCAAGCTTGTTTAATGCAGGTATAACAGTCCCCCCTGCAGCAACCAAAGCAGAAGTGATCCTTCCGGAAAAATGTCCGCCTCCGCGGTAATCTTCAAAGCCATTGTATTTCACATGTGCCGTGTAATCCGCATGGGATGGCCGTGCGGGGCCGAAAAGGTAATCTCCGCTTTTCGTCTCCTCGTTGGGGATCATTATGCATATGGGCGTTCCTGTGGTCTTGCCGTTAAAAACACCGCTCAGTATCTTGTAATTGTCGGGCTCCCTTCTGGGAGTGTCCACGATTGAAGAGGGTCTCCTTCTTGAAAGCAGATTTCTTATGGCTTCATCGTCCACATCGATCCCCGGTGTGAGTCCGTCGATCACGCAGCCCACAGCAGGCCCGTGGCTTTCTCCGAAAAGAGTGATTGTGACATTGGATCCAAAGGTGTTTCTCATTTTCTGCCTCTTTCTGCCAATTCATCCCAGGACATATTCCTGAACTCAAAGCTACCGATCCTGTCCACCCAAACACAGCTTACGCCCTTATCATTGGCTTTCTTGTCGTGTTTCATAATGTCCACAAGATCTTTTGTATCATATCCGCACTCCGTGGGAAGGGAGTACTTCTTTAAAATCTTTTCAATCCTCGCTCCTGCCTCATCGGAGCACATAAGGAGCATTCCTATGGCGACACACTCTCCGTGAAGGAGTTTTCCTTTTGCCGCGCTCTCGATGGCATGTCCCACAGTGTGTCCGAAGTTCAGGACCTTTCTCAGGCCCTTTTCCTGAGGATCCTCTTCCACCACCGATCTCTTAATGGCATTGGCTCTTTTTATGATCTCTTCAAGATGTGCTTTGTAGTCATCGCACTTTTCAAGATAGTCAAAAAGCTCTGCATCGTTTGTTGCCGCCATCTTTACGGCTTCCGCAAGTCCTGCATTCACCTGGCGGGTGTCAAGTGTTTCAAGAGTTTCTGTATCTATGATGACTGCTGACGGCTGATAGAAACTCCCCACCACATTCTTGACGCCCTCAAAATCTATGGCTGTTTTTCCGCCTATGGAGGAGTCAACCATTGCAAGCACAGTCGTGGGAATGTTATAAAACTGTAAGCCTCGCATGTAACAGGATGCCGAAAATGCGGCAAGATCTCCACAAACGCCTCCTCCCACCGCAACCACGCAGTCCTTTCTGGTGAAATTTGCTTCCAGCATCTTTTTGAGGATCAAAAGGTAGTTGTCGATGTTCTTACTCTGCTCGCCCTGAGGGATGGTCACTGTGAAGGCTTCCTTAAAGCACGCTGCGGCCTTCTTTGCGTAGTCCGCGGGAACACCGCTGTCAGTCACAATGAGTGCTTTTCTGTCGGTGTTAAGGTAGTCTCCCAAATGTGAAAGAGCCCCTTTTTCATATATTATATCATAGCTTAGATCCTGTGATGAAATCTGTATATGCATATGTGAATCTCCGTAAAATGAAGAATGATCGAGGGGCCGGTAGAGCGGGTGCGGAAAAATGGACCACTAACCCCGTCCCCCGGGTCCATTTAGTACGTTCCCACCAGCTTAAGGTTTGCGCACAGCGCGCCGAGTTCGTTCAGCATATCCCGGCCGTCTCTTGTGTTGATGTTGCCGTCTGCCTCGATGTAGAAGTAGTAGTTCCACATGAGTCCCTTCATGGGGCGGCTTCTCAAAGCCTTCATGTTAAAGTTGTGGGCACCGATGATGTTAAGAGTCTGGGCAAGAGCACCTGCCTCGTTCTTAACAGTGAAAACAAGGATGAAGTGGTCTGCTCTGGTCTTTACATCGCCGCCGGGAATGTTCCTTCCTCTGGAAAATGCGGCAAATCTTGTAGTGTTGCTACGGCTGGCGTTGATGCCTGTTGCAAGGACCTGAAGTCCGTGGATCTCGGCGGTTTCTTTTGAGGCTATGGCAGCCACCGTGGGGTCGTTAAGTTTCTTAACGTATTCCGCAGCCATTGCGGTGTTGTTGTATGCCACAGGTTCGAAGCCATGGGCCTTTATGTAGGCATCGCACTGTGTGAGAGCCTGTGTGTGGCTTACCACCTTCTTGATACTGTCTATCGTGGCTCCTTCGGGAGCGATGAGGTTGTGGACAATGTCTATGTCGATGACGCTGTTCACGTAAAGGTTTCCTGAGAACATAAGGTCCATCACGTTGACCACTTCACCCGCATAGCTGTTCTCAATGGGAAGGACTGCACTGTCTGCCTCGCCCTTTTCCACTGCGGCATATGCCTCTTCAAAACTGTCGAAGGAAACCAGATCCGCTCCCGGAAACATCTTTATGGCAGCTATCCAGGCAAAAGCTCCCGGAACTCCGCAATAGGCGATCCTCATGCCTTCGTTTCTCTTTTTCTGGTAGGCACAGGACAGTTCCATGAGCTTCTTCTGGAAGAGAACGTAGTAATCGCCGATCTCCTTCTTCTCAAGGAATTCGCTGTTCTTTCTGATGAGATACTCTTCTCTTTCCTCATCCTTTATGGGGAGTCCGTGCTCTTTCTTGTAGTCCGCAACCTTCTCGACTGCAGTCATCCTCTTTTCGAAAAGCTCACGCATCTCCTTGTCGATCTTCTCAATTTCCTGTCTTGTTACTTTTAAATCTTCCATATGTCACCTCGTAATCATAACCACCAGCTTAGCTGGTGGTTTGCTCTGCGGCTATAAGCCGCTGTTACCTGCTTGCCTCTAAAGAGGCTCTGAAAGATTCGCCTTCCGCACTGCGGTCACAGGCTGGCTCTAAAGAGCCTCTTTTATTTGCC
>JAILRC010000042.1 GCA_024698485.1 Lachnospiraceae bacterium | reverse complement strand
CGCCTACCACGCTACAGGCGATGTAAAAGGCATATACGAGTACGGCTGCGAACTGTTCCGTAAGAGAATAGAATGCGCCATTATGATAGCCTGCGCCCGTGATGAACTGGGGCTTGAACCCGTGAGCGGCGCAACGGCAGGAAGCGAATGCGACTCCTGCGAATCCTGTGAAAAATAAACCATCATACATATGAAAAACAATAACACATCCTCTGTGGGAAGATTCATAGAAGAATACAGAAGTTCCGAAACGTTGAGACTGCATATGCCCGGTCACAAGGGCGCCTTCGGCTACGAAGACGACATCACCGAGATCAAAGGCGCCGACAGTCTCTATGCTGCAAACGGCATAATCAGAGATGCGGAAGCCGCAGTTTCCAAGCTTTTCGGAAGCAGACGGACTTTTTTCGGTACAGAAGGCTCTTCCCAACTCATAAAGGGGATGTGTTTTCTTGCCCTGAACCACTATCGTCTTAAGGGCGGAACGGCAGAACATCCCGTGATCCTTGCCGCAAGAAATGCCCACAAGGCCTTCATCTGTGCTTCTATGCTCCTTGGTTTCAGGATCAGATGGATGGCGCCCGAAAATGATTTTTCTCTTTGCAGGTGCAAGATCACATCCGAGGATCTGAAAAAAGCCATTACCGAATGCGACAAAGCCGATGTTGCCGCTGTCTACGTGACGAGTCCCGATTACCTCGGTAATCTTTTGGACATTAAAGATCTTGCGCAAACAGCCCATGAAGAGGGTCTCCTCTTTCTTTGCGACAATGCCCACGGATCTTATCTGAGATTTGCTGAGCCCTCCCTGCACCCTCTTTCCCTCGGTGCGGACATGACTTCGGATTCTGCCCACAAGACCCTGCCGGTTCTTACGGGGGGAGCATTTTTGCACATTTCGGAAAATGCCCCGAAAGGACTTGAGGACGACGCCCGGAACGCTCTCCTCATGTTCGGATCCACAAGTCCCTCCTATCTCATTCTCCGTTCTCTCTCAGAAGTCCCCGAACGGGTCAAAAAAGAAGATTACGTGAGGACTTCGAAGGATCTGGCGAAACTCAGGAAAGAACTGGAAAGCCTCGGTTACCTTTTCTATGGGAACGAACCCCTGAAGCTGGTTTTTGACCTGCGTCACTCAGCACTTTCCGGGGAAGAGTTCGGAGATGCCATGAGGACTCACCGCATCGAATGTGAATACTCGGATCCTGATTTTCTGGTCACCATGTGGACTCCTTTCAACAACTTCCCCGAAGACTGCGAAAAACTGTTCAAAGCCGCGAAAGCTCTTCTTCCGGAATACAAAAAAAGTTCCGTACAAAAGCCGGAACTTTCAACACATTTGCCTAAAGTCAAGCATCAGCCCTATGAGGTTCTTTATCGCCCGCACTTCACCATGAAGGTAACAGATCCTGCCCTTCCGGGCCATGTGGCCGCAGACGCTCTCATCAGCTGCCCTCCTGCTGTCTCTCCCGTGGTCGCAGGGGAAATCATCGATGAAAATGCTATTAAGATACTGAAATACTATGGTTTTGAGACCGTGGAGGTACTCAGATAACAGTCCAAAATTTTTATTTTTTCACCAAAGCTTCAAGCTCTGTCTGGGCGAGCATCAGGCCTTCTTCAAGCTTCTCTTCGCCGTTTATTATCTTCTTCATCATGTTCCCGAGACTAGTGTAAAACCTCGGCCATTCTCTCATCACAGGTCGGTAGACACCGTTTTCAAGCGCTGTCAACAAAGCTTCAAAGTGGGGTTCTTCTTTCAGGATCTCCGGATCTCTGAGAGATGAGTATCTGCAGGGAACGCCTCCCAGATGTACGGTTTCTTTCTGAACCTCCGGATCCATGAGATACTTAAGAAGCTCACATGCAAGCTGCTTGTTGGGTGAATTCTCCGGAATCCCCAGAGTCCATATGCCGTAAATATTCGAATTATAGCCTTTTTCTCCCTCGCTTACCTTTCCGGGAATGCTCACATAATCCAGATTTTTGTGGCGTGAAGGGTCATACCAGCCGGGCCATCCTATGGCTACGGCATATTCGCCGTTTTCTATGCCGTTTATGAGTTCTTCCTTTTTGCAGGCTCTTCCTGTGGAGATCATTCCCATATAGAACCGGAGAGCTTCGGCAAACTCCTGAGTATTGACGGTGGGATTGTTGTCTTTGTCCACAACCCAGCCTCCGAAGGCACACAACACAGGCAAAAAGTCTACAACAACATTGTTTTCCGTATCCCCGCGATAAACGAAGCCGCCCTTGCCGGAGGCTGTTGCCTTTTTACAGAAATCCGCCACATCCTCGAAGGATCCGAAGGACTGTCCTCCTCTCACCTTTTCCGCAAACTCGCTGTTATACATCATGACGGTTACATTTCCGTAATAAGGCATGAGGTAGGTCCTGCCGTTCTGTATGCATATGCCCGCCGTAGCCGGAATGATGTCATCGTCTATAGTGCATCCCAGGGCTCCCAGATCTGCCAGCACACTCTCGTCCACATATTCCGCTACCCAGGAACCGTCCACCATGCAAAGATCGTAGGATCCGTTCTTCAGGACGGAATCGTTCAGGACATAGCTGCGAAGATCGTTCTCCGACAGTTCATATAGCTCGCAGGTGATCCCATGGGCCTCTTCAAACTCCGGAAGACACTGTTTTATAATGTCCGCATAGATCCCGGAACGAAGCGCCAGAACCAGTTTTTCTTTTCTGCCTTCTTCGGCACATCCGCCGGCAGTCAAAAGAATGACTCCCGTAAGCAATAAACATATAATCCGTTTGATCATTTAATTCTCCAGCATATATTCATTCATGATCCTCTCGCATGCATCCGTATCCATCTGTTCGATGGCGCTGCAGAGGTTTTCTATCATTTCCCGTTTTTCTTCCGGAAAAGTGCTTTCCTTAAGACGTTTTTCGCAGGCTTCCATCCTGTCCATATCCAGCTCGTCGCAAGCCGCCACAAGATCCTCGAATACTGCCTTCAGTTCCTCTTCCGTGATCTCGGGCAAGGTCTCCTCTTCCTTTTCTTCGTTGAAGTACTTCGAGAGATCATCCAGCAATTTCCTAAAGGTTTCCATGGTGACGGAGTGGTAGACCGCCACAGCCTCCATATCCGCTATCTTTCCTGCCTTTTCCAGTTTTTCCGCCATATCGCCCAGATCGATGGCTCCGATCTGCCTGGAGGTGCTCTTCAGTGCGTGCATCCTGATGGTGTAGTCGCTCCAGTCACCACGGTTTATGGCCTCTTCTATGGCCGAATAGATGGCAGGTCCTTTTCTGTAGTAATCGGAAACGATCTTCTTGAACAAAGCCGCTGACCCCAACCCCTCTATGGCCTTTTTGCAGTCAAGGCAGTCATATGCTTCCTCTCCGTTATCCATCTCCGCTCCCGCATCTTTGTCTGCACTGTCCGAAACTTCATCGACAATCTTGTCTTCAGGCAGCCATTCACGGAGTTTGGCATTCAACTGCTTTACATCGATGGGCTTTGCGATCAGATCCGCCATTCCCGCCTTTATGAACATTTCCATGCTGCCTTCTGCCACATTGGCTGTGAGAGCAAGAATGGGAGTGTCCGCTGCGGAAAGGATGTTGGCTCTGATGGCTCTTGTCGTCTCAACTCCGTCCATAACAGGCATCATATGGTCCATTAGGATCAGATCGAAGTGTTCCTTTTCCACCATCCTGATGGCCTCCGATCCGCTCTCGGCGGTCTTGCACTGTATCTTAAGAGGCTCTATGAGTCCCACGGCAATGGTGAGATTTATGCTGTTGTCATCCACGATCAAGATCTTGGCATCCGGTGCGGTGAATTTTATTCTTCCGTGCTTTTCATGCTTTCCCCAGAATGAAGATATGCTCTGATCTCTCAGCATCAGTACCATGTTCAGTGTGTTCATGGGTCGCGGCAGGATGCGTACATTCTTTCTCTCGGTACCGAAGGTACTGTTCACCTTAGTGAGAACAACGGCCACCAGCCCCGGATTCTCATCCATGAATTCTTCAAATTCCGAAGTGAACATGGATTCTTCGATGAACAAAAATTCCTTTTTCCCTGTGGGTCTGTATTGTTTGAGGTTGTCCAGCAAATGTCTCTCGATCCCCAGAGAATCCATTTCCGAATTGAATATGTCCCCCATAAAGCCTCTCTCGTTAATGATGAAAGCGACAATGTCTCCATGTCCTTCAATATTCAGTAGTTTTGTGGGATTGATGACCTTCTGGGGTATCCTGAACCAGAAATCACTTCCCTTTCCGTACTCACTGGACACTCCGATGGTTCCGTTCATGGCTTCGCACAGTTTCTTGGAAATGGTGAGGCCAAGTCCGGTTCCTTCTATGTTCCTGTTTCTCTTGCTGTCCAACTGCTGGAAGCTCACAAAGAGCTTGTCCAGATCCTCTTTCTTTATGCCTCTTCCCGTGTCCATCACATGGAAATCAAGAATCACCTCGTCTTCACCCGCAGGTTCCACGACCAGTTTGATCATTACATATCCCTGCTCCGTGAACTTTATGGCATTATTGGCCAGATTGATGAGGATCTGGCGTATACGCATGCTGTCGCCGTAAAATTCCTTCGGAAGATTGGGATCCACGATAAAAAAGAGTTCTATGTCCTTGTCCTTTATCCTGGTCTGAAGAATGTTGGAAATGTCATTTACTTCGGACAGAGGCTCATAGCTGTCAGGTACGATCTCCATCTTTCCCGCTTCGATCTTCGAATAGTCCAGAATGTCATTGATGATGTTCAAGAGGTTGTTTCCGGAACGGCTGATCTGATTCAGGCAGTCCTTCACTTTTTCGGATATGGCTTCGCGAAGTGCTATCTCCGTCATGCCTATGACCGCATTCATGGGCGTTCTGAGTTCATGGGACATATTTGCAAGGAAATCCGACTTCATACGGGCCGTTCTTTCCAACTCATAATTCACCTTTTCCATATTTCTGATCTGTTCCACCGTGGCGGTCATATCACGGAAGGAGTAAACCGTTCCCAGAAAAGCTCTCCTGCTTCCGATGGTAGTCTTCTTTGCCTCATAGTATCTCGTCTCCGTCGGCAGTTTAAGATAAAGATACTCTTTACCGTCAATGACTTCTTTAAAATCAAACCATTTATCCACTTCCCTCATGTCTTTCAGATCCTCCAGCATGTTGGGAGGCAACTGCGTAATGGGTTTGTTGGCATGGATGAAATCGTTATGGTAATTATATATGATGACACCGTCGGTCATTTCATTGGCAAACCGCAACAATGTTGAAGATTTGAGTTTCAGATCCGACTGGATAAATACATAGTAATAAGCCGCATAGCATATGGGGTTCATGGCAACGGTAATGGTCCATGTGGGCCAGTAGTTGGTAAAATATGCCCAGTCCAAAAGGAGGACCACCCATTGAAAAATGCCGATGGCAACGTATTTTCTCTTAAGCAGATCGTGGGCTCCGAAAAAGCCCCAGAAAAGTCTTCCGATGACCATGAGGCAGGAAATATAGCAAAGAATGCTGTATGTCTTCGGGCCGATCAGTCCTTCTGCACCTTCCATCGGGTTGGAGGCCCACCACAGACGCCCCATGAAGATCTCCTTAGTAAATTCCATGGTTCTGGGCTGATTGAAGCAATATATGACCAAGGCAGTCTGGAGAATGCAAACAAGCCCCATGGGAACAAGCGAATAGTCATATCTCTTCAAGGTGTCCATGCAGCCCACAGTCCATGTAGCACCAAAAAACAGCCAGGCATTTACTATGTAATAACACAAAAACAAGTTTCTTGCGCCTTTGATGGTGTCACACTTCAGAATGGCTATGCTTAAAAGATTGGCAACAATGAGCAAAAAAGTCGTTAAAAGAAAGCCCACATTTATATGTTTTACTTTAAGTCCCAATATGAAAAATACAGCACCCGCCACCGTTGCGACGATAAACAGACCTTCTATCACGCTTTATGCCTCCCTTATTTAAGGTTCTTATTGATCACTTCTATCAAAGAATTCCTCTCGATGGGCTTAAGAAGGTAGCCTTGAGGGTTCAAAGCCAGCACATCCTTGATCCTTTCGCTGTCATTTACGCCTGTGAGAAAGATGATGGGAACCTCTTCCATTCCGTTCATCTGTCTGATCTTTTCGAAAACCACCTTTCCGTTTTCGATGGGCATCTCGTAATCAAGGAGGATAAGATCCGGTTTACGGCTTGCCAGGAATTTATATGCGATACGTCCGTTGACCGCCGCAGCCACGTCATATATGTCTCTCAGTTGTTCCTTGACCACCCTGAGCATGAGAGGATCGTCATCGATAACAAGGATGTGTCTGTGGGAAGCATATTCTTCCGCCTGTTTCTGCTCCTCTTCCTGTTTTTTCCTTTCCTCTTCCTTCTTTGCTTCTTCCTGTTCCTTTTCGATCCTGATGCTGTTAAGGACCCTAATGATACCGTCCCGTACCTTTTCTATGGCTATGGGTTTAACAAAACTTTCTCTTACGAAAAAAGGCAGGGCATCCAGGAAAACGGCGCAGGCATCGGCTGAGCCTATGATAAACACGGGAGTTTCGTTCTTCTCCACGTCGGGTCTTATGTTCACAAAAAGATTAAGATCATCCGTAGTCTCGCCGCCGAGGCATATGACAAAGGCATCAGGTTTGAAAACATTGAGATGATTGATGATGTCATCGGTGCGCAAGGAAGTGCTTAAGATCTCGAAATCATCTGTGGTGTGATAGAAAAAATCATCTATCGAAGCTTTAAGTCTGCCTGTAACAAGAATTTTATGATCTTTCATAAGACGTCCTTTCAGTGAGATCCCTAAAGTAATGCAGTGGACGCGGTCATCTCACAATGGTTATTTTTTGGAATAAATCCATAATTCAAGTTTTTAAAAGCTATTGCATCAACAGTTTTTGGAATTAACTGTGTATTCTATATAATACCATCTGCCCCTTAAATTTGCAAGAAACTACACCTGTATCACGGTTTTTGTCTATCGTTATAGAACGATTGTGGAAACCGCATTATCAGTGCCTTTCAAAGGGCATTGCCCATAATTTAAAAAAACTTTATAATGTTCCGAAAGATTTTTGATACAATTAAAGAAAAAATGTCCGTGATCTATTGACCTTCCCCTTTGTGGAAGGTGTATCCTGCCCTTGTCAACAGATCCGGCAGATAGGCAAAAGAGGCTTTTATGAAGATCAATCAGGTTGAAGAACTGGTAGACATCACGAAGAAGAACATCCGCTTCTACGAAGATCAGGGACTGCTCTCCCCCGAACGGAATCCGGAAAACGGCTACAGAGAATATTCCTTAAAAGATGTGGATGAACTCCTTAAGATCAAATTTATGAGAAAAATGTCCATCCCCCTGGAAGACATCAGAAGGGTACAGCACGGACAACTGACTTTAAGCGAGTGTTTCGAAGGACAGAGCGAAAGGCTTAAGAACGAGATACGTTCCCTGGACGCCGCCCTTGTGCTGTGCGGTTCCATGAAAGAAAAAAACCTTGATTACTCCGATTTTAAAGCAGGTGACTATCTGGATGAGATCAAAAAGCTGGAAGAAGGAGGTCATGAATTTATGGATGTTTCAAAAGTCGATGTTAAAAAGAAAAAAAACGGCGCCATCATTGCCGCATCCGCTTTTATCCTGCTGATAGCGGTCTTTGTTCTGCCGGTCCTAATATTCGGCGCTTTCGGCGACGTACCTGTCCCCATCATAATATTCTTTACCGTTTTCGGAAGCGTCCTTATAATAGGTTGTGTCAGAGCACTGTCACAAAGAATCCATGAACTTGAAGGAGGAGAAGAAAATGAAGCTCGTAAATATTGAGTACTTACCCGGAGTTGAGTATGAGATCCTTGGTCTCGTGAAAGGAACCGTTGTTCAGTCCAAGAATTTCGGAAGAGATTTCATGGCAGGCATGAAGACCCTGGTAGGCGGTGAGATCAAAGGCTACACGGAAATGCTGATCGAAGCCCGCCAGATCGCTACCAAGCGTATGGTGGACGAGGCCACTGCCCTGGGCGCAAACATGATCATCGGTGTCCGCTACGGATCTTCCGCAGTGATGCAGGGAGCCGCAGAAGTGATCGCCTACGGTACCGCAATAAAAACAAAATAATGTGATAAAGGGCATTGCGTAAGGAACGCAATGCCCTTTTTTATGTCCCGCTTGTAAACCGTAACCTCCACTTGTCTATTTTTTCAAAATGGAGTATTATACCAACGACTTAAAACGACAGCTAAAAAAACATATATATACAGAGGCATGTAAAATGACATTAAAAGATCTTAATCTCAGTGAAAGCGCCGAGATAACAAAAGTCGGAGGCACAGGTGCCCTTCGCCAGCACTTCCTGGACATGGGTCTCATCCCCGGAAGTGAAGTTACTCTCATAAAATATGCCCCCCTTGGGGATCCTGCGGAACTTTCGGTACACGGCTATGAGCTCACTCTCCGTCTTGACGACATGGCGAAGATCGACATCATTCCGAAAGAAGGCAGTGAAAAGGCTCAGCCCTCAAAAAAAGCAGTATCTGCCACCGCACATCCCGGTCTGGGTGAAGGCGGTAAATTTCACCCCAAGGGAAGCGGAAATCCTCTGCCCGACGACACCACGCTTACCTTTGCCCTGGTGGGGAACCAGAACAGCGGAAAAACCACCCTCTTCAACCAGTTGACAGGCTCCAATCAGCACGTCGGTAACTTCCCCGGCGTTACCGTAGACAGGAAGGACGGCGTCATAAAAGGCCATCCCAACACCCTGGTCACGGATCTCCCCGGCATATATTCCATGTCCCCCTACAGCAGTGAGGAGATTGTCTCCCGCAGCTTTGTAATGGACGAAAAGCCCTGCGGCATCATAAACATCGTGGATGCCACCAACATCGAGAGAAACCTCTATCTCACCATGCAGCTCCTGGAAATGGACATTCCCATGGTGGTGGCCTTAAACATGATGGACGAAGTCCGCGGAAACGGCGGAACCATCGACATTAATGCTCTGGAACTTGCTCTGGGCGTTCCTGTTGTTCCCATTTCCGCAGCCAAGAATCAGGGTATCGACGAACTCATAGAGCACGCCATTCATGTGGCACATTACAGAGAAACTCCCCTTAAACACGATTTCTGCGATGAATCCGACAACGGCGGCGCAGTTCACAGATGCCGCCACGCCATTTACCATCTCATCGAAGACCACGCCGCCGTTGCGGGCATACCGCCTCACTTTGCCGCCAGCAAGGTCATCGAAGGGGATAAACTGGTGATCGACCAGTTGAAGCTGGACATCAACGAACTGGAGACCATAGATCACATCGTCCTCCAGATGGAAACCGAAGGCGGTCTGGACAGGAGCGCAGCCATTGCGGATATGCGCTACTCTTTCATTTTCAAGATATGCCGCGAAAGCGTCAAAAAGCCCGGAAAAAGCAAGGAAAGCTTAAGGAGCGAACGCATGGACAGCATCCTTACAGGCAAATGGACAGCCATTCCTTTCTTTGCCCTCATCATGCTGCTGATATCCTTCCTGACTTTCAACGTCATAGGAGGAACCTTGCAAAATCTGCTGGCTGCCGGTATCGACGCCCTCACGGAAACCGTCGATGCCGCCCTTACCCGGGGCAACGTGAGTCCCATCCTTCACGGTCTCGTGATAGATGGCATATTTGCAGGTGTGGGAAGCGTATTGAGTTTCCTTCCCATCATCGTGACACTGTTCTTCTTTCTGTCGCTGCTTGAAGACAGCGGATACATTGCAAGAGTTGCTTTCTTCATGGACAAACTTCTTCGTAAAGTGGGGCTTTCGGGACGCAGCATCGTTCCCATGCTCATCGGTTTCGGATGCACCGTTCCCGCTGTAATGTCCACCCGCACCCTGCCCAGCGAAAGAGACAGAAAGATGACCATCCTGCTCACGCCCTTCATGAGCTGTGCGGCAAAAATGCCCATATATGCCTTCTTTGTGGACGCCTTCTTTGAGGGCCACAAAGCGCTGATCTTTGCGGGTTTATATGCCCTGGGCATTATTGTTTCCATTTTGGTGGCTCTCCTGTTCCGCGGCACTCTCTTTAAGGGAGAGGCGGTTCCTTTCGTGATGGAACTGCCCAATTACCGTATGCCCAGCGCAGGAAACGTAGGCAGGCTTCTTTGGGAAAAAGCAAAGGATTTCCTGCAAAGAGCTTTTACGATCATCCTGCTGGCCACCATCGTGATCTGGCTTCTGCAGGGCTTTGATTTCCGCTTCAATGCCGTGTCCGATGCAAAGGACAGTATGCTCGCAACAGTAGCGGGCTTTCTGGTTCCCCTCATGAAACCCGCAGGGCTTGGGGACTGGAAGATCTGCACTTCTCTCCTTACCGGATTTATGGCTAAGGAAAGCGTTGTCTCCACCTTAGAGGTCCTTTATGTTCAGGGCATACAAAACGCCCTTTCGGTAAAGACAGCCCTCTCCTTCCTTGTCTTCTCGCTCCTTTACACGCCCTGCGTTGCCGCCATTGCTTCCATCAAGCGCGAGCTCGGTCACAAATGGGCAGTCGGAGTGGTTCTCTGGCAATGTTTTGTTGCCTGGCTCTTTGCCGTGATCGTTCACCTGATCACGATTCTGTTTTAAGGTCAAGGAGGTTTTATGAACGTTCCCGACATTATTGTTATGACAGTCCTTGCAATAACCATCGGCCTTGCTATCTTCGGAGCGATAAGAAACAGAAAGAAAGGCTGCGGATGCGGATGCGGCGGAAGCTGCAGCGGCTGCGGCCTTTCAGAAAATTGTAAAGATAAAAAATGACACCCACAAGAAATAGTGCATTTCTTCAACGAAGTTTTTGGCAAAATGCTACGTTTCTTCAACGAAGTTCAAAAAAAGCCATCGGTCAAACCGATGGCTTTTATAATGCTCTGTTATGATTTAGAACTTGCCGGCCTTAGCTGCTTCTTCGATTGAAACTGCTGTTGAAACTGTCATACCAACCATGGGGTTGTTACCTGCGCCGATAAGGCCCATCATTTCAACGTGAGCGGGAACGGAAGAAGAACCTGCGAACTGAGCGTCACTGTGCATACGTCCCATTGTATCTGTCATACCGTAGGAAGCAGGACCTGCTGCCATGTTATCGGGATGAAGTGTACGGCCTGTGCCGCCGCCGGATGCAACTGAGAAGTACTTCTTGCCTGCCTCGAGGCGCTCCTTCTTGTAGGTACCTGCAACAGGATGCTGGAATCTTGTGGGATTGGTGGAGTTACCGGTGATGGAAACATCAACGTTCTCCTTCCACATGATGGCAACGCCTTCGCAAACATCGTTAGCGCCGTAGCAGTTAACCTTTGCACGAGGGCTGTTAGCGTCCTTGGAGTAGCACTTTCTGCTTACTTCCTTTACTGTATTTGTATAAGGATCATACTGTGTCTCAACAAATGTAAAGCCATTGATACGGGAAATGATCTGAGCAGCGTCCTTTCCGAGACCGTTAAGGATGACACGGAGAGGCTTCTGACGAACCTTGTTAGCCTTCTCTGCGATACCGATAGCGCCTTCTGCTGCTGCGAAAGACTCGTGACCTGCAAGGAATGCGAAGCACTCTGTCTCTTCTTCAAGAAGCATCTTGCCCAGGTTACCGTGTCCGAGACCAACCTTACGTGTATCAGCTACGGAGCCGGGGATACAGAAAGCCTGAAGTCCCTCACCGATAGCTGCTGCAGCTTCGGATGCCTTGCGGCAGTTCTTCTTGATGGCGATAGCTGCACCGACTGTATATGCCCACTTTGCATTTTCAAAGCAGATGGGCTGGATGCCTTCGATGAGCTTGTATACATCGATTCCGGCAGCCATTGTGATGTCTTTGCATTCTTCAATTGAAGAGATGCCATACTGCTTCAACACTGCAAGAATCTGAGGCTCTCTTCTTTCATATGATTCAAATAATGCCATTTTTAGTTCCTCCTTCTTACTCGTGTCTGGGATCTATGAAACGAACAGCATCAGCAACTCTGCCGTACTGGCCGGATGCCTTCTGAAGAGCTGTGTTTGCATCGTCGCCCTTCTTGATGAAATCCATCATCTTGCCGAAGTTTACGTACTTGTAGCCGATAATCTCATCGTTCTCATCAAGAGCAAGGTCTGTGATGTAACCGTCTGTAAGCTCGAGGTAACGAGGTCCCTTGTCAAGAGTTCCGTATGTAGTACCGATCATAGAACGTGTGCCTTTTCCGAGATCCTCAAGACCTGCACCGATCTGAAGACCGCCCTCGGAGAACGCACTCTGTGTTCTTCCGTATACGATCTGAAGGAAAAGCTCTCTCATTGCGGTGTTGATGGCATCGCACACAAGGTCTGTGTTGAGAGCCTCTAAAATTGTAAGTCCGGGAAGAATTTCTGCTGCCATAGCTGCAGAATGAGTCATACCGGAGCATCCGATCGTTTCAACAAGTGCTTCCTGAATGATACCGTCTTTTACGTTAAGGGAAAGTTTGCATGTTCCCTGCTGAGGTGCGCACCAGCCGATACCGTGTGTATAGCCGGAAATATCCTCAACCTTCTTTGCCTGTACCCATTTTGCTTCTTCGGGAATGGGTGCTGCGCCATGATGTACCCCCTGATGAACAGGGCACATATTCTTAACTTCTGTTGAGTAAATCATATAATCCTCCTTGTAAATTTGGTGGCAATCCAAAATCCGTAAAGATGATAGCACAGAATCTTGCTTTTTTCAAATAAAATAAGTTAAAAGCTTGTCAAACATTTATTATAAACCTATGATCCGCAAATGAATTGTCAATATGTCTCTGCGGTAAAAACCGGCATTTTTTTCAATTCTTGTTTCTGATGCTTTCAATGATATTCTGTTTTCTTAAGTTTAACACTGCCAAAAGTGTCACGATCATCACCAAGGCATATATCCCCAGGACACTTCCGAGCAATATTCCGAGAGGAAGTCTGTAAAGCAC
>JAILRC010000021.1 GCA_024698485.1 Lachnospiraceae bacterium | reverse complement strand
ACCGATGACGAGGTTGCAAGAATTCGTGACGTCATCGACGCAGAATTCATGGTAGAAGGTGATTTAAGACGTGAAACTGCCTTAAACATTAAGAGACTCCAGGAAATTGGATGCTACAGAGGCATCCGTCACAGAAAGGGTCTTCCTGTTCGTGGCCAGAACACAAAGAACAATGCCAGAACAAGAAAAGGTCCTAAGAGAACAGTGGCAAACAAGAAGAAATAATAGGGAGGTTTCCAAATGGCTAAGAAAGTTTCAACAGCAGCAAAGAAGTCTGCTAAAAAGCGTGTTAAGAAGAATTTGGATCATGGTCAGGCACACATCCAGTCTTCCTTCAACAATACAATCGTTACACTTACTGACGCACAGGGCAACGCAGTTTCATGGGCAAGCGCCGGCGGCCTTGGCTTCAGAGGTTCAAGAAAATCAACTCCTTACGCTGCACAGATGGCAGCTGAGACAGCAGCAAAGGTTGCAGCTACTCAGGGTCTTAAGAGCGTAGATGTTATGGTTAAGGGACCCGGTACGGGCCGTGAAGCAGCAATCCGTGCACTTCAGGCTTGCGGTATCAACGTTACATCCATCAAGGACGTAACTCCTGTTCCTCATAACGGATGCAGACCGCCTAAGCGCAGAAGAGTTTAATTGAAGGAGGATAAAGCAAATGGCTAGAAATACAGATCCTGTTTTAAAGCAGTGCAGATCACTTGGCATTGAGCCTTCAGTTATCGGTATCAACAAGAAGTCCAACAGAGCTTTCTCCAGAGCCGGTAAGAAGGTTAGTGAATATGGTAATCAGTTAAAGGAAAAGCAGAAGGCTAAGTTCATCTATGGCGTTCTTGAGAAGCCTTTCCGCAACAATTTTGAAAAAGCTAAGAAGATCAAGGCCGGTACTACCGGTGACAACATGATGATCCTTCTTGAGCGTCGTCTTGACAATGTTATCTTCCGTCTCGGATATGGCAGAACAAGAACTGAGGCTCGTCAGATCGTTGACCACAAGCAGATCCTCGTTAACGGTAAGTGCGTAAACATTCCTTCTTACCTTGTTAACGCAGGCGATGTTATCGAGATCAAGGATACAAAGAAGGCATCTCAGAGATATAAGGACATCCTCGAAGTTACCGAAGGAAGAGCAGTTCCCGCATGGCTTGAAGCAAACCATGAGAACCTTTCCGGTAAGGTATTGGAGTTCCCTACAATCGATATGATCGACGTTCCTGTAAACGCTACACTTATTGTCGAGTTGTATTCCAAATAGTAGGCTGATCCGGTTGAACTACCGGCGCAACGGGGGAAGATTCCCCGGGACATCAATTATAAAGGAGGGTCCGATATGTTTGATTTCGATTTTAAGCCGGCAAAGATTGAAATTGCCGAAAGCACAGAAGATAATAAATACGGTCGTTTTGTCATTGAACCCCTTGAGCGCGGATATGGCACAACGCTGGGTAATTCCCTGAGAAGGATCATGCTTTCTTCACTTCCGGGTTCGGCTGTAAGTCAGATTAAGATCGATGGCGTTGTTCATGAATTCTCGGAGATTCCGGGCGTTAAGGAAGACGTTACCGAGATCGTTATGAACATCAAGAGTCTTGCGATCAAGAACAACAGTTCTACAAACGAGCCTAAGACTGCTTATATCGAAGCAGAGGGCGAAGGTGTTGTAACGGCTGCAGACATCATCGTTGACTCAGATATCGAAATTATCAACAAGGATCAGGTTATTGCTACGCTTAACGGCGGTGATGATTGCAAGCTTTACATGGAGCTCACCATTACAAACGGTCGTGGCTATGTAAGCTCTGACAAGAATAAGAACGATGATCTCCCCATCGGAGTTATCGCTGTTGATTCCATCTACACACCTGTTGAGAGAGTAAACTTAACTGTTGAGAATACACGTGTCGGCCAGATGACCGATTACGATAAGTTAACACTTGATGTTTACACCAAAGGAACTTTGGCTCCCGACGAGGCAGTAAGCCTTGCAGCAAAGGTTCTTAGCGCACATCTTGAGTCTTTCATCCAGCTTTCCGAGCGCGCTGCTTCTGCAGAAGTTATCGTAGAGACAGAGTCCAATGAAAAGGAAAAGATCCTTGAGATGAGCATTGATGAGCTCGAGCTTTCCG
The DNA here is from genome assembly GCA_024698485.1 of Lachnospiraceae bacterium. Classification (GTDB taxonomy): domain Bacteria; phylum Bacillota; class Clostridia; order Lachnospirales; family Lachnospiraceae; genus RGIG3528. The sequence goes on along the minus strand of JAILRC010000021.1, from coordinate 19,358 downwards.
TTCGTTCCTTCAATTGCTTGAAGCGTGCAGGTATCAATACCGTTGGCGAACTTGTAAACAAGACTCCCGATGACATGATGAAGGTTCGTAACCTTGGTCGCAAGTCATTGGAAGAGGTACATGCTAAATTAAAAGAACTCGGCCTGTCCCTGAGACAGAGCGAAGAAAGTTAATAGGAGGAATTACGATGGCAGGCTATAGAAAACTTGGCAGAACAGCAAGCCAGAGAAAAGCTCTCCTCAGAAACCAGGTAACAAATCTTCTTTACAATGGCAAGATCGTTACTACTGAGTGCAGAGCAAAGGAAGTGCAGAGCATCGCTGAGAAGATGATCACACTTGCTGTTAAGGAAAAGGATAATTTTGAAACAGCAACCGTTAAGACAAAGGTTGCACGTAAGGATAAGGATGGCAAGGTTGTTAAGGAAGTTGTAGACGGTAAGAAGGTTAGCGTTTACGATGAAGTAGAGAAGGAGATCAAGAAGGATATGCCTTCAAGACTTCATGCTCGCAGACAGCTTAACGCATATCTCTATGACGTAACAGAAGTTCCCACAGAGATCGCCGGCAAGAAGAGAAACACAAAGACTGTTGATGTTACTCAGAAGCTCTTTGATGAGATTGCTCCCAAGTATGCTGACCGCAAGGGCGGCTACACAAGGATCGTAAAGATCGGTGAGCGTAAGGGTGACGCAGCAATGGAAGTTCTTCTTGAGCTCGTTTAATCTTAAAATCAATCGGGTAGGTCAATACCTACTCGATTTTTTTATGCTTTTCTTGTATTGCACCCGATGATATGATACAATAAACTTTACTGTGGAAAATTATATTCTTTTTTTGAAAGACAGGTTTTTTTGATGATAAAAGCAAGCAAACTTGCATACGAATATATCAGACGTGACGAAGAGGGAAATGTTGAGGGCATCGTGAGAGCACTTGACGGCGTGGATCTTGACATTAAGAGCGGTGATTTTGTGGCTATACTTGGACACAACGGCTCGGGAAAATCCACCATCGCAAAGGAGATCAATGCCATCCTTGAGCCTACGGAAGGCGTCCTCTTTGTCAACAACTACGACACTTCCAAGGAAGAAAACATCTGGGACATACGTCAGAGCGCAGGCATGGTCTTTCAGAATCCCGACAACCAGCTGGTGGCTTCGGTGGTTGAAGAAGATGTGGCTTTCGGTCCGGAAAATCTGGGGGTGCCCACGGATGAGATAATCCTGAGGGTAGCGGAAGCACTGGAAAAGGTGGGAATGACCGCCTACAGGAATTCTTCGCCCAATCATCTGTCCGGAGGACAGAAACAGCGCATAGCCATTGCGGGCATCCTTGCCATGAAGCCCAAGTGCATCGTTCTGGATGAGCCCACGGCCATGCTGGATCCCAACGGAAGAAAAGAAGTAATTTCCACCATACATGAACTGAACAAAAAAGAAGGCATCACCATCCTTCTCATCACTCACTATATGGACGAGGTGGTGGGCTGTGACAAGGTCATTGTCATGGATAACGGCAAGGTGGTCATGCAGGGGACTCCGAGAGAGATCTTCTCAAGACCTGACGAGATCAAGAAGCACAAACTGGATCTTCCTCAGGTGACAGAGCTGGCGGATGAGTTGGCAAAGGAGGGCGTGGATATGCCCAAGGGGATCCTGTCCATAGATGAATTCGTGGAGGCTTTTACCTCACGATATGCAGGGAAATGAGGTTAAGCTTTGCTTTATTTAGATAAGGTCAATTATATATATCAAAAGGGAACAGCCATGGAAATGCCCGCCCTTCACGATGTGTCCATAGAGATACGTGACGGTGAGTTCATCGGGGTCATCGGACACACGGGCTCGGGTAAATCCACTCTGATCCAGCATCTTAACGGACTTGTAAAACCCACATCCGGAAACATCTACTACAACGGACGGGACATATGGGATGAGGATTTTTCCAGGAAGGAGCTCAGGACCAAGGTGGGACTTGTTTTCCAGTATCCCGAGTATCAGCTTTTTGAGACCACGGTGGAAAAGGACGTGGAGTTCGGTCCAACCAACATGAAACTTCCCAAACTTGAAGTGCAGATGAGAGCCTTCGAAGCCTTGAAAACAGTGGGCATCGGAGAAGATCTTTATGACGTTTCACCCTTCGATCTTTCCGGAGGACAGAAGAGAAGAGTGGCCATAGCAGGCATCCTTGCCATGCGCCCCGAAGTCATTGTACTGGATGAACCCACAGCGGGTCTTGACCCCTGCGGAAGAGACGAGATCCTTGAGGCCATCGCCCGTATCCGTAAAGAAAGAAATATCACCGTTGTTCTTGTTTCCCATTCCATGGAAGACGTGGCAAGATATGTGGACAGGCTCATTGTCATGGATCATGGCATGGTGAAGTTCGACGGCCCTACAAAAGAAGTCTTCCAAAACTACGAAGAACTTGAAAAAATCGGACTTGCCGCACCGCAGGTCACCTATCTTACAGCTGCCCTTATGAAAAAGGGTGTTCCTCTTCCGGGCATTGCCACCACAGTGGAGGAAGCAAAAGAAATGTTAAAGGCTGTTACAGGAGCCAGATAAATGTTAAGAGATATCACCCTGGGACAATATTATCCCACAGATTCGGTTATACACAGACTCGATCCGAGAGTAAAGCTTACGGCGACCCTGCTCTTCATCGTATCCATGTTTCTTTTTCATTCGTTCCTTGGATACGCTGTGGCAGGCATATGCCTGGCTGTAGTCATCGTGATCTCCCACGTGCCCTTCAGGTTCATGATGAAGGGATTGAAGACCATATGGTTTCTTCTTATCTTTACAATGATATTCAATATTTTCCTTACAGACGGGACTATCCTGTTTCAATGGAAATTCATCAAGATCTCTCAGGAAGGCTTGCTGACGGCAGCTTTCATGGGACTGAGGCTCTTCTTCCTCATCATCGGTTCTTCGCTGATGACGCTGACAACAACGCCCAATCAGCTGACTACCGGAATGGAGACGGGGCTCAGGTGGATGAAGGTCATCCACGTTCCCGTTCATGAGATCGCCATGATGATGTCCATTGCTCTCCGTTTTATTCCCATCCTGATGGAAGAAACAGATAAGATAATGAAAGCACAGCAGGCACGTGGCGCAGATTTTGAAGAAGGAAAACTCATGGACAGAGTCAGGGCGCTGGTGCCGGTTTTTGTGCCTCTTTTTGTTTCTGCTTTCAGAAGAGCCAATGAACTTGCCATGGCAATGGAAGCAAGATGCTATAGGGGAGACAACGGAAGGACATCCATGAAACCCTTGAAATATGCGGCAAGAGACGGGATCGCCTATGTGATCATGGTGCTTTTCCTTGTACTCATCGTCTTTACTGACAAGATCGCTGCGTTGATCTTTTGATGTTTGACTTTTATCGGCAGAGAACAGCCGGCCGACGAAAGGTGGTTTATATGAAGAGAGTATTGCTGGAAGTGGCATACGACGGAACAAAATACTCCGGTTGGCAGATTCAGCAAAACAGTGAAACGGTCTCCGGAGTCCTTACAAAGGAACTGGAGAGGCTTTTGGGTGAAGAAGTCCTGATCATCGGAGCCAGCAGGACCGATGCGGGAGTTCATGCCATGGGAAATATATGCGTGTTCGATACGGAGTCGGAGATACCTGCGGACAAGTTCTGCTATGTATTGAACCGTTCACTGCCCGAAGACATAGTTATACAGAGGTCCTGTGAAGTCCCCGCGGATTTTCATCCCAGAAAGGTGAAATGCAGGAAGACCTATGAATACAGGATCTGGAATGCGGATTTTATCCAGCCTTTTAACAGAAGATACACACATTTTGTATATAAAAAACTTGATACGGCAAAAATGAAAGAAGCAGCCTCCTACATCGTGGGAACCCATGACTTTACTTCTTTCTGTTCCATACATACCGTGATACCGGATCATGTGAGGACCATATATGAAGCCGACGTGACGGAAGAGGGAAATCTTATCACCTTCAGGATCACGGGCAACGGATTCCTTTACAACATGGTGAGGATCATTGCGGGAACACTGATCCAGGTGGGCCTCGGGGAGAAAAAGCCCGAGAGCGTGAAGACCATACTGGAATCCCTGAACAGGGAAAATGCAGGACCGACAGCACCTGCAAAAGGCTTAACTTTAATGAGGATCGTATATGAAAATGAGAATAAGAAACAGGATCTGCCGTCTTTTGATGATCGCAATGACGGCTGCTTTACTTGCGGGTTGCGGTAAAAGCGGAAACAATGAACCGGCGAATGAGCAGGTGACACCTACGGAAACTCCCGTTCCCACAGAGACACCCACCCCTACACCCACACCCACGGACACACCAACACCGACACCCACCAACACCCCTACACCTACCAATACACCCACTCCCACACCTCTTCCGGAGATCGAGCTCACCATGGCGGGAGACATATTGATGCACACAGGAGTGGAGGAAGACTGCCTGCAACCCGACGGGACCTACGATTACACATCCATATTTAAAAATACAAAGGATTACATATCCTCCTTCGACCTTGCCATTGTAAACCAGGAGGTCATTATCGGAGGTGCGGCTCTGGGAGTCAACGGTTATCCCGACTTCAACGCTTCCTTCGAACTGGCGGATGCCCTTCACGACGCGGGCTTCGACGTGGTCCTTCATGCCACGAACCATGCCCTGGACAAGGGTAAGAGCGGCATCATCAGCTGCCTTGGCAACTGGAAGAGATTCCCTGACATGAAAGTCCTGGGAATTTACGAAACACAGGAAGCTGCAGACGATCAAATCTTCTATTACGAAAAGGACGGCATCAGGATCGCCGTACTGAACTTTACCTACGGTACAAACGGCGTAAAAGTGCCTTCATCCATGCCATGGGCAGTGGGCCCCATGATCGTGCTTGATCCCAACAATTCCAAGAATGCGGCGGAAGTAAAGAAGGTTACGGATCATATAGACAGGGCGGAAGCTACGGCCGAATTTACTGTTGTCTGCCCTCACTGGGGAACGGAATACTCCCTGCAGCAGGACGGAAGTCAGAGAGCCTGGAACAGGATCTTCTACGAACACGGCGTGGATCTGGTCATCGGAACTCACGCGCACGTGATACAGCCTATAGTGGTGGTGGATGAGAAGTCCACCTACGACGTCTGGGAACTGGGCATAGGAAACGACGGCCCCAGGACCGTGGACAGCAACCGTATGTTGGTGTTCTATTCACTGGGCAATTTTGTGAACTGGACCGAAGAGAGCGGCGGTAACATAAGAAGAAGAATGGTGGGAGGAATGCCCGATATCCTTCTGGGACGTGACGATAACGGAGAAGTCATTGTCAAAGATTTCAAGATAACTCCCATCGTCTGCCATGTAAAGACAGGCAAGAACGAAGTGACGGTGTACAAGTTCGAGGACTATACGGAAGAACTTGCTGCGGAAAACGAGATAAAGAAGCGCGCGGGAGCGCCGTTGTCCGTTAAATATATTACAGAGCTACTCAACAGTGTATGGGGAGACCTTTGGAAATGAGAGATAAGGCAGTATTCAGAATTATATACGGGATACTTCTTGCCGGGATCATATTGTTCACGGATTTTGCCGTGGAATATGTTCAGGGAAGCATAGACGAGTATGAAGCATCGCAGCCGGAACACGTTGTGAACGCAACTTTGGAAAAGTTTACCGAAGCGGCAAAGAACGGCAAGGCAGATGAGATGCTCACCTATCCCGATGTGGAAGTGAGCCCCTACGAAGGCGCACTTTATGCTGAGTACAATGCGGGACTGGCTTCCGTTTCCGAATGGAAATGGAAGATCCTCTCAGGAAGTTACAGCGAGGAAAGACAGGTCTACGGTTTCTACGGAGACGATGAGCTTCTGGCAAAGATGGTGCTGAACTGCAGAGATTCAAGGATCATCATGGAGATCCTTACTGCCAACACCTGGGAAGCGGGCGAGATCTATCCTTCCATTACCCTCACCAGATACACGGAATACATCGACATCCCCGTGGGCTTTTCGGCGACGTTGAACGGGATCCCGGTAACGAAGGAATCACCGGGAGTGGAATGGACCGAAAAGAACGGCAACATACTCTACACCATCGACAATCTCTACAACCTTAAGGAAGTCCAGATCTATGACAGCTACGGACGTCCCTGCGAGGTGGTGAACGATAACGGCTATGTTACAGCCAAAACTCAGTACTACAATCTGATTCTTCCCGTGGAATACAGAGTCTTCGACGGAAACAATGCGGTGGCGGGAGTTACGGAAAAGGGAGGCATACATTACAGATACACCTCTTCTTCCGAGACCCTTACCATCAAGGACATATACGGAAACGAGATCCGGTACAGTAACGGAGACACAGTGCCTTCACTGGACGTTTCCTTTGTTATCCCGGACAATTTTACCGTGGAATGGGGAGACAACGATCCAAATGACTATCTGGTCATGAAGGAAAAGATCTCAATGTATGCGGATTACGACAAATTCGTGACCATGCCCCAGCTGGCAAGATATGAGATCAAAGGACTTCTTAAACTTCCCGAGCTCAAGATCAGGGACAACTTCGGACTTCCCGTGGATTACACTTTCAACGGCAACTACTTCGAGATCACGGAGCAGACGGCGCTGACGGAAGTTCCCGAGGACATTCTTGCGGCAGCGGATCCCGTGGCTATCATAAAGACCTGGTCACTGTTCAACTCCAATGACCTTACGGGCAGACGCCACGGATTCGGAACACTGCAGAAGTATCTTGTACCCAATACGGATTTTTACATTCAGGCGGAGAAGTACTCCAGAGAGGAAGATCTGAGTTTTGCTTCCACTCACAATACGCCGGAGTTTATCGCCGAGAATGTTTCGGATTACGTTTACTACAGCGACGACCTTTTCTCCTGCCATGTTTATCTGGAGAAGAAAATGTTCATCGTACAGAATCAGGCAGACATCGTAGACACAACAAGCAGCACCTTTTTCTTCTACTTCCATGACGGATCATGGAGGATAGCAGGGCAGTGGGGAATTTAACCGACCACGGAGGATCAGGATTGAAGGAAAGACAAAAACTATCAAAAACAATAATGGTCAACATAGGAAGGTTCTTCGCGTGCCTGGGGACCACCCTGGCGGGTATTCTTCTGGTGCTGGTTCTTTCCATGAACGTTATCTGTAACGGCGGTTCTTCCACGGCAAGAGAGATCTTCGTAAGCACCATTCTGGAAACGGGAGCCTTAAAGTTCCTGGCTTCCTGGTACCTGACAAGCGATGAGATCTCGGACATTGTCAACAAGAACTCCATGGAAGCTTTCAGTGAGGAAGTGGACCCCAATCTCATTACCGTAGTGGCGGGAAATGAAAACGCCAAGCAGAACGTGACGACCTCCGGCGGAAACGCTCAGCAGGCCACCACCACCACCTATCAGGGCATAGATGAGCTGCTGGCGAGAGATGTGGATGAGGACGGAGACGGCATCATCATCCATGAGATAGCGGGAAGAAACTTTTACGGCACAATGATGGTGATCAAGGATCCCTCCAGAGTGTGCCTGGAATCCTACTTTAACGATTTTAAGACCGGAGCTCCCCTGGACAGGATCGTGGAACAATACGGCGCGGTTGCGGGGATCAACGGAGGTCTCTACCATCAGACAGAGGCGGGAGGCAGACCTTACGGAGTTACGGTGTGTCACGGCGAAATACAGACCAACAAGCCCAAAGAGGCGGAAGGTCTTGTACTTATAGGAATGACCTATGACAACATCCTCATTATCCAGGATCTCAAGAATCTGGATGAGCAGGGAGTAAAAGAGATCGTTGCGGAAAAGAAGATCAGGGACGCCTGCTGTTTCCAAGAGGAATTCAAGGATGAGAACAATCATTTCGTCCAACTGGTGATCAACGGCAAGCCCAGGGAACTGAACGGTAATCTGGGCAGCGGCTACAATCCCAGAACAGCCATCGGCCAGAGAGCGGACGGAGCTATCCTTTTCCTTGTGACGGACGGACGCGGGGCCTCGGGACATCTGGGGGCTTCAGCTTCGGACCTTATAGAGATCATGACGGAATACGGAGCATTCAATGCGGCAAACCTTGACGGAGGAAGTTCCTCCACCATGGTCTACAACGGCGAGTACCTGATGTCCAGCGTTACCTTCAGAAAGGCAAACACATCCTGGAACCTTCCTATAGCATTTGTTGTAAAGTGAGAAGAAACATATGTTTAAAAAACTTGTGACAGCAGCTTTTCTACTGCTTATGACAACATTATTATCTCTGTCACATGGGGAAATCGCCTATGGCGCGGAGTCCGAGAAAGTGCCTCTTACCATGAAGCATTCCGGCGGAAGCAAATGTACCATCCTTTCCGACGGCTCCACCAAAAGTTCCGTTTCATTTTCGGCGGGACAGAGTCTCTACCTGAGCTCCGAACAGCCTCTTAAGGGACTGTTCATCAAGTGGTCGGCTACAAAGATCCCGGGTGAATGGATACTGAAGGTGGGGGACAGCGAGATCGCCTACGGAAGATACAACTTCCTTCATGAGTATGTGGAACTTCCGGAGGGAACAACGGAGTGCACACTGTACTTCCCCAACAAGCTTGCGGGGATAGTCGAGATCGAGGCCTACGGAAAGGGTGAATTGCCAAAGGACGTTCAGGTCTGGGATCCGCCCTGCGAAAAGGCAGATCTTCTGGTACTGTCCACTCATGCGGATGACGAAGTGCTTTTTCTCGGCGGTGTCTGCGTGCTTTACGGCGGTCAGCAGAGACTTAAGACCCAGGTGGTCTACCTCTGCGATTTCACACTGAACGATTACGGTTACAGAAACACCACAAGAGAGCATGAGAAACTTGACGGCCTCTGGGAAATGGGTATCAGGAATTATCCCGTGAACGGAAACTTCCCGGATGCCTACAGTACCACTCTCAAGAAGGCCATGACCCAGTACGACTACGATGCGGTTGTGGAGTTCGTTGCGGAAAACATACGCCGTTTCAAACCCCTTGTACTTGTTTCCCAGGATTTTAAAGGCGAATACGGTCACGGCGGTCATATGCTTTTTGCAAAGGCAGCGGCAGATGCACTGGAAAAGGCGGCAGATCCCGCGGAATTCCAAAAGTCCTATGCGAACTACGGAATATGGGATGTGCCCAAGGCCTACTACCACCTTTACACCGAGAACAAACTGAGACTGGACCTGAGATCCCCTCTTTCGAATTTCGGAGGACAGAACTCACTTACGGTTCAGAAAGCAGCCTATAAAAAGCACGTCACTCAGCAGGAATGCTGGTTCTATGTATCGGATGAATACAAGGACTTCGATTGTGCGGCCTTTGGCCTTTACAGATCCCTGGTGGGACTTGACACGGAACATGATGACATGTTCGAAAACCTTACCACTTACGAAAAACAGCTTGAAACGGATGCGGAAGAAACTTTAAGAGTCGGTGAACATATGTTTTTCAGATTTATCGGCGGAAGTCTTTCGGATCACCTTGACAGGATCAAAAAGTAACTTTGAAGAATCGAGTTTTTAATAAAAACAAAATACTGTCCGGACTGTTTCTGATGGCGGCAGCGGTTGTTTTTTCAAAAAGCCCCGAGGTCTTCGCCGAAGAAGCCCCTGAACTTGGCGTGACTTTTGAGGCGGGAGAAGCGGAAAAAGAGGAATTCAATGCTCTGATAGACAATGATCTTGAAACGGTCATGGAGTTTCCGGCGGGGACATTTCTTAAGCTGACCACTGCCGATGAGATCTGCGGGATCTATGTCATGTGGGACGCGGAAGGGATCCCGGGGGAATGGACACTTTCCTACGGTGACGAGAGCAAAGAATGCGGTAAGGAAGGCTTCCTGCATGAATTTGTGGAGCTTCCGAAGGGATACACCGAGTGCACTTTGACCTTTCCAAAAAACGCGGGCATATGCGAGCTCATTCTTTACGGTGAGGGAGAGATACCCTCTACAGTACAGAAATGGGAAAGGCTGCAGAGAGATGCGGACATTCTTGTGTTCGTGCCTCATTCCGGTGATGAGATCATTGATTACGGTGCCATAGCAGCCATATACGGCGGAGAGAAGGATCTTTATCTGCAGTTCGTTTACATGTGCGAATATGTGACCTCGGAAGAAAAAATAAAAGAGCACGAAATACTTGATTCTTTATGGAGACTGGGAGTAAAATACTATCCTGTCGGCGGTTCTTTCAGGAACAAGAGACTCACAAGCCTGAGCCTCGCCGAAAAGTTCTACGGTAAGGACAATGTGCTCAGGTTTGTCACCGAGAACATCAGGAAATACAGGCCTTTGGTGGTGGTGAGCCCCGATTATGGCGGTGAGTACGGAAACGGCACCCACATCCTTCTGGCAAATGCCATTACGGATGCGGTTAACCATACGGGAGATCCGGAGTACTACGCGGAGATGGCTAAAAAATACGGGACATGGGATGTTCCCAAGACCTATGTACACAAGTACAGGTACAAGACAGAGGGAACCATAACCTTCGACCTGGAAAAAGGTATCAAAGAACTCTTGGAAAGAACTATTGCCGAGAAACTCACGGATACCTGGTGCGGCACACACTTTACAAATGCAAGATACACGCTGGCTGATGCCGCCTACTTCGGACTTTACCGTTCGACGGTGGGAGCGGATACGGGCAATGACCTTACGGAAAATGTGGTGACCTACGAAGAACAGGCAAGGATCGCCGCTGAAGAAGCCAGACAACGTGAAGAATATGAAAGGCTCAAAGCCTATTACGAAGAACAGCTTAAGATCGCTGCCCGCTGCGGGCAGTACATTTTCGGAAGACACACCTTCAGCAAACTGGGGGAGCTTTCGAAAGAGAAAAATGCAATGAGTGGGACAACTTTCAACAATGAAGATTAAACGCAGAATAGCTAAATTATTAATATTGATCACACTTTTCGGGGTCTTTTTCGGACATGGTGCCACAGAAAACGCATATGCCGCATCCACCATGCCCGTCAACGGTTTTGATGCTTCGAAAAAGTCTTTTGGTGAGCAGTTCTCGGCGGATAAATACATCGCCCAGAGGATAGACTATGCGTTCTTTAATGAGGAAGAGGGCTACGGCCCAGGGGAATTCTTCACAAAGAACGGATTTGCCTGCACATGCCATCCCAATCATCCGGAGATCAGATGTCTGGAGAACAACCTTACGGATCCCAGATGTAACTGTCTGAGATACGTCATGATCGAAGGGGAACTTGTGGACCTTAAAGCCACCCAGTGTATGGGTTATGCCATGTTCATACAGCAGGTGCTCTTCGGTGTAAACAACATTTCCAACCGTAACAAATTCCTCTATCTTTCCGGACCCACCACAGCGGGAACGGAGATCACAGGCAGTGAAGTGGAAAAGTGGTTCATCGACTACGCTGACGTGATCCATCCCGGAACACACCTTCGCTGCAACTACGGTAACCACTCCGTTGTTATCCTCGGTGTCAACTATGATGACGGCGAGATCTATGCCATCGACTGCAACTGGGGAAAGAGATGCTATGTGAGCGAGATCCAGACCCTTTCCTGGAAGGGCTTCGCCGCAAAGTATCACTCCATCAACTGGGCATATGTCTACAAGAACTACTACGAAACATTCTACGGCGAGATCAGCAAGGCAGATCTTGCGGTACTGAGAAAGAACATTACACCCACACCCACCAGCACAAGAGCTCCCAGACCCACAACATCACCCAGACCTGCGAACTATTCCGCAGGTTACTACAGTGTAAATGTGGATGACGGATCCTATCTGAATCTTCGTGCCGATACCAACACCAATTCGGATATCGTTTCAAAACTGTATGTGGGTTCTCTGGTAGAGATATCAGACTTTGTATATAATGAAAACGGACACCATTGGGGATACATCATGTATTCCTATTCATCGAATCAGCAGTCTTCGGACACGCCACACACGCCTATAGTGACGGAAGGCCAGAACAACGGACAGATCTGGGGTTGGATCGCCATGGAATATGTTACCCTGAAGGCAGCCTATTCGCCCACGCCCACACCCACACCGCCTCCGGCTTCCAATTACGAGGCGGGCGAGTATCAGGTAAACACCGAGAGCGGACGACTCACCATCAGAGAGTCCTACAGCCAGAAATCCGCTATCCTCGGAATGTTGAACAAGGGGGATCTGCTGCAACTTTCGATATTTGTCCATGGCGGAAACGATATGGACTGGGCAAATGTGGAAGTTGAAACGGAAAACGGAACAGTAAAAGGCTGGGTTTCAACGGACTATCTGAAACTCATCCCTTCACCGACGCCAACACCCACCAATACACCCACCCCCACCAATACGCCCACACCTTCGGGCACACCGACGCCCACCTTCACGCCGACGCCCACCAACACGCCGACGCCCACACCCACACCCCTTCCCAAGATCGTTCAGTTCGGAAGGACCACAAAGGCGAAGATAGCTGTTGCATTACAGTCGGATTTCGTTCAGAAAAACAAAGTTGTTTTGATCATAGCTGTCAGCGCCATCGTTCTTGAGATACCGCTGGGCATATTCATCGGATACAACCGCAACAAAAAACGCAGGAGAGTACGACGAAGACTGAGCTAAAATGAAAAACAGGGGAATCAAAATCTACATAACATACACTGTACTGCTGCTCCTGGCGGGGGCAGCAGTGCTTGTAGTAGGAAACAATGCACTGAACAGATATGAACGCGATCAGGAAAAACTGAACAGGGAAAAGGTGGCAGGTTACACAGCCACTCCTACTCCCACTCAGGAAGTGGTGATCGTGGAAAAATACAAATATATGGTGAAACTCCCCATGTCCCTGGAGGTTACGGCGGAAAATGCGGTGCTTACGGGAACGGAAGAGGGAGAGAAGACCTATGCCATCGAGGCTTCGGCGGAAGGCTACGAGGTGGGGGTCAGAGATCTTTACGGAAACGAAGCTGTGCTGAGGTACGGTGAGAAGCTGGAGACCGTGGATTACAAGATGGTGATCCCGGACAATTTCAGGGTGGAGATGAAGAACGGGGCAGATGCTTCCGCTTTCATCACTTCCGTAACGGATCACGAGGACTACAAATGGTGCTATGAATTTGCCGATATGCCGAGACTGGCGGAGTACAGCTTCGACAATGCACTGGCAGCACCCGAGTTCAAAGTCATCGACAATCTGGGAAATGAGATCCTGCCGGAATGGGAAAACGAGAGTTTTTACCGCACCGGCCAGACTGTGCTCCCCGAGATTGAGGAAGACGTCATGAGCAGGGAAGAAGCGGTCAGGTATATAAAAATGTGGAGTGCCTTCATGAGTGACGAATTGGGGGCAAAGTACATCTTTAAGGATAAGAACGGAAATGTAGTCCCGTATGAAGAGAATATGAATACTTCGGGCCTCACATACACCATAACCCATCCTTCCGACCACGGCTTCAGCCTCCTCAAGGACTATCTTCTGCCTGATACCTATCGTTACAAGGTGCTCAGGGGATATGCCTACGGGGACGATATCAATCTTTCGAGCAAGATCGAACCGGACCCGAAATACAAAGATCTGGCGCTGACAAATTTTGTCAGGTACGGGGAGGACATCTTCTCCGTGGACGTTTACTTTAAAAAGATCTTCAGGATCTGGAGTACGACATACAGTTACTGGTATCAGACCAATGAATACACGACCAATGCCAGAGTGTTCTTTATGAAAGATCACAAGACGGACAAATGGCTGATCGCGGATATATATGACATCATCAATGAATGATCTGAGAGGCTTATGGGAAAACTGAACCAAAAATTGAATATCGGATTTCTGGTTTTAAAGATATTCGGGTTTATAATGACTTTTGTGGCAGTGCTCTTTCTTGTGCTCTACATTCTCTGCGGAATGGCATGCAGCAGCAAGAGACCCAATGCCCAGAGGACTTTTGTGACCACCATGCTGGAAACGGGAAAACTGAAATTTGTGGTCAGCTGGTATCTGAGCGAGGAGGAGATCAATTCCATTGTGGCATCCAATTCCATGGGAGAACTGAATGAGGAAGTGGATGAAAGCCTCATAAACATCAAATCCGGAGACAAGGTCTATGAGGAACATGTGAATGAGGTGGACGCCGGAAACGTCACCGACAACAGGGAATATGTCGAAAATAACGAAAAGATCGAGGATCCCGACGGCGACGGCATAGACGTTTTCGAAGTCATCGGAAGAAGCTTCAGGGGAAAGATGATGGTGGTATATGACCCCTCAAGACTTTCAGTAAGTGCGAAATACCCCTGGGGAAAAACGGGACAGGAATTACACAAATTTGTGATTAATGCAGGCTCGGTGGCAGGCATTAACGGCGGCCTTTACGAAGAGGGCGGAAACACAGGCGGAAAACCCTACGGAGTGGTGGTGAGCAACGGAGAAATCCTTCGTAACAAGCCCAAGGAAAAGAAGGGACTTGTACTGATCGGATTTACGGAAGACAACATCCTCATCGTGGAGAACCTTTTTGATGATGATCTCAACAGTTTCAGCGAGAAACAGGTGGAGGAACTCATCGAGAGAAAGAAGATCCGTGACGCGGTGTGCTTCCAGGAAGAAGCTTCGGACAAGAACAACCACTTCGTGCAGCTCATCATCAACGGAGAGAAGCGTGAAATGAACGGAATGGGAAGCGGATTGAACCCCCGTACCGCCATCGGCCAGAGAGCGGACGGAGCGTTGCTGCTGCTGGTGACGGACGGAAGAGGAGCCTCGGGACACATCGGAGCATCGGCTTCGGACCTCATCGAGGTGATGGAAGAATACGGAGCGGTGAATGCGGCAAATCTCGACGGCGGAAGCTCGTCGTGTATGTATTATAACGGGGAATACCTAATGAACAGTGTAACGTTCTATTATGCCAACAGCAGCTGGAACATGCCCTTAGCACTGATCGTAAAGTGAGGACCGGAGATGGCTGAAAGGTCGCGTGAAATTCCATTTCACGCGATATCCCTGCAAAAACCCACCTCTGCAAACACTCGTTTGCGAGAGCGGGCTATTGCAGGGATGTACCGTGTGGGGCGTTGCCCCACGGCCTTTCAGCTATCTCGCGCCCCTCAAAGCCTTCCCGATCAGTGCGCCCCCTCGCAGCATCGTATCGGCTTCATCGATACGATGCTGCAGACCAACTATATATACTTTACAGTTTTTTTACCTTCAGACAGAAACCAATAATATATTTTGACGTGATATAGGGTAAGAGTGAAAAAAATGGAAGATGCGAAGATCGTACAGCTTTACTTCGACAGGGACGAAGCAGCGCTTAACGAGACTCAGAGCAAGTATGGGAAGTACCTGCTGAAAATTGCAAACAATATTTTATACAACAACGAGGATTCCGAGGAGTGTGTCAATGACACTTATCTTTCGGCGTGGAATGCTATGCCCCCTCACAGACCTGATGTTCTTTCACTCTTTTTGGGGAAGCTGACACGTGGACATGCGATCGATGTCTATCGAAAGAATCATGCGGGGAAAAGAATACCTTCGGAGTTTACCACGTCGATCGATGAACTGGAAGAATGCATTCCGGGAGCTTCGGATGTAGAGGATAATCTCGAGGCGAAGCGTCTGGGTGAAGTCATCAGCGGCTTTTTGCGGGAACAGAGTGACGAGGCGCGCAATCTTTTCGTAGGGCGGTATTTCTATGCCGACTCGCTGAAGGATGTGGCGGCTTACTACGGTATGAGCGAAGCGAAGGCAAAGATGATACTTTTCAGAACTCGACAGAAACTTAAGGATTTTTTGGATACGGAGGGTTTCACCGTTTAATATGGATAAGGAAAAAATCTCGGAGGCATTGTCCTATCTGGATGATGACATAATCAAAGAAACCGATGCGCTACGACAGAAAAGTGCAAAGAGGCGGAGTTTCGGCATCATTAACATTGCCGGAAGACCCTGGGTGAAGATCGGTCTCACAGCCGCAGCCTGTGTTTTGATCATTATAGGCGGCGGTGTGGCTGTTTACAGGAGCGGTATCCTGAGCAGAAAAAAGTCTGCTCCCCTGCCGGATCTTGCATCGTCGAAGTTTGCTTACACAAGCTCGGACGGCATCACCCAAGGGCTCAGTGAGGGCGATGGCTTCGCAACTGACCGGTATGACACATCGGACAGCGGTCGAAATGAAGGAACTCGGGAAAATGCAGTGGGCACAAGTCCTGCTTCCGTGGGAGAAAAACAGGTGGCAGCAGCCGCTATGCCCTATGATATGACCTACATCACAAGCTTTTGTACATATACATGCAAAGACAGCAAGGTTGCGGGGAGTTACGGCTTCGATCTTTCGGAGAACGCCGATTACTACGTGGTGACGGGTGACCGGTGGGAGCTGGAATTCCTGAACTCAGACACCTGGGAAAAGGTAGCACCCAAGGAAGAGAAGGCATGGCCTGCCATAGCCATCCCCATCGGACAATATGCCGGAACGAACCATTACAGCAGTAATTTCAATCTTGACTGCTATGGCGAACTGAAAGACGGATCTTACAGGATCGTAAAGAAGATATGGATCCACAAGGTGGTGGGCGGTAACGACACGTCATATGAAGAGAGTGTATACTGCGATCTTGAAATTAAAAAGTAATGTGCGATAAGGTCATTTACAAAATGATTTTCGGACATCTAAAAACGAAAAAATTGAAAAAAACTTCAAAAAAATCGAGAAACACTGTTGACAGGCAGTGTTTCTTTTTATATAATGCCACCTGTTCGCTATATGAATGAAACACCGTAAGGTAAAGAAAAATCAATCAGGAGGAATCTCAATGAAGACTTACATGGCAAGCGCTGCTAACGTACAGAGAAAATGGTATGTTGTCGATGCAGAGGGACAGACACTCGGTCGTCTTGCATCAGCAGTTGCACAGATCTTAAAAGGTAAGAATAAGCCCGAGTATACACCCTTCCTTGACCTCGGTGATAATGTGATCATTATCAACGCAGCAAAGATCAAGGTTTCCGGAAAGAAGCTTGATCAGAAGGTATACTTCACACACTCTAAGTACGCAGGCGGCACAACTGAGCTCACTCTCAGACAGATGCTGGAGAAGGATCCTTGCGAAGTAGTTAGGATCGCTGTTAAGGGAATGCTCCCTCACGGACCTCTCGGCAGAAGCATGATCGAGAAGCTTCACGTAAATGCAGGTGCTGAGCACAACAATCAGGCTCAGAAGCCCGAAGTATTAGAGATCAAGTTTTAATGAAGGGAGGACAAAACATTGGCTAAAGCATCTAAAGCAGCAAGATACTACGGAACAGGTAGAAGAAAGAGTTCTGTTGCAAGAGTATATCTCGTACCCGGCACAGGCAAAGTTACAATAAATAAGCGTGACATCGACGATTATTTCGGCCTTGACACCCTTAAGATGGTTGTTCGTCAGCCTCTTGAGCTTGTTCAGACAGCTGACAAGTTCGACATCGTTTGCACAGTTCGCGGCGGCGGACTTACAGGTCAGGCAGGAGCAATCCGTCACGGTGTTTCCCGCGCTCTCCTTAAGGCAGACGCAGACTACAGACCCGCTCTCAAGAAGGCAGGCTTCTTAACAAGAGATCCTCGTATGAAGGAAAGAAAGAAGTACGGCTTGAAGGCAGCTCGTCGTGCACCCCAGTTCTCAAAGAGATAAGCAATCAGAACAAATCAAGACTCCGTTTTGCGGAGTCTTTTTTTGTTCTGATGACATCTCCGGAACGGAGATGCCAACATCAGCATAGCTGATGTTGCCTACGCTACAAACACCCCGCCGGGGTGTTTGCTTAACGCTGCGGCCTCAGTTCAGCAAACGTTAGTATTTGCATTCTAACCTCGAAACCAATTGGGTTTCGAGGTTTTTTCTTTTGTAATAATTTGTCTCGAATTAGCAAATCAAAATCAATTTTAAAAGGGTTAAAAAAGGGTTAATCCAAATTTAAGGGTTAAAAAAAGGGTTAAATGCAGGACTTTTAGAAATGACCTTTATGTTCATAATCCGCTTCATACTTCATCTCACCCGAAATAATAACCTCATCTCGGTCAATTACAGCATTTACAATCTGAAATTGCTTAATAAGCTTTACATTCTGTTCCGTTATAGTTTCTGTGTCACTAAGAAACAAGCACTCAGCGCCTGCTCTAAGTATCCTTCTAAACTCATCATCCCCGCCCTTGATACTCACATCTATAAGGACCTGAACCTGCTCTTTAATCTCATTCTTCAATGGTTCATAATCAGATTCTAAAAAACGATACCCCTTTAATACGCCCTGATTATCATAAACCTCTTGTTTGAATTCAGATTCAAAATCAGCAACGTCCAATGGTAAAAAATAATAACGTTCTGATATGTTGCTGACTTTATATGAAAAATTGTTATTGAGCTCTCCGGATATCTGCTTATAAAACTCAAAAACATCCATAAACTCATCAAACTGACTTATATTGAACTCAAAATCGCTATCTTCGGATAGGTCTTTCATAAAGACACGCATAGTCTCAATTTCAGTCATATTATTGTAAAGAGTTGGAAAACTAACAGTTGCTTTTACACCTTTTATACTATCGAAATTTGATGCATCATCTACGGTGTACTTTGTTGCATAGAATCCCCCGCAAAATGGTGGCTTAAAGTAGTTCTGCAGACTGCCACTGAGTATAAGAATCCCTCCACTGTCTATTTTAAAGATCATTTTCACATTTTTTATCGATCCTACACATCCTGGATACTTCCTATCCGGAACAATTGTCTTTTTTGTTGTTGTAAAGATTACTTTATACTCCGTTTCGTCTTGACGTAATTCATCAATTAGGTCCTGGGGAATATTGTCGTTAGCTTCCAACAATAATCTTAAGTTATTCACCCGAGTTCTGTTTGTACTTTCAAAAAAAGGAAAACCAAATGGATACATTTTTACCTCCAATCTTAATTATTCTATGTCCAGACTGCTTATTTTCTCATAACGAGGAAAATGTACAGTTATATGGCGGATTGCGTGGAAGAACAATGGAATGAAGAGCTTGATGTATTTAATAATAACTGAAAAACGTGGGTTGTTTAACCGGGTATGCAGTCGTTTTTGTTATCGTATGTAAAAAGATTGTTAAAAAAAGTAAAATCATATAAGATATGATCAGATATGCTGAAAAGTTGGGCAAAAGTGACGGAAACGAAAGTTGGGTCTCAGAAACGTTTTTTTATAGGGAGGTTTGCGGATGAATCTGTACATAAGTGATCTGCATTTTGGGCATGCTAACGTAATACGGTTTGACAAGCGGCCTTTTGCCGATGTGGATGAAATGGATCATAGCATGATAGAATTATGGAACAGCAGGGTA
>JAILRC010000055.1 GCA_024698485.1 Lachnospiraceae bacterium | reverse complement strand
GCTGCTGCATTGATACGAGCGATCCAGAGTGTTCTGAACTGTCTCTTCTTCTGCTTTCTGCCTGCATATGCAGATGTGAGTGCTCTCATAACAGACTGCTTAGCAACTCTGTACTGCTTGCTGCGAGCGCCTCTGTAGCCCTTAGCGAGCTTTAATACTTTATTATGCTTCTGTTTAGCGTTCATTCCGCCTTTAATTCTTGCCATTTTTATTTTTCCTCCATTTCAATCGGTACTTTTAACGATGATGCTGTCAATTAAGCGTAAGGAAGCATCTTCTTTGCTGCCTTAAAGTTTGCACTGTCAACTGTCTCAGGCTTACGAAGATCTCTCTTTGTTGCACGGGACTTCTTTGTAAGGATGTGCTGCTTTCCGGCCTTCTGTCTCTTAAGCTTTCCTGTACCTGTCATGGAAAATCTCTTGTTTGCTGCTCTGTTTGTCTTTAACTTCGGCATTATTTTGTCCTCCAAATCTAATTATTTCATTTCTTGCAAAGAAACATGATCATGCTTCTTCCTTCCATCTTTGCGGGCTTCTCTATGGATGCGGTGTCCTTGATCTTGTCATAAAAAGTATCAAGGATCTCCTTTCCTGAATTCATATGAGCCATTTCTCTTCCGCGGAAACGAAGGGAAACCTTCACTCTGTCACCGTGGGAAATAAATTTAGCGGCCTGTGAAGCCTTAGTGTTTAAATCATTATCATCAATGTTGGGCGAAAGACGGATCTCTTTGATCTCCGTAACCTTCTGCTTTTTCTTGGCATCCTTCTCCCTTCTTGTCTGCTCATAGCGATACTTACCGAAATCCATCGCCTTGCATACAGGGGGCTTCGCTGTGGGTGCGATCTTAATAAGATCCACGCCGTGCTCTTCGGCATAGGCTAAAGCATCTTTGATAGCCATGATACCGAGCTGTTCATTGTCTTCTCCGATAAGACGAACTTCTTTGTCTCTTATCTGCTCATTGATCTGAACCTGAATGTCGCTAATTGTTTTTTACCTCCGATCATTGGAATGACTTAAACAATAAAAAAGATAGTCACAAGAAACAAGACTATCCGAATTTATATACCAGCGCAATCTCACAGGATTGATGATCATATAGATTATTTAACCTCTTTGCGACCCTCGGGTGCTTGAGGCGAGAGCGGATACTCTGCTTCTTTTTTGTGTGATTACCTCACACAGAATTAGATATTAACACGAAACAAGTGAAATGTCAACATATTTTTTATGGAAACTGCAATTGCTTTGTTTCTATGTAATATTCCTTTACTCTCTGCTCTTTCCCAAATAGAACAATGCGATGGTTCCCGGGCCTGAATGAGCACCGATGGTAGGGCAAATGTAGTTGATCATAAAGTTGTTGATCCCGTAGCGCTCTTTTACAAGATCTCTTACATATTCCGCATCTGCAAGGCTGTCACCATGTCCGATGAATACGATATCATTCTTAAAATCATCGCAAAGGTGTGTACCCATGTTGTCCACCAAAGCATTTAAGGACTGCTTGCGTCCTCTCACCTTGGCAATGTTGATGAGATGTCCCTCGTTATCCACGTGAAGCACAGGTTTTACATTGATGATGGTTCCGAGCACGGCCGTTGTCTTAGAGATCCTTCCTCCTCTTGCAAGGTACTTGAGATCTTCAACGGTGAACTCATGGCAAACATGAAGTTTGAGATCTTCCATTGCCTTCACGTTCTCATCAAATCCCATACCTTTTTCGTGGTTCAGTACACAATAGTGTACCAGCAGGCCCTGTCCGGGTGCTGCTGCAAGGGAGTCGATGACTGCGATCTTTCTGTCGGGGAATTCCGTGGCGAGTTCTTCGGCAACGATCTTTACAACGTTGTAGCTTGCGCTGAGACCTGATGAGAATGAAATGTGAAGGATATCCTTTCCGGATTTCAGGATCTCTTCGAAGGATGCTCTAACATTACCGGGGATGCATGCGTTTGTCTTGGCAACATCGCCGTCTCTCATTCTCTTGTAGAAAGTTGCGGGCTCCATGTCCGACAGACCTCTGTACATTTCGTCGCCGAAAGAGAAGCTCAAGTCCTGGATAACTATATTGTGTTCTTTTGAATATTCAAGCGGAAGATCCGCTGTTGAATCAGTAGAAATTACGTATTCTGCCATTTTTTGCTCCATTCCTGTACACATAAAATATAAACAACAATGTTCCCTAATATAATATCATATTTTACATGATATGCAACATTAAGTTAATGTTAAGGATGTGTTAACGGAAGCAGGCGTTGGTGCTCTTGCAACATCAATCGGCTTATGCAAAAACGCCGGGCATTGCCCGGCGTCTATATCCCAAATACCTTCTACAGTTTGAACTGTTTTACGATGTTATTAAGATTCTCGGAAGAGTTACCCACATTCTCCTGAGTCTCAACAAGATCGTTAACACTCTTCTTAACAAGTTCGGATGTTGAAGAAAGTTCCTCTGCCGTAGCTGCGTTTTCTTCGGAAATGGAGGAAAGGCTTTCAACCGATCCGGCAATGTCCGTAACCTTCTGTTCAAGGATCTTATTGATGCTCTCGATCTCATCGATGGCAGCGTTTACACTGTCAACGGTAGAAACGATGTTCTTGAACGCGTTTCTTGTCTCTTCAACGGAAGAGTTCTGTTTGCTAACGTAGTCCTTAACCTCATCGGAAAGCCTTGTGGCAAGTCCCGTAGCCTCGGTGAGTTCTTGAAGGATGCTGAGGATCACATCTACATTTGTCTTGGATTCATCCGAAAGTTTTCTGATCTCTTCCGCAACAACCGCGAAACCGCGTCCCTGCTCTCCCGCACGTGCAGCTTCGATGCTGGCGTTGAGTGAAAGGAGGTTGGTCTGATTTGCTATGCCGGAGATAAGTCCCGATGCCTCACTGATCTTATCGCCCTGAGTCTTGATGCTCTCAATGGCTTCAAAGATCTTACCGAATACCTCAAGGCTTGCTGTATTGATGTGAGCAAGTTCATCGACCGTATCATTGCCCTTCTTCGTAACACCGTCAATGGCGTTGCTGGCTTCCGTAAGAGATTCTGCCGTATTTACGGAACGTGTCATGATGTTGTTGAGCTCGTTCATGTCGGTAACGATGTCCGCAATATCTTCGGCCTGAGTGGTAGCGGCGGTAGCAAGTTCATATGCCGCCTTGCTGATCTCTCTCATGGAGTGCTGAGCGGAATTTGTCTTATCCTGCATGGTGACAAAAGCATCGGCAAGATTGTTGGAAGCCTCGTTCATGGTGGAAACCGCACCGTGGAGATTGTTCTTAAATGTTGCAAATGCGTTGTTCATCTTACCGATCTCATCCTTCGCATCATCTTCCTTAACTTCCACCGTAAGGTCATTCTGTGCCAGGATCACCATATTATCGGTAACACCGCTGACGCCCTTGATGATGTTCCTGATGACATATGCGGTAAGGAGAACGATGAAGACTGTAAGGATACCGAATATAACCACAAGTGCCAAAAGTGAATTCTGTATCTTTCCCTGAAGATCTCCGTTTCTGGAATCCGCCCATGTTTCAGTGATCTCCTGAAGGCTGTTCAGATCTTCTCTCGCTTCTTCAAAGATGCCCGAAAAGTTATTGAACTTGGAATCTTCGCTTGTGGGAGCCTTGGAATCAAAGCCGGCATACCATTTGTCAAACTTGGAATTGAATTCCTCATATATCTTTTTAAAGGTTTTTCCGTTAGCATCAGTTGTTTCGAGATAGAGTGAATCAATGTCCTTCGCAATACCCTGAGCCTGATCCACACGATCTCTGACCTGTTTTACGTTGTTCTCGTAATCCTTGCGGTTGCTCTCGTTCTTGGAATTATCGAAAGCCTCACCGGGTCTCGCCATATGATGCTGCGAAGTGGCAGCCTGCATTGCCTGATAGAAATCTCTGTCCGCATTTAATAGCAGGCTGTTTACTTTATACAGAGTATCAAAGTATACGTTCTGAGCTTCGGCATAAGTCTGATTCAGCATAACAGCAAAAGCAATTATGGAAGCGATCAATGCGATCAATGAAGGCACGGTACACAAAAGAAGTTTGATTCTGACGGAAATGTTTTTCATACTGATCACCTTTCTTAAGTCTTTTCCCATATCAGACTTTTTTGGTATTTTAGCAGATAAACTCCAACAAAAGATTAACGCTCGTTCACTATTTGCTTAACTTTCTTGCCGGAAGAGTCATCCTGACTCTTGTGCCCTCTCCGCGCACGGAAGTGATCTCAAGGCCGTAAGCCTCTCCGTAGCTGAGTTTGATTCGCCTGTTGATGTTATATAAAGCTATGCCGGAGGTATTTCTTTCCCTTTCATAATTTTTTACACGATTCATGACCATTTTCATGGTTTCATCGTCCATGCCGCCACCATTGTCGGAAATATCTATCTTCACATCGCCCTCCATCATATATATGGCGATCCACACCTTTCCGTCCTGTTCCTTGTTCTCAAGCCCGTGGACAATGGCGTTTTCAACGATAGGCTGCAAAAGCAGAGGCAGCACTGCATATTCTTCCAATATCATCTCGGGCATAATGTTTATCCGGTAATTCACTCTGTCTCCGAAGCGCAGTTGCCGGATCCGGAGATAATTTTCAATGTGATCCGGCTCTTTTTGAAGTGTCGTCCCGTTGATCAAAATTGCATGATCCTGTCTTTTGAGTCATCATTTGTCTTAATGATCTTCTGTATGATGACGTCATAGGAATAGTTGTTGTTTACCTCTATGGTAACTCGATCGCCCTGTTTTTTTCCGAGCAGTGCTTTTCCGATGGGTGATTCGATGGAAACAAGACCGTTCAGAGCATCTCCCCTGACCGTGGTGACGATCCTGTAGGTCTCCACTTCGTTGTCCTCTTCCACCAGCACTTCCACCGTATTGTTGATGCCCACTTCATCCTCTTTTGAAGAATCGTCGATGATCTCGGCAGTCTTTATCATCCTTTCAAGATAGCGGATGCGGCTTTCATTCTGATTCTTTTCGCGCTTGGCCGCATGATATTCAAAATTTTCCGAAAGGTCACCGTGAGCTCGTGCTTCCTTTACGGCATCCAGGAGTTCATATCTTTTTACAACCTTTCTGTACTCGATCTCTTCCTCCATTTTTTTAATGTCGGACTTTGTAAGCTGATTGTTCATTTTTCTACCTTCTTTATTTCATCTTCAGACCTTGGAGGCATATGCTTCCGCTACCTCTCTGTACCACAGGCAGAAAACGATCACTGCCCATGCTTTTCGATAACAGACCGGATCATCCGGATTCTTTTGACACTTATCCAGAAGTTTCAGAGCTTCTCTCTTATCGATAAAAGCCGAAACATTGGCGTTGTTTATGATGCCTCTCGCCCAGTCGTTCAACTCGCCGGAGAGCCAGACCCTTACGGGAACGGGATAGCCTCTCTTTACGCCGTTTCTGACCTCACCCGTCAAAAGGTCCTCAAAGGCCTCTCTCAGGATCACCTTGTTTTGTGTTCCCTGAAGTTTTTCATCCCGTGTCAGGGTTGCAGCAAGACTTGTGACTTCATTGTCCATAAAAGGCGTTACGCATTTAAGCCCTCTTTCGGAACAGCCCTTGCCGCAGACCACATCTATGTCTCCGGGAAGCCAGATGTTGGTATCGATGTACTGCATCTTGTCCATGTCCGAAAGACCGGTTGCCTCTTTGTAATAAGGAGCGGTAACGTCCGTAAAGCGTACATGACCATCAAATTTCTTCAGGAGTTTCTTCTTTTCCCTGTCGGTAAAGAGGAAAGTGTTTCCCACAAAGCGTTTCTCAATGGGGACACAGCCTCTTCTCAGCAGATCCTTTCCTCTCATATCGTCCGGGAGGAATCTCGCAAAAAACCATATCAATTTCTTTAATATGCCGGGAAGAGCCATGATCTTCAGTACTCTGCCCCGGGGATTATACACATGATATCCGCCCCAAAGTTCATCGGAGCCTTCACCTGAAATGATCACATCCGTTTTCCCCACAGCAGCTTTTGCTATGAGAGAAACCGCCGTTGCGGAAGGATCTGCCACCGGAACCCCCATAGCCTTTATCGCAAAGGGGACTGCTTCTTTAAAATCCCGTGAACCCAACCTCACGATCTCGTGTTTTATACCGTATTTTCTCGCAGACTCCGCAGCCACCTCCGCTTCCGAAAATCCGGGGATGTCAAAAGCTATGGTATAGGCAGTCATGTTGGGGAAATCTTTTGAAGCAATGGCCGTAAGGATGGAAGAATCCAGACCTCCCGAAAGGAAAGCGGCAGGATTTACGGCACCCTTCAGATGTTTTTTAACCGCAGATGTGAGTTTCTCACGGATCTCGTTTTTAAACTGCTCCCTGTCTTTTCCTTCCACAGGTGAAGGCTTCCAGGTGTTGAATTCAACTTCTTCAAAGTCCCTGTCCGATGCTTTTGCCCAATGCCCAAGTCTCAGAGCCTTCACCCCAAGCCCTATGGTCATGGGTTCGGGAACGTACTGGAAAGTGAAATAATGCTGCAGCGCAACGGGATCCACCTGATTTCCCGCGAATTCGAAAACCGGTGCGAAATGGGAAGAGATCATGAGCCTGTCGCCCTGAAGGGAGTAATAAAGCTGTTTTGCCCCCAGCCTGTCTCTGGCAATGAAAAGCTCACACGTGTTCTTGTCAAAAAGTACCAGAGAGAAGGAGCCGTTAAGACACGACACCATCTCCTCAAAGCCTTTCTTTTTCCACAGAGAAGCCACGGACTCACAGTTGAAGATCTCCCCGTCCGTTACATATATGATATCGTCATTTTCAAAAGCAGACGAGGGAAACTCCGCCGTCTTGGTCGTGTGATCAAAAAATACGGTAAACATTTTTGCTCCTAGATGTTATCCTTAATATCCTTCTTCATGGCAAGAACTGCTGCTCTTGCTGCATCCGCAAAGCCTGTATCGCCGAACTTCCTGTAGTCTTCCTGCTTGTAAGCCGCAATGATGCCTCTGGAGGAGTTTACGATGGCTCCGAGACCGTCATTGTTAAAGAAGACCTTAAGATCTTTGCCCTTTCCTCCCTGTGCACCGTAGCCCGGAACAAGGATGTAGGTGTTGGGCATGAGTTTTCTGAGTTTCGCTCCCATTTCGGGATAGGTAGCGCCCACAACAGCGCCGACGTTGGAATAAGCGCCGTCCATGGAAGCAGAGCCCCACTCCACAACCTTCTCAGCCACATGCTCGTAAAGAGGACGGCCGTCGATCTCTCTGTCCTGGAATTCTCCGGATGAAGGATTGGATGTCTTCACCAGAACGAATATGCCCTTGTCGAACTCGTTGCAGGCATCGACAAAAGGCTTAACACCGTCGGTTCCGAGGTAGGGATTGACGGTGGCAAAATCACTTCCAAAAGGCTCGAACTCGTTATCTTCCACCTTGATCTTTCCGAGATGAGCCGTAGCATAAGCTGCGGATGTGGAACCTATGTCGCCTCTCTTGACGTCGGCAATGACGATGAGTCCCTTTTCCTTTGCATACTTTACAGTCTTTAAGTAAGTCTCCAGTCCCGGAAGACCGAACTGCTCGTACATTGCGATCTGGGGTTTTACAGCAGGAACGAGATCGCAGACGGCATCGATCAGTTGCATATTGTAACGCCATATGGCATCGGAAACCCCTTCAAGAGTCTGTCCGTATTCTTCAAAGGAACGTTTCTTAAGATACTCGGGAACAAATGTGAGCATGGGATCGAGTCCCACTACTATAGGTGCATCCTTTTTAACGATCTCTTCGATCAGCTTCTTGATCATAAACTTTATAACCTCCGGCAAATGTATATTTTATCCTTCCGAACACCTTTTTACCGGTAAACGGAGTGTTAACCCCTTTGGACTTGAATGTCCCGGGATCTATTTCATATTCTTCGTCGATGTCGACAATGGCAATGTCTGCGGGATAACCCACCTGCAGACTTCCGGCTTTCCTTTTTAAGATCCGGGCAGGCTTCGCGCTCATGCGATCTATAAGTTCACTTAAAGTCATCCTGCCGTTCTTAACAAGTTCCGTATAGCACACGGCAAAAGAAGTCTCCAGTCCCACTATGCCAAAGGGAGCCTTAAGGAATGACTGCTCCTTTTCCTCTTTTGAATGAGGGGCGTGATCCGTGGATATCACATCCATATCTCCCGTTGTGACTGCCTCCTTGAGAGCAAGCCTGTCCTTCTCGGTCCTTAAAGGGGGATTCATCTTGAAATTTCCAAAATCTCCCGGAATATTCTCTTCCGTAAGAGCTATGTAATGAGGGCAGGTCTCTCCCGTGATGTTATCGTATTTTTCTTTTGCTTTCTTTAAAAGGACAGTTGAGCCCGCTGTGGTGCAATGGCAAAGATGAAGTCTCGCTCCCGTCTCTTCTGCGATTTTAATGTCTCTTTCTTCGATGATCTCTTCCACACGGTTTGCTATGCCGGGCAGTCCCAGTTCCTTTGAACGCTTGCCTTCGTTCATTACGCCGCCCTTTACAAGAGTGGCATCTTCACAATGGTCGAACACCGCGATGTCTTCCTTTGCGGCCAACTCCATGGCGCGTCTCATGAGTTCCGGATCCATTACAGATTTACCGTCCTCACTGACAGCGCAGGCTCCGGCAAGCTTCATTCCACGAATGTCCGTAAGTTCCTTTCCCTCTTGGCCCACAGTGATGGCGCCTATGGGAAGAACGTTGATCTTTGTAACCTTGGCAGCCTTCTCAACCGCCGCTCTTATCTTTTCGGGCGTATCTGTCACAGGCTTGGTATTGGGCATCATGCATACGGTGGTGAACCCTCCCGCAGCAGCAGCCTTTGCCCCTGTTTCTATGGTCTCTTTGTACTCGAAACCGGGTTCTCTGAAATGCACATGAAGGTCAATGAGTCCCGGGAAAACCCATAGCCCCGTAGCATCAATGACTTCGGCATTCTCGAAGCCTTCCTGCATTTCTCCTTTTGTGACTCCCGCAATCTTTCCGTCCGTCACAAACAGATCATACACCCCATCGATGCCTGCTGCAGTGTCAATGAGGTGTCCGTTTCTGATGATCATTCTTTTTTCAGTCATAGTTTACTTCCGTAAGAAAAAGTCCTTTTGAATCAATTGCCTCGGGGGCCAGAGAGCGATCTCCCGTTTCAAATATCTTCGGTATCACCGTTGCTTCCTTTTCCCCTGTTCCTATATCGATCAGCAGTGCGATCATGATCCTCACCATATTGGGCCAGAAATCATCGCCGCTGACGGTAAACGATATCTCATTTCCTCTCTTGTATATGTCAAAAGCGGTAATCTCCCTGACAGTGGACTTTTTCATTCTCTTGTTGTCCGAAAAGCCCGCAAAGTCATGTTTTCCCACGAACAATGCCGCGGCCTTCTTCATCCTGTCCACATCGGGGTTTTTAAAACAATAGAAATTATATTTTCTCTCAAACACGGAAGGAACCTCTCCCACCGTGATCCTGTATTCAAAAGTAAAGCTCTTGGCATTGAAAGCGGGATGGAAACGTTCGTTCTCGTCGCTTGCTTCAAGAACGGCGATGTCCCTGGGAAGGTAGCGGTTTAAATAACGCTTGATCTCAAGAGGCGTTTTTGTTGACTCGGTCTTGAAACTTGCCACCTGTCTGTAGGCGTGCACTCCCGCTTCCGTACGGATGGCCCCTATGAGTTCAACATCCTTCTGCTCCATTTCCTTCAGAACATCCGCGATCTTCTCGGAAACGGAACCGTTCTTTCCGCGACCGCCGGTCTTTGCTTCCACCCAGCCGTCGTATCTTGAACCGTCGTATTCTATTACAAGTTTAATATTTCTCATTGTTTCTTTCCTTCAAAATAAGCATCGATACCGTCGCAGACCGCCTTCACGATCTTATTTATGTATTCCTCCGATGCAAGGTTGGCAGCTTCTTCCGCATTGGACATGTACCCCAGCTGCATTATGCATGCGGGCATATCAGCCCAGTTCAGCATCGCCAGTTTATTGCTGCCATTCTGAACGCTTCTGGACTTGGCTCCTGTAGCGTTTACAACTTCCTTCTGTATGCTGTCCGCAAGTTTTCTGTTCTCTGCCGCCCTTGAGCCCGTATAAGGATTGTCGGACTCGGCTATCTGGGCATAAACACCCTTTACCGACGTGTCACTGTATGCATCGGTCTGTATGCCCACGAACACATCTGCCTTGTTCTCGTTTGCCACCAGAGCACGCTCGCGGTTGGAAATATTAACATCATTTTCGCTTCGGGTGAGGACAACCTTATATCCGCGACGCTCAAGTTCTGCCTGAACAAGTTTCGCCACTTTAAGGTTCCACTCATATTCCTTCTCGCCGTTCACGCAGTTGGTAGCTCCGCTGTTGGCCATCTTCTCCACTTCCGTCTCGGCTCCGGGTCCAACCTTTTCCTTGGATGTGTCTGCCTTTGCCTGATGACCGGGATCAAGGCAGACCGTGCCCTTTGCGACCGGAACAGTTGTAGGGGTGGGAGTATTTGTTGCCGTAGGAACGGGCGTAGGTGTAGAAGTGGCTATGGGTGCAACCGTGGGCTGCTGAGTATTTGCAGGCAAGGGAGTTGTGGTCACCGTTCCCGTAGGAACAGCCTCTCCGTTCTTTTTCTTATTGTTTCTCACCACGGTAACAACACCCAGCGCCACAATGGCGATCAGTAAGATCGTTACCACGGCAAACATTATCGTTGTTAAAATATTGCTTTTCTTCATTTTGTCTCCTTTACCCCCCGATCATTTATATGAGAGGAAGTAAACTCCATATGCAGATTTAGTTCCTGTTTTCGCAAAACATACCAAATATAGTATATCACAATCCTGTGGCGGGTACAAGAAAAGAATGGGACAGAAATGGACCATGGAAACGCGGTGAATGTGTTTTGGATCATAATCTTTCCGAAAATACCACGACTATCAGTTAATTCGACTTTCTCGGGGTATTTTCCTCAAGTTTTCCAAGTAATCTTCCTCATAAATACCACGGAAATTTGGAAATACAACTTTCTCGGGGTATTTTCCTCAGATTTTCCAGATAATCTTCCTCATAAATACCACGGAAATTTGGAAATACAACTTTCTCGGGGTATTTATCTCAGATTTTCCAAATAATCTTCCTCATAAATACCACGGAAAACTTAAAATCAGTTTATCCCGTGGTATTTTTATGTATATCTTCCTGCTTGAAGTATCAAAAATACCACGATTTTCATGAAACCGATGAAAATCGTGGTATTGAACTAACTTTTGGAATTCCCGGTGTTTTGCACACGGGTCCGCATTTATTTAAAACCTAAAATCTCTTTCTCCTGCCGCTATCTTATCCAGATACTCCGTAACCTTTGCCCTGATCTTTTCGTTGGGTATGGTAGGGATCTCGTTTCTGATGGTCTCTTCACCGATGGCTCTTGTTTCGGGAGATGCATAGTCCAGCAGGTACTCCTTAAGTGTCATGAGAGCGTTGGGATGACAGCAGTTCTGGATCTGACCTGTCTTGCAGAGGCTCATGAAGCGGTCTCCTGTTCTGCCTGCACGGTAGCATGCTGTACAGAAGGAAGGGATGTACTTCATTTCCATAAGCCACTTAATGACTTCGTCCAGGGATCTCTGATCGGAGACGTCGAACTGCTCCGTATCGTGAGGTCTTTCTTCCTTTTCATAACCGCCCACGGAAGTTCTTGAACCGCCGGAGATCTGGGAAACACCCAGGCGGATGACCTTTTCTCTGACTTTCTGACTTTCACGGGTGGAAACGATCATTCCGGTGTAGGGAACTGCGATCCTGATGAGGGCGCAAATCTTTGCAAAGGTATCATCATCAATACCGTTGTCAAATGCAGTGGGGTCAATGTCATCGGCTTTTCTCACTCTGGGAACGCTGATGGTGTGAGGTCCCACTCCGTGTACCGCTTCAAGATGTTCTGCATGCATGAGAAGTCCGGCAAATTCATATCTGTACTTGTCAAGGCCGAAAAGCACGCCAAGACCCACATCATCTATGCCGCCTTCCATGGCTCTGTCCATGGCTTCGGTGTGATAGTTGTAATCATGCTTGGGGCCTGTTGGATGAAGCTTCAGGTAGTTTTCCTTGTGGTAGGTCTCCTGGAAAAGAATGTAGGTTCCTATGCCGGCTTCCTTGAGTTTTCTGTAGTTTTCAACGGTTGTAGCCGCTATGTTGACGTTTACGCGGCGGATGGCTCCGTTCTTGTGCTTTATGGAATAGATGGTGTTGATGCAGTCCAGGATGTATTCGATAGGATTGTGTACAGGGTCCTCGCCTGCTTCAATTGCAAGACGCTTGTGTCCCATGTCCTGAAGCGCAATGACCTGCTCTTTTACTTCCTCCTGAGTCAGTTTCTTTCTGGGAATGTGCTTGTTCACTGCATGATAAGGGCAGTAGAGACAGCCGTTTACGCAGTAGTTGGAAAGGTAAAGGGGTGCAAAGATAACAATCCTGTTTCCGTAGAAAGCCTTCTTGATCTCCTCCGCAAGGTCGTACATCTTCTGAATTGCCGCAGGGTCGTTGCAGGCAAGAAGGACCGACGCATCTCTGTGGGAAAGTCCGGCACAGTGCACCTGTCCGTTGGCATAAACGGGTCTTGCCTTGTCCAGGATCTCGTCCACCAGCTTCATGTCGTTGCAATGAGCGTCGGCATAGGCAAGGGTGTCAAGGATCTCCTGATCGTCGATAAATTCATCCGCATTAAGGGATTTGGGGTTGTACATAGTTTTTCTCCTTACTAAATATTGGTTGTTGGTTTGTTGGTTGGTTTATTTTCTGATTCTGGGGCTGTCGCCGCGGTCGGTCACGGTCTCATAGCCGATCCTCTTTATCCTGTTGTCCAGGCAGGCTTTGCATTCCGCTGCCTCTTCCCCGGTACATATCTTATTGTCGTAGAGCAGGTACTTTCCTCTCACATCTTTTGGTGAAAGGTTGGGCATGAGAACATTTGCCCCCGCAAGTATGCCCTGCTCACGCCCGTCTGCAGCCACTGTTCCGAGTGCTGTGGTGGCAGGAAGAAGAACATCGGGAAGCATGATCCTGATGATGGCCAGCAGGAAAAGAGTGAGTTCCACCGTGCCCGCCTTTTCGTTTGCAAAAGGCGTATCGTGGTGAGGGATGAAAGGTCCTATGCCGATCATATGAGGCTCCAAGTCTTTCAGGAAGAGCAAGTCGTCTGCCAAAGTTTCCGGTGTTTGAAAGGGTGAACCCACCATGAAGCCCGCTCCCACCTGATAGCCTATGTCCTTAAGTTCATACAAACACTCCATTCTGTGTTTAAGTGACAGATCTGCGGGGTGAAGTTTTTTGTAGTGCTCCTCATTTGCAGTCTCGTGTCTTAAAAGGTATCTGTCCGCTCCCGCATCAAACCACCGCTTGTAATCTTCAGTGCTGCGTTCTCCCACCGAAAGAGTTATCGCACAGTCAGGAAATGATTTTTTAATGCTTCTCACGATGTCTTCAAGTACTTCGCCTGTGTAGTGCATATCCTCTCCGCCTTGGAGCACAAAAGTTCTGTATCCCAATTCATGTCCCAGTTCGCAGGCACTCATGATCTGCTCTTTTGTGAGTCTGTAACGCTCTGCGTTGCAATTGCTCCGTCTTATGCCGCAGTAGAGGCAGTCGTTCCTGCAAAAACTGCTGAACTCGATGAGCCCGCGTAAGAAAACACGTTTTCCGAAATGTTCATGCTGAAATTGTCTTGAAAGGGCATAGAGTTTTTCACGGTCAACCTTTTCACGGTTAACGATGAGGTCGATGAATTCCGCTTTCGAAAGCCTCTCACCTTTTGCAAGCCTCTCTGTCATCTCATATAGTTCTTCGCTTTTTGATATTGGTATTTCTTTCATGTTTCTCACTTTTTCGAGTAGATCGTCTTAGCTGTGATACCTTCAAGTTTTCCGAGTTTTCCCGACAGAGCACTGATTATGTCCTGAGGTGCATCCACGGCAACGCTTATTATGGAGATCTCCTTTACATTGTAAGGAACTCCCATTCTTCCTATGATGTACTGCCTGTATTCATG
Source organism: Lachnospiraceae bacterium (assembly GCA_024698485.1). Lineage (GTDB taxonomy): Bacteria > Bacillota > Clostridia > Lachnospirales > Lachnospiraceae > RGIG3528. Next base: position 31,106 of record JAILRC010000055.1, on the reverse strand, counting down.
AAGAAGTGCGTTCAGTTTTTCCACGGAATCCGGATTTTCAACTATTACTCCGACTAAAGCAACTCTTGTTTCCATTTTTCCTCCTGTTTTTCAAAGAATACAAAAAACCGACCTTTCGTTGCCAAAAGGTCGGTAATAAGCAAAAGAAACGGGCAGAGTTCCACCGCTCTGCTGTATTATCTCTTCTTTGACCTCAGACCTGACTTTGGCACGCAGAAAGAATTGGTATTAGGTTATGGATATATATAGCACATATGAGGGGAGATGTAAAATGTTTTTTAAAAATTATTGACAAACGATAATTTCGCATATAGAATTATTGTAAAACAATAATTTGCGAGGTGGCAAAATGAAGAAAAAGTTCTTGATACCGATATGCATATGCGAAGCCCTGATTTTCATTGCGATCACTTTCTTTTCAAGGAACAGGCCGACACCTTCCGCATCTTTTCTTTCTTTCCCCTTTGAACAGTTCTCGTATCTTTTGGAACTATTGTCAAAAACAGGCATCTGGGGAAACGGAGTTGCAGTCGCTCTATGGGTCGGAGTGTCTCTGATCCCCGCTCTTTTTGCTCTGCATTATGCAAATACAAAAGAATGTCTGCCTGAGAGGATCACATTATTCGTGTTACCCGTTGTCATACTCCACGCTCTCTACAAAATGATCCATCCATACAGCCTCGTTCCTGAAGAAGCCAAGGTTAGCGAGGGCTATATATCATCAGAAAAAGGCATACTTGGCATATCCATATGGTCTGTGCTGCTGTTATATGTCATTCTTCGACTCCTCCGTCTCTTCAAAAACGGAGACAGACCGTCGCTCGTAAAATATATGCACGTATTGCTCCATATAACTCTCTTCTTCTTTGTTGGTGCAGGGGCGGTAAATCTTACAAGCGGAGTCACAAACCTGTTTACGTCCGCAGACGCTATGCCCGATAAACTGATGTCCGGCCTCCTGCTTGCAGCATCCTTTGTTCCTATTGTTTTTGACATTTTTATCATCTTCCGTTTTCTAAAACTTCTGGAAATTGCTCAGACGGAAGAACAGGAAAACATCAAAGAGACTTCGGAAGCTGTCACCACATTCTGTTGCACTGCCCTTGCGGTGACCGGAGCCGTTACGGCTTTTACCAATGTACTGCAGACTCTCGTTTCCCGTTGGCTCACCGGCACCAATGCCACGCTCAATGTTCCCTTTGACAGCATCATATTTGTTGTCCTGGTGCTTCTTTTTGCGAAAGTTCTGACCGAAAACAAACAACTTCGGGATGACAACGGATTATTCATATGATCGGAGATAATTATGGCAATTAAGGTTCATTTGGAAGAGATCCTAAAACAACGAAATATGACGTCCAAAGAGCTTTGCGGTCTGATTGGAATAACCGAGGCAAATCTTTCCATATTACGCAGCGGGAAAGCAAAAGGCATACGTTTCGGAACCATCAACAAGATCTGCTACCATCTGCAGTGCGACGTGGGCGACATACTAAAATTTGACGGAAATCCGGAGGAAGAAGATGAAAATTAAGATCACATTATTCATATTATGCAGCGCCATGTTCTTCGGCTTTACGCTGGGAATTACAGAAACTGTGACTTTAAACGCACAAAGTACCGAAGGCGAAAGAAACAGCGCAGACCGTCTTATCGGTATCCTTGTTACGAAAGAGTCCCTTGGACAAATAGATTACGATGAATATTTTGAGAAAAATATTGACAGCATAGTTAAAAACAACCGGAAAGGCACTCAGTTCTACCTGCCGAACGGAAAAACATATGCAAAGGCAATTTCTTCATTTTTCAGCGATGAGGCCGACTACATTTTCGAAGGCATTGAAGGTTTTCGTTTACTTGCTCCGCAAAGGTTCGAAGACGGTTGTAACTATACTATGTTTATATGCGACGACGTTTTTACCGACAATTACGTAAACCTTGCCAAAAACGATACCGGTGACAGCGTTGAATTAAGAACCACAATATACTATCTGGACAATGAGCATTGTAATCGTCTTTACCTTAACCCTATTTACCAGACTCCAGCAGGTGAAGTCTACGCGGTAAATGGTAACGGACACGTCCTCAGCGCCCCGTCAACAAAACAAACGCTTTATGAACACTTAAAAAGTACTGCTAATGGTACAAAAGCCACATATGAAGCTACTTTTTCCGTTACATTTGTCCCTGTTAAAAAGCCGCTGCTTACCAGGATCCTTCAATTTGCCTCAAACAACAACCTGTTAAGATCCGAAGAATTCACCCCTGACTCATTCCCCAAGAGTCTTAAACCTCTTTCGGAAACAGCTTATATTGTAGTTGAAAGCGTAAAAGAAGACGGTATCGACCGAGAGCTTGTGCAGAAGGGTGATAAAGATGAAGCTGCTTATGCATTTCTTTTTAATGATGATGGTATAGGGATAAAGCAGCAGTGTAAGATTGAGTGGGAGTAGAGGGGGAGCAGCTGTCACTGCCCGTTACGCCCGGAATGCAATCGCAAAACCATCCGTGATGCCAAGCAGCTGTAACTACTTAGTCATGCCATACAGGGCAAACGCCAAACCGTCCGTTGCAAGCAACGTCCGTCGCCGCGAAGCGGCTTGCAAGCAGCTGCCACTGCCCGTTACGCCCGGGAATACCGCAAGCAGCTTTAACTTCTCGTTATGCCAAAGCAGGCAAGCGACAAACTGTCCGTTGCAAGCAACGTCCATCGCCGCAAAGCGGCTTCTGTTTGTCGCTTGTCCTTGGCATAACTCTTCACAGAACAAAAAGAGACTCACGTCACAAGCAAAAACATGCTTGCACGTGAGTCTCTTTTGTTCTGTTAAAGTTAAAGCTGCTTGGCAGATTCGGACTGCTGACCTCATCCTTACCAAGGATGCGCTCTACCAGCTGAGCTAAAGCAGCTTGTGTTACGGTGAGGAGGTCTTGCCTCACGAGCAGATATACTACCACAAGAACAAGATCATTGTCAAGTGGAAATTTACTTTTTTGCTCTCTATCCTCTCTGTCTCACGATCTCATATGCCAGGATTCCCATTGCAACGGATGCGTTCAATGAATCGATCTGTCCCTTCATGGGGATGGAAGCTATGAAATCGCAGTTCTCTCTCACCAGTCTGCTGACACCTTCGCCTTCGCTTCCGATGACAAGACCGATGGGTCCTTTAAGGTTCAGGTTGTACATGATCTCACCGTCCATGTCGGCGCAGGCGAACCACAGTCCCTTGTCCTTAAGGTCTTTCATGGTCTGCACAAGGTTTGTGACCTTGGCAACGGGTGTGTAGTTAAGTGCTCCCGCAGAAGTCTTTGCTACAGTGGCCGTAAGGCCCACCGCCCTGTGCTTGGGAATGATGACTCCGTGGGCTCCCGCAAGGTTTGCGGTTCTGATGATGGCCCCAAGATTATGAGGATCTTCTATGCCGTCAAGCAGAACAATGAAGGGATCCTCACCCTTTGCCCTTGCCGCTTCAAGGATGTCATCCACTTCCACATAATCATAGGCTGCGGTGATGGCGATGACTCCCTGATGTTTTCCCGTTTCGGAAAGCTGATCCAGCCTTTCCTTTGTAACAAAGTTCAGGATCGTGTCACCTTTTTTTGCTTCTCTTACGATGGTACGGACAGGTCCGTCCTGGCATCCGTCCAGAACAAAAAGCTTGTCTACGGTCTTTCCTGCGCGGAATGCTTCAAGAACCGCATTCCTGCCTTCGATCTTGGTTTCATTGATAGTCTGTTCTTCACTCATTTCATTTCTCCGATCCCGATCACAGACTTTCTCCGACTGTAATCTTTTCATTGTCCTGTTCTTTTATAGGCTGCACCGCTTCTTCTTTGTCGTTTCCCGCAACAACTTCAAAGCCCTTATGGATGATCTCGAACATACGGGCATATTCTTTCCGTAAATACAGCCACCCTATGACCGCTTCAAAGCCCGTGGCCTTGTGGTACTCTCCAAGAGTAGCATTTTTCGCCGGTGAGTAGCTCTTTGCGTTTCTGCCGCGACGGTATATGCCCTGCTCTTCTTCCGTAAGAAGGTCCATGATCCCCGTGACCATTTTTGCCTGTGTCACAGCCTTCGCAAGATTGCTCGCGCGTTTGTTCAGCTTATCGACCGCTGTCGCCCCCTCTGAAAGCAAGCAGGTGCGGATCACGAGCTCATAGGCGCAGTCGCCGATATAAGCCAGATCCAGAGGCGGGTATTGATCCGCCTCAAGATCCGGAAGGTTAAATTCTTTATATAATTCTTCGTTCAATTTCCGTCCTCTGTTTCTTTAACAAAGCTAAACAAGCTCCCAGACAGTGCCTTCACGTGTGTCCTTGATGGCAACTCCCTTATTCAAAAGTTCTTCCCTGATGGCGTCTGCCTTGGCAAAATCTTTATTTTTCTTTGCTTCTTTGCGTTCCTCGATCTTGGAAAGAACAAATGCCTCAAGTTCCGGATCAACGGCAGCCTTGGGTTCCGGTCTGTCGACCGTGAGGTTCAGTGAGAGCACCTGATCGAAAGCATCGATCAATACAAGCTTTGTAACAGCATTCAGGTTGCTTCCGAGGACATCGTAAACAACAGTGATCCCCGAAGAAGTGTTGATGTCATTTCCCACGGCCGCAAGGAATTTATCGGAGAAGTCGATATATGCTGTCGCATCCACTTCGGTTCCCTTTACAGCCTTCGCTATGCTCTCGTTCATATCTTTTGAGTAGCGCTCCGCTGTCTTACGAGCCTTTTCTATCTTTAAAGAAAGCTCCGAAAGAGCCTTGTGGTCAAGCCCCGCTTCCGTCTTAAGAGAATCGATCTTCTTTATCAGCTTGTCATATCCGTTCTTTACGTTATCAAGAACATCATAAGAAAACTCCAGAGGCTTCCTGTAATGTGACTGGAGGCAGAAAAGTCTGTAGATCATGGGATCTATGCCTTTTCCTTCAAGAGTGGACACCGTAAGGATGTCACCCTTGGATTTACTCATTTTGCCGTTCCTGTCGTTCAGATGATGAACGTGGAACCAGTAATTTACCCACTTGTGTCCGAGATAGCTCTCACTCTGCGCGATCTCGTTGGTGTGATGAGGGAACATGTTGTCAATACCGCCGCAGTGAATGTCCATGTACTCTCCCAGATGCTTCATGCTGATGCAGGAGCACTCGATGTGCCAGCCGGGATATCCCACGCCCCAAGGGCTGTCCCACTTTAAAGCCTGATCCTCGAACTTGGATTTTGTAAACCAGAGGACGAAGTCGTTTTTGTTCCTCTTGTTGGTATCCTCTTCCACATCATCGCGAACACCGACTAAAAGTTCCTCTTCGCTCTGATTACCGAAAACATAGTACTCTTTGAGTTTTGAAGTGTCGAAGTAGATGTTCTCTCCTGCCTTGTAGGCATATCCCTTCTCCAGGAGCACTTCGATCATATGGATGAACTCGGAGATGCAGTTTGTGGCAGGTTCCACCACATCGGGCCACTTGATGTTGAGTTTTTCGCAATCCGTCTTAAAAGCATCGGTGTAGAACTTTGCGATCTCCATGACGGTCTTGTGCTCGCGCTTCGCCCCTTTAAGCATCTTGTCTTCGCCTGTGTCCGCATCGCTCGAGAGGTGTCCCACGTCGGTTATGTTCATGACACGCTTGACATCGTAACCCGCATAACGGAGAGTCTTTTCAAGCACGTCCTCCATGATGTAGCTTCTTAAGTTTCCGATGTGTGCAAAGTGATAAACCGTAGGGCCGCAGGTGTACATTGCCACCTTGCCGTCCTCGTTGGGAATGAATTTTTCTGTTTTTCTTGTAAGTGTATTAAAAAGCTGTATCTTGTTTTCCATTGTTTGTATCCTTTCCGGTGAAAGAGCCCTTGGCCCTTGATAATAGTCTTTGTTTATTATCCTGTCTCGCGTGTTATCTCTTGCAACACCCGGGACAGCCCGTACAGGATTTTCCGCTGATGCCCTGAGAGTTCATGGCGTCAGCACTTTCATAATCATAGACGCCGGAATTTCCTGCGCCGTAGTCCAGATTCCTGGCACTTTCCAAAAGGCAGACAGCCTGAGCCGCTATGCCCTCACCCGCGCCCGTGAAGCCCAGACCTTCCTCGGTGGTAGCTTTGATGCTGACCTGAGAGATGTCGATCTTAAGAGTGTTTGCTATGTTCTCTCTCATCTCACGGATGTAGGTCGAAAGCTTGGGTTTCTGTGCGATGATCGTGGCATCTATGTTTTCAACGATAAAAAGGTTATTCAAAAGCATATCCCTCACTTCATTTAAAAGGGAAAGACTTGATATGCCCTTGTACTTGTCGTCGCTGTCGGGGAAGTTTGAACCGATGTCCCCCAGCGCAGCAGCGCCCAAAAGTGCATCCATTACGGCATGTGTCAGCACATCCGCGTCCGAATGCCCAAGAAGGCCCTTTTCGTAGGGAACGGCAACTCCGCCCAGGATGAGCGCTCTGCCTTCTACCAGTTTATGTACATCGTATCCTTGTCCGATCCTCATTTTACACCTCATGTGAAATGTCCGTTTAATTACAGTCCTTAATTATCACACGAATCCCAAACTTTTGCAACAACAAAAAAAGCGTACCGCAGACATGACGATACGCTTTTTTGTTACTCTTCTCTCGTAACACCCTTGTAGGTGTAACCTGTTTCCTTTATGACATCTTCCAGCTTTTCAAGATCAAGCTCATTGTCTGTCTTTATTGTGCAAAGGTTCTTTTTGCGATCGGCCTTAACCTTCTTCACGTCAAAATTCTTTCTGATGGATTCGTTCACATGATTTTCGCACATTCCGCACATCATGCCTTCGATCTCAACCTTATAAACCATCTTTTTACTCCTTTCAAAAGCCCATGCATGTATCTCTACTTAACAGCTTCGTCCTCGGGCGGGAAGTACAGGCTCGAGATCTCGGCGTCTTCATATCCGTACATTATTTTTGCGAAGTTCTCGCAGACAAATCTGAAAGTCTCCGAGGTGTACCTGATGCCAAACAAAAGTGCAAGATTGTTGAAATGAAGAGGTGAAATGGCTTGTCCCCACTCTGCCTTGTCGTTCTCCACTCTCTTGTTCTGCAAGAGGCAGGAAGGAGTAAGCTTGTAGGTCTCTCCGCCGGATTTGCTGACGCAAAGGATCTCGATATAGTCTCTTGCGTTCTTTTTGCATATAAGTTCATAATCCTGCTTCTGAGCTTCAAGATCGAGGCTCTTGTCAAGAACAACCGCATCGGTGTAGTTGTTGCCGGCACCTTCGCCTATGAAAAGGCCACGCTTGTTGTTGTACTTTACGAGATCGATCAGCTTGTCGATACTGGTCTGGTCAAGAACGGTACCGATGGGAGCCGCTTCGCTGTTTGTCAGAAATGCCACCAACGCATCTATTTCGCCCTGTGAAAGTAATGTTTTGTTATCAGACATACCTTACCTCCGTAAATTCATATGCTATCTCTAGATTTTACCCGAGAATTCAAAAAAAAACAATAAAAGCGGTGTAAATTTCTTTCAAAAGAACAAAAAAATCAAAAACAATATGGCGGATTTTTCTTAATTTACTTCTTGACAAACCTTTAACTTCTTGGTAATATATGCGAGTGCCTTACGAAAGCCATGGGATCTTAGCTCAGCTGGGAGAGCATCTGCCTTACAAGCAGAGGGTCATAGGTTCGAGCCCTATAGGTCCCATTTTAAATGATTTCTTTTAGGCACACAATATGGCGGGATAGCTCAGTTGGCTAGAGCATGCGGTTCATACCCGCAGTGTCGAGGGTTCAAATCCCCCTCCCGCTACTAAAAAAAAGATAGAGAGTCATTCGACTCTCTATCTTTTTTTTATGTTTACTTAGTGTTGTGAAGGGGGATTTGGAACCGAAGACATTGCGGGTGCAGTGTCGAGGGGCGCTACATGCCGGTGGCATGTGCTTAGCGCCGACCGTAGCGGAGCGGAGACAAATCCCCCCTCCCGTAATCCTTATTTATAATCATTTATGATATCCGAGAACAAAACCCTCGGTCTCTTCGCGTACCCTGTCTTCTCATCAAACAGCGGTTGCTTAGCCTTAAAGATCTCCGTCACCGTAAGGAACTCATAATCCTGCTCCAGAAGTGTGGGGATCACAGTCTTTAAAGCTTCCACCGTAGCATCATTATCAACAAAATCATGAAGGAGATACAGCACTCCGTCTCTAGCATTCTTTAGCATCTCTGTCTTTCTGTATTCCGCATCGGCTTTCGCTTCCCAATCCAGACAGCCTATGCCCGAGATAAAGATCTTGTCGATCCATTCGTACAGTTCAGGCTTCACGTCAATGTAGGGAGGGCGGAAGAACAGCGGGCGTTTGCCTGTAATTTCTTCAATGATCCCGTCCGTTTTTTCGATCTCTTCTTTCACTTCAGCCTCTGTCATCTGTGACATATGCGGGTGAGTAAAGGAATGATTGCAGATGTCGCAGCCCATGCTGATGGCACGCTTTGCAACCTCCTTGGACTCCTCAGTCACATTTTGGCCGATAAGAAAGAATGAAGCCTTGATGTTGTATTTTTCAAGAAGATCCAACACCTTGGGTGTGGTTACCGTATTGGGTCCGTCATCAAATGTTAATGCCACCTGCTTTTTCATGTTCTCTCCTTTTTCGGAAACGTCACGCTATCTTCGATGCCCTGACCAAACGTCGGAATGCATGATGATTGCCTTCGGCAAGCATTCCTCCTGTCCCCGGTTTCACACGCTAAAAAAATTATACGCATTCGTATGAAAGATCTTTCTTCTCTCCTCTTCCGTCAGCGGCAGCGCCATAAATCTCTCAAACTCCTCCTCATGATTCCACATTGGAAAATCCGTTCCGAAGAAGGTTCTTTCCACGCCGTGCTCTCTGATCATGTCCGCTGCCTCCGAAGGGTCCAGTTTAAAGAGAGCGCTGGAAGTGTCAATGTAGAAGTTCTCACGGCCGATGAGGTGTTTTTTTGATTCTTCCCATTCAGAGTAGCCGCCGAAATGGGCTCCGATGGCCACAAGATCAGGAACTGCATCCAGAGCTCTTGCCATCCTTACGGGATTGGAATACTCATATCTGTAATCCCCTGTATGGATGAGCACGGGAAAACGTTTTGCAAGAAGTTTAAACATACGTATGGCTTCCGGGGAATCCAGGGCGAATTTCTGGAAATCGGGATGTATCTTGATCCCATGAAGTCCCAGCACTCTTGCCAGTTCAATATCCGTCTCCAGATGCTCGGACATAGGATGAAGAGTCGCAAAGCCTATGAACTCCGGATGCTTTTCGCACTCGGAAGCAATGAACCTGTTGATGGATTCCACCTGCTTGGGTGTGGTAGCCACAGAATGAACAACATAATGGGTGACATTTATCTTTTTACCGTTTTCGATCAGGCGATCCGACAGCCCGTTCTCACTCATATGAAGGGAATAGAAATCGCCTACGCTGGCAACAGCCTTTGCTGCGATCTTCTCGGGATAGATGTGGGCATGAAAATCGATCTTGTGATATTCTTTGAAATTCATCCGCCATTGCTCCTTTCATTTACCGCTTTAATGCAGTGTAGTATATCACCTTTGAAAAAAGTTGTAAATATAAAATAGGATCTCTCATTTCCTATAAAGAAAAAAATGCCGTTTAAAAAACATCCAGCATTTCTTCTGTCTTCATATGATGTCCCACCCGAACTTTCACCCATGCTTCCACCACACGGTCAACCTCTGCCAGTACAGAGTCGTTGACGGTAAAGCCATAAAGTTTCTCCAAAGGGGACGAAACTATGTACTGCAATGTATACAGAGCTGACCGCGACACACGTATGCCCAGATCTTTCAGGTTGCAGCCGTCGCAAACCACTCCGCCCTTTTCCGCATCAAACCACACCACATCGTCATCCAAAAGGCTTTCCCTGTGGCAGTTGAGACAGGAATAAACCTCAGGCATTTCACCATCTTCAGTGAGGTATCTGAGTTCAAAGGTGCGTCGTATGAGTTTCTTTGACATCTGCCCCTTTTCAAGGGCTCTCATGGTAACGTAAAGAAGGTTCAGGATCTGTCCCGGCTGCACATTCTCTCTGGACATGTAAAGGGCAAATTCGCACATATACATGCCGTAGTATATGCCGTTCATATCATTCCTGATGTCTCCGAAATAGGTTCGGATCTCCGCACTTTCAAGGTTGTAGCTGTCCCTGCCTTCGTAGAGTACGAACTCTCCGAAAGCAAATTGCTGGGAACACGCCAAAAGGGCGCCGGTTGGTTTCCTTGCGCCCCTTGCAAATGCGGAGATCTTCCCCCGCTCCATTGTTAAGATTGTAATACGCCGGTCATATTCACCGACGGGCATGGCAGCTATCACCATTCCCGTAACGTTTACTTTATTGTACATCGATGTCCTGTTTGTTGTATCCGAAATTCTTCATAAGACTTTCGGAATCACGCCAATCGTTTCTCACCTTCACCCAGAGTTTCATGTTCACCTTGCATTCGCAAAGTTTCTCTGTTTCAATACGGGCCTGGGTTCCTATCTTCTTAAGCATGGCTCCCTGTTTTCCGATAATGATGCCCTTGTGGGATTCACGCTCGCAATAAATGGTAGCCTCCACGTCTATGCACGCTTCGCCTGTTTCCTTTACGGTGCGCTCATGCATCTTTTCTATGGTGACAGCGATACCGTGTGGTATCTCGTCTCCCAAAAGTCTCAGGCACTTTTCTCGTATGATCTCCGCAGTGATGGCTCTCTGAGGCTGATCCGTAACCGTTTCTTCATCAAAGTACATGGGTCCGTAAGGCAGATACTTGAAGATGGTGGCAAGAAGATCCTCGGTACCCTTGTTTTTAAATGCCGAAATAGGCACTATCTCCGCAAATCTGTACGCTTCGTCATAGGCCTTGATGCTGTCCGCAAGTTTTTCTGCCCTGCTCTTCTCCTTGTCATCTTTCAATATGTCTGTCTTGTTGATGACCAGGATCACAGGAAGGTCGTACTTCATCAATGTGTCGATGACGGTTCTTTCTCCCGCTCCGATGAAGGTGGTGGGTTCCACAAGCCACAGGACCAGATCCGCGTCGTTCAGCGTGGAATTTGCCGCAGTGACCATGTAGTCTCCCAGCTTGTTCTTCGCCTTGTGTATGCCCGGGGTGTCAAGAAAGACGATCTGTCCTCTCTCGTCGGTGTAGACGGTCTGTATCCTGTTTCTTGTTGTCTGAGGTTTATCTGAGGTAATGGCTATCTTCTGACCGATGAGGGCATTCATAAGAGTTGACTTGCCCACATTGGGTCTTCCGATGATGGCCACATAACCTGATTTAAGATTTTCTTCCATTAATGTTCCTTAAAGAATTGATTCAACGTCCTTGAAAAGATCCTTGCACTCATCAACGGCGGATGCGGAGCCGATGGTGCACATGAGTTTCTGGTCAAGGATGCTGCGGATGAGAGGTGCCACGTTGCGAAGATCCTGAACCGTGCAGTTCAGAGCCTCGTTACGTTCCTTCATAACATCTTCGAATGTTCTGCCGCATACATATGCATTAAATGCTCTCTCGCCCATCTGTCTGGGTGTAAGAGGAGAATCGATCTTTCCGAAAGTACCGATGACAGCCTTTGTCATCTCTCTCTCGTCAGCTTCAAACTTCTCGAGATACTCGGGAAGCTTCTCAAAGATCTCGTTTGTCTGCCTGAGGTTGGGGTCTCTGTAGGAGCCCATGTAAGCAAAGCCGGAATCCATGCTGAGTCTCATCCATGCACCGTATGCACCGCCCTTAACACGTACCTCGTTCCAGAGGTAGCCGTAGCTCAGGGTGGAGGTCAGAACGTTCATAACACCGCTCCTGTCGAAGCCGGCCTTCTTGAAGTTACCGCCTCTGCATACATACTGAACCGTTCCGGGAGTCTTGAAACCTTCGTTCTTTACCGCAACACGAAGTTTCAGAGCCTCAGCCTGCTTTCTCGAAGGCAGCACGTCATATATGGACTCGATGCCCTTTGTGCATCTGTCTGCGCCGTCCTTGTCGCTGATGATGCTGACGATAAGGTTCTCACGGGTAAAGATCTTGCCCGCAACTTCCTTGATCTTTTCAGCCACGGCATCGGCATTCTTGTCGTAATCTTCAACGATCTTCTTGAGACCGCGATAGTATCCCACGCCGTTTACGGAGTCATCGAACACACCGGATTCGCTGTCATATGCTCTGAGTCTGATGGAAGCGATGGCAGTTCCGTTACCCATGAGGCGGGATTCCATACCCGACTTGTTCTCCAGGAAGATCTCCTTGTTTCTCTTAACGTCATTGTACTTGGAGCCCGAAATGATCTCACGCATGAGTTCAAAGGTCTTGTCGATCTGACCGTAGAGGCAGGAGCCGTTAAGGAAAAGGAAAGGAGTGTACTTCTTGTAATCATTGTAATCAACATAGTAATCCATATTGGAGTGGATACCGCCGGTGTACATGTTGATCTCATCGTTCAGTTCGCCATATCCGTGCTTGTCGGTGTCCACCACTGCCAGGCTGTCATTGAGCAATGTGGCATATACCAGCTCTTCGCTGCTCAGGCAATCGACCTTGAAGCCGAGACGGATGTATGCGATTCCGTTGGTATCGTAATCGTGCCATACCACATTTCCGAGATAAGGAAGGATCTTCTCGTTATTGAAATCCTTGCCTTCCTTCTTGATGTCTGAGATCTCCAGAAGGGGGATCTTCTTTGTATCTTCTTCGCTTGAAGGCTCTGACTGATACTTCTTGAGTTTTGCGGTATCGTCGATGAGCTTCTTAAGTTCGTCCTTGGAAAGAGAAGCCTTGTATGATGCAAGTTTCTTTGCAAGAGCGTCCGACTTTTCCTTGTTCAGACCCACCTTGGGAAGAACCGTAAGAACTGCGCCGTGCTTTGAATCAAGGAAGTACTCTCTGATGATGTCCTCGAACCAGCTTGTGCCCACTTTCTTTCTGAGTTCGGCATATGCTTCTCCCATGCGCATATTGTCGAATACCATATTGTCATTGTAGAGCCAGGTGCTCATGGCTGTTATGCCATACATAAGGCCCTTGGGATAGCCGCCGAAATCAGCCTCTCTGTACTTGAATTCCTGGATGTTGATGGCAGCATTGATGGTGTTCTGACTGATGCCCTCATCGGCACATTTCTTAAGAGCGGTACGGATCACTTCGACGAACTTGTCCGTAAGGCCGGGCTTTGCATTCTTCACATTTACGGTGAAGTAAGGCTGAAGAACTCCGCCATCGTAGTAGTCAAACACTTCGTCACCGATACCCGCATCGATAAGAGCCTTCTTTACGGGAGCTCCGGGAGCGCCGAAAAGGCAATAGTCCAGAACTTCAAAACTCAGTCCCTTGATGAGGTCGGTGTTCTCTCCTGCAAGAACGTTGTAGGAATAGTAAACTCCCTTGCCGTCTTCTCTTTCTTCTTCAACATTGTAGAACTTCTCAAATCTCTTAATGGTTCCGTAAGGCTTCTGAACCTTGATGGAAGAATCCACCTCGATCTTGTCGAATTCGGAAAGATAAGCCTTGTCCATCCATGTGAGCTGCTCTTCCACATCAATGTCACCGTACAGCCAGATGTAGCTGTTGGATGGATGATAGAAGGTCTTATGGAAAGCTCTGTAGTTTTCAATGGTAAGGTCCGGGATCACATCGGGATCGCCGCCGGACTCAACGCCGTACTCGGTGTCGGGAAAAAGAACGTCTGTGATGGATCTCTGAGCAACGGAATCGGGATTAGAAAATACACCCTTCATCTCGGAATAAACTACACCGTTGATCTTGATGTCATCATTTTCATTTTCAAGTTCGTAATGCCAGCCTTCCTGCTTGAAGATCTCATCCACTTTGTGAAGATTGGGATGAAAAACAGCATCAAGATAAACGTCTTCCAGATTTCTGAAATCCTTATCGTTGCAGCTTGCAACGGGATACATGGTCTTGTCCGAAAACGTCATGGCATTTAAAAATGTATTAAGTGAACCTTTTACAAGTTCAATAAAGGGATCTTTTGAAGGAAACTTCTCTGAACCGCAAAGAACCGTGTGCTCCGTGATGTGAGCAACACCTGTGGAATCCTTGGGAGGTGTCTTGAATCCTATGCTGAAAACCTTGTTTTCATCGTTGTTTTTTACAACGCCAATACGGGCACCCGTCTTCTTGTGTCTGAACAAAAGACCTGTGCCCTTGGCATCTTTGAGTTCCTCAATCCCGATCAGCTCGTAACCGGGAATGTTTTTAAATTGTTCCATTCTCTTCTGCCTCTCTTTCGAAGTCATCGAAAATATAGTTCAGAACAGACGCAAGACCGATGAAAGTGCAACCGTATGCAAATTCATCATCCCCTCTTTCCTGCTTTCTGATAATCTGAACAACACAGAAGAGAATGTTTTCACTGTCACCAAGTTCAAGTTTCGCATTGAAGTAGTATCCAACGGGAAAATTTCCTCTCGACCTGAACCCGATGCCATCTCTTGAAACATCCGTAACCGTAATGGGAACGGCTGTCTCGATCTTTTCAATTTCAGCCTGCTTGAAAAGTTTGGAAACCGTAAGTTCAAGTCTGACAGGTATTCTTTTGCTTCTACGCTTTTCAACGATTTCAGCCATACCTTCTCAAACTCCTTTTTTTGTTAATGGGTTTCTTCGGTACTATAGTTGGGAGCCTCTTTTGTAATGTGAATGTCATGTGGATGACTTTCTTTGAGTCCCGCCGAACTGATTTTAACAAATTTTCCTGTACTTTTCAAGGTCTCTATATCTTTTGCGCCACAGTAGCCCATACCCGAACGTAAGCCGCCCAGCAACTGGAATACGGTGTCTTCCACAAGTCCCTTATAGGCTACGCGGCCTTCGACTCCTTCGGGAACAAGTTTCTTGGCATTGGACTGGAAGTATCTGTCTTTGCTTCCGTTCTCCATTGCGGCAATGGAACCCATGCCTCTGTATACCTTGTATTTTCTTCCCTGGAAGAGTTCGAAATCTCCGGGAGCTTCATCACAGCCCGCGAATATGCTTCCCATCATGCAGACATTGGCGCCTGCGGCAATGGCCTTGGTGATGTCTCCTGAGTACTTGATACCGCCGTCGGCGATAATGGGTATCCCGTACTTGGAAGCTGCGGAGTAGGCATTCATAACAGCTGTGATCTGGGGAACACCGATTCCTGCAACGATTCTGGTGGTACAGATGGATCCGGGTCCGATGCCCACCTTTACGCAGTCAGCACCGGCTTTGATGAGAGCCTCTGTACCTTCCGCAGTGGCAACGTTTCCTGCGATGATCTGGAGATCCGGGAACGCATCCTTGACTTCTCTAACCACTCTCAGGACATTTGCTGAATGACCGTGAGCCGTATCGATGACTACGCAGTCAACCTTGGCATGTACAAGGGCTTCGACTCTCTCAAGTATATCCTTGGTAACTCCCACTCCCGCTCCGCAGAGAAGTCTGCCGTGTGCATCCTTTGCTGAATTGGGATATTTGATCTGTTTTTCTATGTCCTTGATGGTGATGAGACCTTTAAGATTTCCTTCATCATCCACAATGGGAAGTTTTTCTTTTCTTGCCTTCCAAAGGATCTTCTTGGCTTCTTCAAGGGTAACACCTTCTTTTGCCGTAACAAGATTCTCGGATGTCATGCTTTCGGAGATCTTCTTGGTGTAGTCGGTCTCAAATTTAAGATCTCTGTTGGTGATGATACCCACCAGTTTCTTTCCCCTTGTAATGGGAACGCCGGAGATCCTGTATTTTCCCATCACCTCATTGGCATCTGCCAGAGTGTGATCCGGTGAAAGTGAAAAAGGATCGGTGATAACGCCGTTTTCGGATCTCTTTACCTTGTCAACCTCAGCAGCCTGTGCTTCGATGGACATGTTCTTATGTATGATACCTATGCCGCCCTGCCTTGCAATGGCAATGGCCATACGGTTTTCCGTAACGGTATCCATGCCTGCGCTCATAAGCGGAATATTAAGCCTGATCTTGTTTGTCAGATTTGTAGAAAGGTCAACCTCATAAGGAAGAACCTCTGAAAAAGAAGGTACAAGAAGTACATCATCAAACGTGATCCCTTCGCTGATTATTGTTCCCATAAAAATCCCTCGCTTTCATTTTTTATTTCACCCATTATAAACGTGAAAAAAAATTAAAGCAATAAACAAAAACGTTGCCATTCATTGTTTAAACGAATGGCAACGATTAGTGTTTTTAATGATATCCTGTTCTGACAACTTCGGAAGGCCTAGTATTCAACCACTTTTCTGGGTGCTTTTTGTTTCATTCTGCGGATCATATCCTCAGAGGGTTCAAACCAATATACAGTCTTCTGCTCTCCCGCGGAGATCACAAGTCCCCACACATTGGCATGGGGTTCAAGGCTGGAATAGTCCACCTTACGCACACCGTTATGGTTGTATCCGTCAAGAGCATGAGACTTGACCGGTGCTACCACCACAACAGCATCCATATCCACTCTGGCAAGATGCTTTCGTCTGTCGCCGTTCATGATCTTGTCAAAATCCAGCTGTCCGTCGCAGAACACATATTCATATTCCACATTGAACCTGGGGAACAGAAAATATGCCAGTATCCCGAGACCGACGGCCAGGATCAGCAGCAACGACTGTCCGAAAAGCAGCGCAGCCACTACAGACAATACAACGCCCGTTACAACCAGCACCTTAATGGCTGTATCTCCGGCAGTTTTACGTTTTTTTGCTCTTGCTTCGCAGTAATTTCCTTCCATATGTCACGTCCGTTCTTTATTTTATTTGGATTTAGTACATTCCGCCCATTCCTGCGCCTGCGGGAGCTGCTGCGGGTGTCTGTTCCTTTATATTAGCCACTGCAGCCTCAGTTGTCAAGAAGGTAGATGCAACACTTGTGGCATTCTGCAATGCGGAACGTGTAACCTTAGCGGGATCGATGATTCCGTCCTTCACCATGTCAACATACTCTTCGGTAAGAGCGTTGAAGCCTGTGCCAACATTGGACTCACGAACCTTGTTTACGATAACTGCGCCTTCAAGGCCTGCATTCTGTGCTATGCAGAAAAGAGGTGCTTCAAGTGCCTTAAGGATGATCTCCGCACCTGTCTTCTCGTCGCCCTTGAGTTCTGCGGCAAGCTTTGCAACTTCCTTGGAAGCGTGGATGTAAGCGGAACCGCCGCCTGCGATGATGCCTTCCTCAACAGCTGCTCTTGTAGCTGCGAGAGCATCTTCCATACGAAGCTTGTTCTCTTTCATTTCTGTTTCTGTTGCAGCGCCGACTCTGATGACTGCTACGCCGCCGGCAAGCTTTGCAAGACGCTCCTGAAGCTTCTCTCTGTCGAAATCGGAAGTTGTGGTCTCGATCTGTGAACGGATCTGAGCAACTCTTGCCTTGATCTCTTCCTTGTCGCCCTCACCGTCAACGATGACAGTGTTCTCCTTCTGAACCTTAACGCTCTTTGCACGTCCGAGCATATCCAGAGTAGCATCCTTGAGCTCAAGACCAAGTTCATCGGAAATAACCTGACCGCCTGTAAGTGTAGCGATGTCCTTCAGCATTTCCTTTCTTCTGTCGCCGTAGCCGGGTGCCTTGACCGCAACTACATTGAAAGTACCGCGGAGCTTGTTGATAACAAGTGTTGTGAGAGCTTCGCCTTCAACATCTTCAGCGATGATGAGAAGTCTCTGTCCGCCCTGAACGATCTGCTCAAGAAGAGGAAGGATCTCCTGGATGTTAGAGATCTTCTTGTCTGTAATGAGGATGTAAGGCTCTTCGAGAACAGCCTCCATCTTGTCTGTGTCTGTAACCATATAAGAAGAGATGTATCCGCGGTCGAACTGCATTCCTTCAACCACATCAAGCTCTGTCTTCATTGTCTTTGATTCCTCGATGGTGATGACGCCGTCGTTGGAAACCTTTTCCATAGCATCCGCAACCATCTGGCCCACTGTTTCGTCACCCGCAGAGATGGCAGCAACCTTGGCGATCTGCTCCTTGCCGTTTACCTTGGAGCTCATCTGTCCGATGGTCTCAACTGCCTTCTCGCAGGCCTTCTTCATACCCTTACGAAGGATGATGGGATTTGCGCCTGCAGCCAGGTTCTTCATGCCTGCATTTATCATTGCCTGAGCAAGAACGGTAGCTGTTGTTGTTCCGTCACCTGCAACATCGTTTGTCTTTGTGGCAACTTCCTTAACAAGCTGAGCACCCATGTTCTCAAATGCATCCTCAAGCTCGATCTCCTTGGCGATGGTAACACCATCATTTGTGATGAGGGGAGCGCCGAAGGACTTGTCAAGCACTACGTTTCTTCCTTTGGGTCCAAGTGTAACCTTAACTGTATCAGCAAGTTTGTTTACTCCTTTTTCAAGAGCAACTCTGACGTCTGTTCCGAATTTTAAATCCTTTGCCATTTTAATTCATCTCCTTAGTCTTCTACAATAGCTACTATATCATTCTGCTTTACGACAACGTATTCGTCGTTTCCGAGCTTAACCTCTGTTCCCGAGTACTTGGAATAGATAACCTTGTCGCCCACCTTAACCTGCATAGCGATCTCTTTGCCGTCAACCATTCCGCCGGGGCCCACAGCGATAACTTCTGCCTGCTGAGGCTTTTCCTGAGCCTGTCCGGGAAGAACAATGCCCGACTTTGTTGTTTCTTCGGCCTTAAGCTGTTTTAAAACCACCTTATCACCCAACGGTACTAATTTCATATTTATTTTCCTCCTTCGAGTAAATACTTTTTTGTGTTATTAGCACTCTTTTGATATGAGTGCTAAACGCTGTATCATATATTAACACAAAACGTAGAAATGTCAACGATTATAATTATAAAAAAAAATAAAACCGGAAGTCATCTTTCTTCCGGTTTATAGTAGATGGAATCGTCTTTCATCATGGAACGCTGAAGAGCATCCTTTGAATCCTTCCAGGGTGCATCGGCATATCTGTAATCAAACTTGTCTATGAACCAGGAAAGATCGTCTCGTACTCTCTTAACATTATTTAAGTAGATCTCCGAACAGGTCTTCACAAATCCTTCTGCTTCGGAGGCTCCCATAGCCTTGGGACATTTTTTTAAAAGCAGGCTGTAATGCTTGTTGCAGAAACCTTTTGACTCTTTGAAACGTGCCTTGAAATCCGTATCACAGCCATAAAGCCAAAATACGGTGTCGATGTATCTGTCAAAAACTTCATCGATCCTGGAGCATACAAAACAGCTTTTCTCCAGTTTGTCCAGGTAGTCCGTAACTTCGTTGCCTTCATTGGAAACCTTTTTAAAGAGGGAACTCTTTTTCCCCGCTTTAAGACTCTTCTGCTTTTTTTCAACCTCTTCTATCATGCGGTCCGCATGAGTCTTAAGCATGAGAGCAAGGCCCAGACGGTTGCCTTTTTCATAAAGCTTTGCCACATGTCTTTCGCAAAAGCCTACCTCGTCGGTGACCATACGCACATCGTCTTCCATATAGCTGGGGCCCAGTGTGAATTCCAATGCTCCTTCTTCTATGGAATGGTACATGGAGCATATGGGGCATTCGGTCTTTTCCTCAAACGCTTCGTTAACGGGGATGGTGTAGAGCTGTTCCTTCATTGTCAGCCGTCCTTTCGTCCGGTCTCAACGTAGATACGCTCTTTCATATCTCTTGCTTTTTCCTTGATACGGTCGTTTACGCCCTTTCCGGTGATGACTCTTGCGCAGAGTCTTAAGGCATCGTCATACTTACCCACTTTTCTCGCAAGTTCTGCCGTAAGATAGGTAACGGTGGTCTCATCCATTCCGCACATAGGGAAGTTTTCCTTGGAAAATGCTTCGGTAAAACCTTCATAGGCATTGGTGATGGCTTCCATCTCCTGAGCCAGAAGATCTTTTCTGACAGCCTCTATGTTGGGTGTATCCTTGGGAAGAGTTTCCGACTTGCCGCGAAGGAGCCATGCCATCTTCAGACAAGTATAAGCCTTCTCGCTGGCCTTTCCTCTCTTTACGATGGAGCAGAAAAGCGCAAGTTTGTGTCTTGTAAGAGCGTCATCGTAGGTCATGATCTCTCCGGGCTCTTTGATCCCTTTAAAAGCACGGCAAACGTTGTCTCTTAAGAGCTTTATCTGTCCCGATGTGGGATTTACGGGGAAGTATCTCGTAAGTACCGAATAACCGCAATTGGGACAGGTTACCGCATCATATTTAAGAGTATCGAACTGATAGCGGGGACGAAGATCGCTGTCCGAGCCCACCAGTTTTACCTTACCCGTTCTTACGGTTCTTGCCTTAAACTCTCTGTCACATATGGGGCAGGTGTATGTTTTATCGAAAATAAAGTCAACTTCTTTGAGTTCTGCGGGCTCTTTTCTTTTTTTCTCAGCCGCTTCGAGCTTTGCCTTTTCGTCTTCGAAAACCTTTACGTTCGAAAGACCGCTCATGCCTATTTCTTCAAGTCCCGAGAATAATCCCATTTGAATTCCTCCAGATCATATACAAAAAATCATTCTAACTCAATAATTGTAAATCAATGATTCCCAAAATTCAAGCCCTAAAGCCTTCAGATTAAATAAAACTAATCTAAACCATGGTCTTTCCGATACTTTGCAAGCAGCAGATCCACCACTCTTCCGTAGCTTTCCACGCCATCTTCCTGATCGTTGGCCTTAAGGTAATTGTCGTTAAGTTCATTGGTAACTTCCGCTACTATTTCCGCCTTCTTGAACTGATCCCAGTATTCCGACTGAGCTCTGAAATCTGTGAATATGCCCGGAACATAATGTTCCGAAACGGTTTCCAGATAAAGGTCCATGTTTTTCCCCGCAAGGGCATTCATGGTGTAACTGAGAGCCAGCATAAGTCCCGAGTATCTCAGATCGTGGCTTTCGGAATTCATGCAAACCATATAGGAAAGGAAATTTGCCTCTTCCTCTCTCATAAACCCTCTTAAATGTGACAATTCATGGCACATGGTGGATCCTATCTCATATCCCGTGATATCCACATCAACATTGGCCTCCATGGTCCAGCAGGTGTATATGCCGATGATCTCCGTGTAGGACATCAAATGAGAAAAGATCACAGGTTTGGGAGCCGGATAATGACCTTTAAAAAGGGGATACACTTCCGCAAAGTCGACGTATGCTTTTCTTGCCACACGTCCCAGTTCCCTTGTGGAATAGGGCAGCAGGTAAACGCCGTTTTCGTCAAAGGATGTGAGCTGAGCCCTCTCCTCTTCCACGTTGTCCAAAAGTTCTGCCAAAAGATCCGCCAGTTCCTCCGCAGACGAAGGCCTTGTCTCCAGACAGAAGTATTCGGAAACAGGATAACGGTAATAGCATGTTCCGTATCCGAAGGAATAGAAAAACCATATGACCGATCCGATACATGCGGCATTTAAAAGGAAGGTGAGGATCCAATAAAGGAAGTCCTTCCTGTTTTTAACCAGTTTTACGATAAATCCTGCGATGAGTGCGATCAAAAGAAAGGGCGCCAGGATTATGAGTATCTCCGCAAAAGAGAAAGGGAAAAGTCCCGTAATGCTCGAATAGCCTATGGCAAACCATTTGTACAGATGTTTTGCAAAGATCTCTTCCGCAAAATAAGTGCTGTTTTTCGCAATAAGGAGACAACCCTCTCCCACCACGGCCAACAGCAGCAATAATGTTCTTTTTCTCAAAAAAACTCTTTTTAAAGTTTCGGTAAATAACTTCATAGATCTCATCTGATGACGGGAGCTCCCGCCTTTTTGGGAATACTTACGGTGACAACGGTGCCCACTCCCACCAGGCTTTCAACTTTCATGGTAGCATCGGACATAGCTTTAAGACGATCCCGCACATTGTCCATTCCGATGTGTTCTTTGCCGTCGTTCTGTGGCTGCCCCTCATCAAAACCCACTCCGTCATCGGAAACGATGACCTCATAACAGTCATCCTTTTCTCTGGTGGAAACAGTCAGAGTCCCCGCTCCGTTCAATTTATTGCATATGCCGTGCTTGACGGCATTTTCGGCCAGGGGCTGGATGGTAAGGGGCGGGATCAGAAAATCCGTTGTCTGAATGTCCATGACCACGTTCAGCCGGTCTCCGAATCTCAGTTTCTCCAGTTCAAGATAGGTGCTGACATGCTCCAGTTCGCTGTTAAAGGGAACCGGCATGCGTTTGTTGACGGAATCGATGTTTTTCCTGAGATATCTGGAAAAATTCAAGGTAGCCTTCTTTGCTTCCGCAGGATTCTTGTCGCAGAGAACGGCGATGGTGGTGAGGGAATTGTACATAAAATGAGGCTGGATCTGGCTCAGCATGATGGATATCCTGCTCTCCGCCAGTTCCTTTCTCTGTCTTTCAAAAAGGAATGTCTGTTCCGTCTTTACATTAAAGAAAAGGACATATATGCCCACAGAGGCAAAACAGAAGGTAACAGGCTCCCCGCTCACAAAATGCAGGTAGGATCCGATGATGGGCAGAGCAAGATAGATCAGTGTACCCGGCAGAGCGTTTCGGTACATGTTGTCCCTGTATTTAATAAACAGCGCTACGGCATAGATGACCGGGAGTATCGCAAGAAACTGGCATGCAATCCAAAACTCTCCCCTGCTGTACTCATTTGCCTCATTTATGGTATAATAAAAGCCAAACTTCAGATTTAAAAGGACAAGAGCCTCAAAGATAGCTCCATACTCGAACAAACCCACTCTGATCCTGCGTCTGCGTTCCGGATTCACCCGAAGGTAACAGCTCACATAGTTGGTATAGAGCATGGAAAGGGGACCTCCCAGGGCAAACTGCATTAAAACCGTAATGTTAAAAATATAGGGATACCAGGGTTCGTCAGGTCCCTGACAGAAGTAAAAGGGAATGTTGCAAAGAAGCTGAACGATAATGATCCCGCACATAAAAGAGAAGTAGTAATCCGCGCGATCATGTTTGTCATATTTAAAAAGATTATAGGCTAAAAGAACAAACGTGAACAATGCACATGTGCAACTCATTGTGACGATTATCTGAACATTGTCCATAGGATCCTCCTTCGAAGTTTTTCCCCTTATAAACCTTGCCCATATAAGAAATAAAGCGGACACCCGCAATCTTACCCCCAATGGGGAGCAAAAAGCCTGATCCGCGTTCAGAAAAAGCAGGTGGCGGGAGTCGAACCCGTCCCGTCGGCTTGGGAAGCCAAAATTCTACCGATAAACCACACCTGCATATTTACGAGGAACAGTTTAACACATTTAAAAAAGATTAACAACAATAAAATTCATCAAATCGAGATCCGATATATATCATGATCTGAGAACACTGTTCGGGGAGAGAAAATATGACTATCCTGGAAAACATAATGCAAAATCTGTATGCCAACTCCGAAAGAAAGTCCGGCAGGACTCCCGGAGAAGGTACCCTGCCCGCAAAGATACTTCAGGCAGACGCCGCTTCAAAGCTTCTTGAAACCCTTCTTCAGGGAGAAACGACCCTGATCAAAGGAACTGTTTTGGATCTGAGGCAGAACACCGTCCTTCTCCGGCTTACAAACGGCGAGACCTTAAACGCACGGACCGAAACATCTCTTCCCCTTTCCATCGGCGACACGGCAGAATTCTTCATTGCCGGAAAGGATGGGAAAGTAGTCACCCTGAAACTGACGGGAAATGAAAACATCGAAGACGCACAAGTTCAAAAAACCGTTCACAAAGCTCTGGATGCCGCGGGGATAGCCCACACAGAGAAAGCAGAGACCGTCACCCGTGAACTCATGCAGCACTCCCAGCCCATAAATGAAGCCAACATCAGAAGATTCATGACTCTTTCCTCAAAGAACCCTCAGATTCCCGTTCGGGATCTGGTGCTGATGGACATTGCCAAGATCCCCGTCACCCGGGAAAATGTCAGGATCTACAAAGATTTTGGCAATTCCGAACCCGTGGCCGAATTTGCAGCGTCAGTTTCGGAACTTTCCGAGGAGATCGCTGCTCTTCCGGACAGTGCCCAAAAAGATGAATTTGTAAAAGAACTTAAAAGCATAATAAAAGATATGACAGGTTCGGATGTCTCCGAGCCCGTAAGCGAAGAACAGGAAATCTCCGTAAAACATGCCTCATCCCCTTCGGAAGCTTCCGTTGAAAAAAAGCCTTCGGATCTTCCGTCCCCGGATGCTGTCAGCCAAAAAACGAAAAGCGTCGAAAATACTCCCATTGCAGAAAAAAATGCCACCGAAACTCTTCCCGAAAAGCCTTCGGATGGACAGTTTTCCGCCCCTTCCGACACTCCCGCCCCCGAAAAAGCCATCCGGAAAGCCCTGCATATGCCTCCAAAGGACTTCGGTGACGGAGACAAAGTGAAAAAACTGTACACCAAGCTGGAAGAAGCCTCCCAAAGACTCAGGGCCCTGGAAGAAAAAGTGCTTAAACAGAGCGAAGGAATCGCAAAGGAAGACATGGCCAAAAACGTTGTCTCCTCCCACACCGCCCGCCTCTCTTCCACCCTTAAGTTTATGGATTCCATAAACAACATCTTCCCCTATGTCCAGCTTCCCGTAAAACTCAGGGAAGAAAACGCCCGGGGAGATCTCTATGTCTACGAAAAGAAAAGAGCATTTAAGAGCGGCGACACAGTCAGCGCCCTTCTCCATCTGGACTTGGACAATCTGGGAGAAACGGACATTCTCATAAAACTTACGGGACAAAATGCCACCGTTACCATATCCGCTTCTTCGGAAGCCTCGAAAGAAGTCTTCGAATCCGAGATCCCGGATCTTAACAAAGCTCTGACCGCCAAGGGATATGCCCTTAACTGCGAAGTGGGCGTCAGGGAACAAAAAGAGGAGAATGTACCTCTTCTGACTCAGTTTCTTGAAGCACATTCTCCGTCTTTGGTCACCAGATTCAGTTTTGATATGCGGGCGTGATCTTAAATACCCACAACATAGAATTCAAAATGTAAAGGCTTGTCGCTCTTCAGTCTGTACTGCTCGTGTACGGGAGCTCCCCAGGAATCGTCTCCGCCCACGCCCATCTGCATGAGATTTGCGCGGATGACGGTGTGATGGATGTCCGGAAGGTCATGGATGTGAAGGGCATTCTCCACCTCAAAAGGCGTGTAAGGAAGGACCGAAAGTTCCATGTCGGAAGAAGCCAGCATTATGCCGTGTCCTCTCTCGTCCGTAACCTTTGCAAGACGGACGCCGGTACGATTTCCGCACTCCTGAGGCATGAGATAGGGAGTGAAGTTTTCCGAAGCCTTGAACTCATAGAAACCGAGTTTTGCTCCCGCTCTTCTGTCGCTCATGCACTCGTCGGGGCCTTCGCCGTAGTATCTTACATTACCGTAATCCGCAGGCAGTGTGAACATCATGCCGAATGCAGGCATATCCTGTCCGTCCTTTATGCCCGGAAAGTCCATGGCTATCTTCACGGTTCCGTCATCGAAAACCGTATAAGAGGACTGCATCGAAACATCCTGATAACCCCCAAGAAGGTGGGTGAAGGTCACGGTGTTACCCTCGGCCTTAAAATCAACAACGGTGTTGTAACGACTGCAAAGTTCCCACTGACCCATACGGAGCACCATGCGGTTACCCATATCGTTGTCAACGGGTGCTCTCCAGAAATTGGGTCTGGGAGAAAGTTCGAACATCTCTCGGCCGTTGACCTTCATGGAAAGGAAACCTGCGTTGCGCTTTGAGAACATATATTCAAAATTCTCTCCGCGGAAAGTGTAATTGTAATCGCAATCCACGATCTCAACCTTACGAACATGTTTCTCGATATTCTCTCTCATCATATCAAGACCCACATTGTCCGTTCCTATGGTGAACACATCCTGGCCGAAAGCGATCTCGTAGCCCGCTTCTGCCCAGTCCGTATCCTCACGGAGAGTGAAGGATACAGTTACGGTGTATTCTTTTCCCTTCTCAAAAAGAGGGGATTTTTTGTCAAACAGCGGGATCTTTACCGTATCCCCGGGAGCAGCCTTAACATTTCTTCCTTCCCTGCATATCTCCACACCGTTCTTCCTAAGGATCAGAGTGCAGTCAAATTCGCGAAGATCCGTGAAAAGGTAGTAGTTTTTGATCTCTGCCTTGTTGTTCTTGAAAGATATGCCGATGTTCTGGTAATGGTACTTAACATCCTGCATCTTGGGGCTGTTGGTGCGATCCGCGAAAACTATGCCGTCGCCGCAGAAATTGTAATCGTTGGGTCTGTCGTCGAAGTCTCCGCCGTAGCCCATGAAATCCTCGCCGTAGCGATTCTTCTTTCTGAAAGCCTGATCGATGTAGTCCCAGATAAAGCCGCCCTGATAGCGGTCGATCTCATGGGTCATATCGGTATACTCGTCCATTGCACCCAGTGAGTTACCCATGGCATGCATATATTCGCAACAGATGAAAGGCTTCTCAGGATGTTCCTCCAGGAACTTTTTAATGTCCCAAGGCTTTGTGTACATCTGGCTCTCAACGTCGGATGTATCGTTGTAGGTTCTGTCATGGCTGATGCCTTCGTAATGAACCAGTCTGGTGTCGTCACGCTTCTTGAAGAGCTGGGACATGAGCCAGATGTTCTTTCCTCCGCAGGATTCGTTTCCGCAGGACCAGAAAAGGACGCAGGCATGGTTCTTGTCTCTTTCCTGAAGGCTCTTTGCCCTGTCAAGGCATACATCTCTCCATGCTTCCGTGCTTCCGGGAAGCGTGTTCTCGTCGGGCTTTCCCGTAACTGACCATGTTCCGTGGGTCTCAAGGTTGCACTCGTCGATGACATAGAGACCGTACTTGTCGCAAAGATCGTAAACAAAGGACTGATCGGGGTAGTGGCAGGTACGGATGGCATTGATGTTGTGTCTCTTCATGTTGATGATGTCATTTTCCGTATCCTCATAGGAAACCGTACGTCCTGTTTCGCAGCTCATCTCATGACGGTTTACGCCGTTAAAGATGATACGCTTTCCGTTGAGCATGAGGAGTCCGTTCTTGAGTTCGAAACGTCTGAAACCGATGTTCTGTGAGCAGGTTTCAACCACTTCACCCTTTTCATCCTTAAGGACGATCTGCAGTTCATAGAGGTTGGGAGCCTCTGCGCTCCAGGGTGCGATCTCTCCCACCTTGAACACCTTGTGATTCTTGCCCTTGCTTACAGGCATTTCAGCCCTCAGCACTTCCTCTTCCAGGCTCTTCAGAACGATCTCAGCCTTTGCCTTCTCCTTGTCGGCTGCATCCAGAGTAAGTTCCAGATCAAGAGTTCCCGTAACATTGTCCTTTTCCAGTCTGCCCTTTGCAAAGATATCGAAAACATGCATTTGGGGAACGGAATAAAGCACAACATCCCTGAATATGCCGGAGAATCTGAAAAAGTCCTGATCCTCAAGCCAGCTTGAAGACGTAAAACGATAAACCTGAACCGCGAGACGGTTCACGTCATTATATTTCACAACATTGGTGATCTCGAAATCATGAGGAGTAAAGGAATCCTCGGAGTAGCCGATAAATTTACCGTTTACCCAAAGAGCCATTCCGCTCTCTACGCCTTCGAAGCTAAGGAACACACGCTGACCCTTCATTTCCTTCTCTGTCACGAATTCCTTGACATAGCTGGCTGTGGGATTGAACTTCTTGGGCACTTCACCGTTCTTAATGCTCTCATGACCGTCCCAGGGGTACATAACGTTGTTATATGCAGGCAGTCCGTAGCCCTGCATCTGGATGGGCAAAGGAACGGTAACATCGTCAAAACCCGAGAGGTCAAAGTCTTTTTTCCAGAATCCCGCCGGTGCCAGTGAAAGATTCTTTGCATGATGCATTTTCCAGCTGCCGTTCAATTTCTTAAAACAGCCGCTGAACCTGTGACTCGAATGGGCCTCAACTCTGTTAACATTAAATACAGTGGTATCGGATAACCATTTGTAATCCATTTCCATAGAATTTCTCCTTTTTAAGGTGTTAAAGTCGGAACACTCCGACAGTATTCTTCATTATAAGTGATGGCGGGATTTTTGTAAAGTTGGTTAAGCGATATCCGCAGGCGGTTCTACCATATTTTTTTGACCATAAACGCCGAAAAACCATTTCAGGTCAAAATCATCCAAGGTAGTGTTTTGACTTGAACGAAAGAATTTTGAAAGTAAACCAAAAAATAAATCATGGAGCAATCGTTCTGCTCCAAAGAAAAAAAAGGTTACTTTGACCTAAAAGCAGAAAATTCGTAAACAAGTCAAAGAAACTACCGAGCAACTTTGGTCCAAATAAAGAAAAAGAAGAAAAGAGTCAAAAACATTCCCGGCACACCTTTGACTTAAATGAAGAAAATGCCATAATTGACCAAAAGCTTCGTGAAATCTTCGGAAATTAGTTTGACCTGAACACGCGAAAAGCAAAATCAGGTCAAAAAAGTGAGGGCGATCTGCTCATAATCTTTCGCAAGATCAGGTTTGGGGTAGTCAGGCCGTAAAAAACATGTTAAACTATACTCAAATCAAACTAAGGACGGTATTTATATGACACATGAAATGATCTGGGAACTTATCGGCTATTTGGGTTCACTTTTGGTTGTGGTTTCGCTCCTCATGAGTTCGGTCATCAAACTCAGGATCATCAACACGCTGGGGTCCCTGATCTTCTGCATATACGCACTGGTGATCCGCTCCTATCCCACCGCGGTAATGAACGCAGCTCTGGTGGCCATCAATATCTGGTTTTTGGTAAAACTCATCAACAAAGACAAGGCTTTCATCCTTTTGGAAGTTTCGGCTCAGGATGCCACCGCAATGCATATGCTTGAAAGATACGGCGAAGACATCGCCAAGTACTTCCCCGACTGCAGGGAAAGATTTAAGGAAGCCGACAAGGTTTTCCTTGCTCTTCAGAACGACAATCTGGCAGGCATTACACTGGGAAAAAGCACCGGAAAGGATTTTCTTCTTCTCACAGATTACTCCACTCCACAGTACAGAGACTGCAAACTCGGAAGTTTTGTGTATGAAAGACTTCATGAAATGGGATTTGAAAAACTCTGCTACGACGGAAAGAACGAGATCCACATCGAATACCTCAAGAAAATGGGCTTTGCCGAAGAGAACGGAATGTATGTTAAACAGTAATTTCTTTTTATAATGTGGTATCAATAAAGAAAGGCAAAAAATATCCCGAAGGATCCTGAACCCTTCGGGATTTTTGTCATATGTCATAGGTTTCTTCTTCCAGGGCGGCTATGCTGTAGTCGGCATGTTTGATCATATAGATCGACATGGACAAAGTGGTGAGAAGCACCGCCGATCCTGAGATAGATGTCACTATCCTTCTGACAGTCTCACTTTCGGCTTCGCCGAAAGCTGCGAAGAGGGAAGTCTCAAGTGACAGCATGGAAACAAAGGCCGCGATGAGACTGATAGCCTTTGCCGCCGATAAAACGGGGCTGTTGTACTTCCTGTATCTGATAACATTTGTAATAGCGGCTCCGGTGAATATGAAGGTCATGAGACCCGCACCTATGGTGTAGATCGCACTGTCATATGAAAAACCCTGATCATCTATTACAATTAAAAATACTATCACTGCAAGGAGCACATTCATCGGTATAAGCAGAATACCGCACAACTTATATCTCCTGAATTCAACAATTACATCCCGCGCTTCCTTTGTGGAAACTTCGCAATTAAGAACAAGGAACCGTATCAAAACAAGGAAAAAATAGTATCCCGCCAACGAATAAAACCACAGGGAATTATATGTAATACCTGACGCCAACTGGATCAGCGCCATGAGAAAATTCATCGTAATTGAAGGATACAGGGAGATCTCGGTACGAAGATGTTCGTCACCTGATATGCGTTCCGCCGTTTTAAAGATAAATCTTTTAAAACGCTTCATCTATCCTATCCTATTGTCCTCTTTCTTCTGTTCTCGGCAGCGACATCAACAATAATGCCGAATATCGCACCGACACCTGTAAATATACCTATGCTCAATAAGAGATTGAATTCGGGAATAAAATATCCCAAAAGAATCCCGGCAACCAAAAGCACGCCTGCAATAATAGGCGTCTTGAAAAATCTACGTTTAAGGATCTTATATCTCGGTCCGTCCTGTCCGTTTGCATACATAACGAACCCATTACGTTCAAGCACTCTCTGGGAAGCTTTGTTGCCGGGAGCAGTCTCGGCGGTGATGCCGTAAACATCTCTCTGCTTGAAAGCCCAGTCAACGAGTGCACTGAGAGCTTCTGTCATGTAGCCCTGTTTCTGAAGGCTGGGAAGGATGCTGAAGCTGATCTCCACAATGCCTTTGTTCTGAGGGCCTTTGAAAGCTGCATTACCGATAGCTTTCTCGTTTTCCTGAAGGATGATCTTCCAGGGAATGAACCAGAGGTAATCAACCGGCTCATCTTCACAACTCTGAAGCATTTCGGTGTAAGCCTTCTTTGCTTCTTCGTCTTTTTCTTCCCTGATCTGTATTTCAAGTTCTTCTTCCGTCATCGGAATGATATATAATCTTTCAGTTTTTAAGCAAATCATTTTCTTTGCCATAAGTCTCCGTATGTCCCCACTGTCAGAAATGCTTATAAATATCGATCTAAAGGGCTTTGCCCGAAAAATTCATCTTAAATTTCTACAACTTTAAAAAGGCACACTTGTACCATCTGCTATATTATAACAAATCTATTACAAAAATGCCACAAAAAAATTAAAGAATTAATATTCTCAATTCTTTTTATTGTCTATTATGGTCTCCATTGCAGTCATATAAGGCCTCATGCCCATTTTTTCATAGAAAGCCCGTGCTTCCGGATTGCAGTCCCAGACATGAAGGGTCACGGAATAACATCCGATCTCCGAGGCGAATTCAACTGCATAATTATACAAAGCAGTCCCTGCTCCGCAGCCTCTCATCTTCTCATCCACACAAAGATCGTCTATATAAAGATCCGTCCTTTTTGTGGTGCTCCTGCTGCCGTCGGAACGAACTATCTCCGTCATACAGTAGCCGATCACCGCATCGTCTTTTGTACACACAAAGACAGGGCGGTCAAAATCTTTTAAGATCCTCTTAAGATCTCCCTCTTCATATTTTCTTTTTCCGTCCGTAAACAGGTCCGGCCTCCCCACAGCATGAACATGATTCACCTGCACCAGAAGTTCCAGTATCCGGGGTATATCTTTTTTCGATGCATTTCTTA
>JAILRC010000028.1 GCA_024698485.1 Lachnospiraceae bacterium | reverse complement strand
ACATCAACATCAAGATGATAGATCAGGGTTCATCCGAACTCAACATCATCATCGGCGTTTCCAACAATGATTTTGACAATGCCATAAAGGCTATATATGACATTTTCGTCACTGCAAAGCTGTAGAAGGCACAGTAATTTGTAATAGAGAAACAAACAGCTGTACCGACTATGATCGATCCCGCCGTGTTCGGGAGAAAGAAGAGTTGTGTATGAAAAACAGTAAGTCATCCATTCGTTTGGAAGGTTCGTTGGCGATCTACATGCAATGGCCCGTTTATCTGACCCTTGTGCTTATATGTTTTGATATAAGCCTTTGCATGTTTTTCCCGGCTACTTTTCCCTTCGTTCTGATATATACCCTCATTTACCTGGCTATTACGGTAATGATATGGGCCTTTAAGCGTCAGCAGGCGCTGAGAGACCTTACGGGGTTCGCTACGGAATTCAACCATGCCCAGCATATGATGCTGAAGGAACTGGATGTTCCTTTCGGAATGCTTGATATGAGCGGACACCTGGTATGGGCCAACAACGATCTGAAAGATCTGATCTCCATTGAAAAATGTGTAAAAGAGCCCATTTCCAAAATATTTAACAATGAATCCCTTACGTCTCTTCCCACAGTGGAAGAGGATGTGGAGTACCACATCAATTACGGCAGAAACAGTTACCTGATGAGACTCAGGCTCATCACCCCTTCGGAGTACGGAGACACCATTCTCTGGCGTGACGAAAAAAGCATCGATGCTCCGGATGATTCTCTTATCGCCATGTTCCTTTACGATGAGACCGAAAACGTGGCTCTCAAAAAGGAAAACTTCGATGATAAGATGATCGTGGGGCTTTTGTATATCGATAACTTCGACGAAGCCTTTGAAGGTGCCGACGAAGTAAGACGTTCTCTTGTTACCGCATGGGTGGAGCGAGAGATCAACAAGTACATGAAACCCTATGATGCCATCATCAAGCATCTGGAAAAGGACAGATATATGTTTGTGATCAAGCAGCGTTATCTTTCCATGCTTGAGGCAGATAGATTCTCCATCCTTGAAAACATCAGAAACCTGAATATCTATGACCTTACAATGACCATATCCATCGGTGTGGGGGTTTATACCGATTCCTACATCAAGTCCTATGAAGGTGCCCATGAAGCCATAGATCTTGCGCTGGGTCGAGGCGGAGACCAGGCTGTGGTAAAGAGAGCAACAGGCATTGCTTACTATGGAGGAACCACCGCATCACCGGAGAAATCCACACGAGTTAAGGCAAGAGTCAAGGCTCATGCTCTTTGTGAATACATTGAAGGGAAGGAAAAGGTTGTGGTCATGGGTCACTCCATTGCGGATATAGACGCAGTGGGAGCTTCCATCGGTATCTACAGGATATGTAAGACATTGAACAAGCGTTGTTACATCAGCCTTACTGATCCCACAAATGCCATTCAGGCAGTGGTAGACGGATTTGTAAACGATCCCGAATATGAAGAGGATATGTTCGTATCCGGAACTAAAGCCAAGAACTTGGTGGACAACGACACATTGCTGGTGGTTGTGGACGTTAACCGCCCGTCCTACACCGATACACCGGATCTGCTCAAACAGACAAACGCTGTAGTGGTCCTTGACCATCACAGACAGATGAGTGACAAGATCGACAATGCGGTGCTTTCCTACATCGAACCCTATGCTTCTTCAGCCTGCGAAATGGTCGCCGAGATACTTCAGTATGCCAGCGATGAGCTGAAGCTTAGACCCATTGAAGCGGATGCCATGTATGGCGGCATCATGATCGATACCAACAATTTCCTGGTAAAAGCCGGTGTCAGAACCTTTGAGGCGGCAGCTTATCTTCGCCGTAACGGTGCGGATGTTACTAAGATCAGGAAGATGTTCAGAACGGATTTCAACGAATACCGCGCCAAGGCCAATGCTGTTTCTTCGGCAGAGGTGTTCATGCAGAATTACGTATTTGCGGTTTCAGAGAGTGAGGGACTGGAAAGCCCTACTGTGGTGGCAGCGCAGGCGGCAAACGAACTCCTTAACATCGAAGGGGTCAAGGGAAGTTTCGTGTTTACTGAATACAGCGGAAAGATCTACATCAGTGCCCGTTCCATCGACGAGTTGAATGTTCAGATCATCATGGAAAAACTGGGAGGCGGCGGACATATGAGCGCAGCCGGAGCGCAGTTTGAGAACATGACGCTGGTCGAGGCCATGAACAAGGTTAAGAAGACGATTATAGAAATGACGGAAAACAAGGAGATAAAATAGATTATGGAAGTTATACTTTTACAGGATGTTAAGAGCCTTGGCAAGAAGGGCCAGATCGTAAAGGTCAGCGACGGATATGCCAGAAATTTTATTATTCCCAAGGGGCTGGGCGTAGAAAAGAACGCCAAGACCATGAACGATCTTAAGGCACAGCAGCTTGCCGAGGAAAAGCGTCTCAAGGAGATCCTTGATGAAGCCGTTGCCCTCGGAGAAAAGATCAAGGCGGGAAGCGTAACCCTTTCCATTAAGGCGGGAGAGGGCGGAAGGACCTTCGGTTCCGTTTCCACAAAGGAAATCGCCAATGCGGTCAAGGAGCAGATGGGCTTTGAGTTTGACAAGAAGAAGATGGTGCTTGCGGAGCCCATCAGAAATTTCGGAACCTATCACATCCCCTGCCGTTTACATCCTTCGGTTACCGTTGAACTCACCGTTAAGGTAGTGGAGCAGTAAAAAGGTAGATCAAATATGGAAGAAAACATATTAAAAAAGACAATGCCTCACAGCCATGAAGCGGAGCAGTCGGTGATCGGTGCCATGATCATGGACCGCGATGCCATTTTTGTGGCAACGGATTCCCTCACGAGAGAAGACTTTTACGAGCAGGAATTTGCCGTTATGTTTGACGCCATCTCAGCCCTTTCCATGGAAGCAAAGCCTGTGGACATGACCACGGTGATCGCCAAACTCAGGGAAATGGATGTAGCCCCCGAACTTTGCGGAATGGCTCACATCAGGCAGGTCATAGATGCTACGCCCACATCTGCCAATATCAAGCATTATGTTGATATTGTATCTTCCAAGTCGCTGGAAAGAAAACTGATCAAGACCCTTGAAGGGCTCCGTGACAAGGCCTTTTCGGACAACCGTCCCATCGATGAACTGTTGGAAGACACGGAAAGAGAAGTTTTCCAGATCGTCCAGAACAGGGGAAGCGCAGAGTTTGAAGACATCAAACAGATCGTGTACCGAACTCTGAGAAACATAGAAAGCGCTGCCAAGAACAACAGCAGGATCACTGGTATCGCCACAGGCTTAAGGGACCTGGATGCGAAACTGGCGGGTTTCCAAAAATCCGACCTGATCCTTCTGGCTGCCCGCCCTTCAATGGGAAAAACAGCTCTGGCCCTGAACATTGCCAATTACGTAGCGGTGCGTTCTCACATTCCCACGGTCATATTCAGTCTTGAAATGTCCAAGGAATCACTGGTTAAGAGAGTCATGTCCATGAACTCAAGAGTGAATTCCGAGACCATAAGAACAGGCCAGTTAAAAGACAATGAATGGGTGGATCTTATGAGTGCCTCCAGGGAGATCGGTGAGTCGGGACTCATCATCGACGATACTCCGGGCATAAAGGTGAGCGAGCTGAGATCCAAATGCAGGAAACTGAAACTGGAGAAGAACATCGGTCTTGTGATGATCGACTATCTTCAGCTCATGAGCGGAAGCGGACATGCTGAATCCAGACAGAACGAAGTTGCGGAGATCTCCCGTTCCTTAAAGGCTCTTGCCAGAGAGATCGATTGTCCCGTACTTGCTCTCTCACAGCTTTCCCGTGCTGTGGAATCCCGTGACAACAAGCGGCCCATGCTTTCCGACCTTCGTGAATCCGGATCTATCGAGCAGGATGCGGACGTTGTAATGTTCATATACAGAGATGAGTATTACAGAAAAGATACGGAAAAACCCGGAGTTGCGGAGATCATCGTAGCCAAGCAGAGAAACGGCCCCACGGGAACCGTAGAGACCAAGTGGATCGGCGAGATGCAGAAGTTTGCGAACCTTGAAAAGGCTCCCAGACAGGAAGCGGAAGAATAGAGAAAACAAAAAGGGCAATGTCGCTTTCGTGACATTGCCTTTTTGATCTCGTTGTTTTAGAGTTATTCAGCCTGCTCAATAGAACCTGTAGGGCATGTAGCTGCGCAAGTACCGCAATCTAAGCATGCTTCTGCATCGATCTCATAATGCTCGGGGCCTTCGCTGATAGCGCCCGCAGGGCAAGCACCGGCACAAGCGCCGCAACTTACACAACCGTCGTTGATTTTGTATGCCATGATGATAACCTCCTGTTTGATGTAAAATATGTTGTTTGTTGTATAGCAAATGTTATTATAACACGACACTTCATTTTTTCAAGTGCAGAATAACACAAATGCTCAAATGGGGTGGACACCGCACGGATCATGCCTCGGTAAAAATCTATTGACGTGATGGGAGATCGGTCTTATAATCTCTTCAGAAATTTTACGGAGGTAATGATTATGGTAACAAAAGATATGACTATAGCTCAGATCGTTGCTAAAAACAGCAATATCATCGCTATTCTTCTCGGTGCGGGAATGCACTGCGTCGGATGTCCTTCGGCTCAGGGAGAGACTCTCGAGGAGGCATGCATGGTTCACGGCCTCGACGTAGAACCTATTCTTAAGCAGATCAATGCTTACTTAGGAGCTTAAGCTTTTGCAAAGCTTTTTTCCTGATTATGGTTTCGTAATGTTCTTCAAAATAATTATCGGAGACCCTACGGGTGTGCGTGGCTTCGCCGTATTCGGCGCAGACATTGCACACCTTGTTAAATTCTTCGCCGGTTTCGCTTCCCAGTTTCAGGGAAAGAACATATTCTCCGTTCTGAGGATTTTTGTAAAGCGTGTTTTCACCCTTGAAGGAAGGAGAGAGCACTTCCGCCAGTCTGATCACCGAACTGAGATCGTCAAAAGTGAAGGAACGGATGATCCTGTTCTCCAGCATCTTGGTGAAATGATTTGCCATATCCTGAATGGCATCGGGAATGGTGTTATTTTTTTGCTCTTTTCCCTTGTCACTCATGGCAAATTCGGTCAGAGCGGCTTCCAGTTCCTTTATAACATCGTCTGCTCTTGTGCCGCGGATAAGGAGGTTCTTCTTCTCGACGGAAGGATTGCCTGAAGGCAGGCTGATGTTGGAGTAGTTGATGTTGAGTTCTTCGGGATCGGAAACTTTAGTCAATATCAAAACAAGGCTGTCCTTTGACATGGGAACAGCTTCGATCATAAGCGGAGTGTCCTGGGCATCAAAGCCGCACTCGTATGAGGCCTGAAGGAGAAGCTCAGAAAACAGAGCCTTGGCTTTTTCGGAACCGTAAGCAAGTTCCGAGAGATGAAGCTCCCTGTCGTTCAGATCTTGTTTGTTTAATGTGCATTTTATTGAATTGTCGTTGATCTTTTCTATTTTCATATGCCATGCTCCTATAGTTAAGAAATCAGTATATATGTATGCACTTTAAAAGTCAATAAATAAAGTCAAAACTAAATAGGGGCGTTTTTGTGCAACTTGTACATTTTGAGGCCTGATTTTCTACATTTAGAACATTGAAAAAGAGAAAAAAAGCGTATATACTTTTGGACAGTGATTCCCAATCATTTTACAGGAAAGGAGGAAAAAATGAATTATGCACAATTTGATATCGACGGTTATCGCATCCTGAAAGTGCTGAAAGAAAGCCCATCGGGGGCTGTGATACTCGCCGAACATGAGAGTCTGGGAGCAAGGCGGATCATTAAAAGTCTCTCCGCGCAACATCCCGACTACGCCCAACTGACTCGTGAAGCCCGGATCATGCAGAAGTTTCGGAATGATGCCATTCCGATCATCTATGACATACGGGAAGAGAACGGATACACATTTCTTATCGAAGAATTCATTGAGGGAGAATCCCTTAAGAATTATCTCAAAAGACATATCAAAATCTCAGGATCTGAAATTCTTGATTATTCCATTCAGTTAAGCGAAATATTAATGTACATTCACAATCCTGCTCACAGAGTACTGCACCTGGACCTGAAGCCCGAAAACATCATTGTTTCCGACCACAGGATGAAGCTTATTGATTTCGGCAGTGCCATATGCCGGGAGGAAAGCGGAAGGGAACAACCGATCTACGGAACGCCGGGTTTTTGTGCTCCCGAGATGTCGGAAGGGGGCGACGTTAATGTAGCCACCGACATATACATTCTCGGAAAGATCTTTGAGTATATGCTCCTGTTTACGCCCGCAGCACCCGCAGGATACAAAAGGATAGTGGAAAGCTGTACACGAAAGGCTAAAATGCAGTTCACGGACAGTGGTGAAGTCAGAGAGGCTTTGCTGGCTTTGAAAAAAAGGAAAAACGTCAAACGGTACGAGGAAGGAATCTGGTTTGCCGTGACCGGGATCCCCACAGGGTACCACAGCAGTTGTTTCGCCTTCAACCTGGCTCTTCACCTCAAAAAGATCACCGGAGCAAACGTCCTTGTTCTTGATTGTAATTCGGATAGCAATCTTGAGCAGCTTGAGGATCCTGACTCTTACCGGGAATCACAGGAGTTCAGTTTTGAAAAGGACGGGATCACCATCGCAAAAAGAGTTTTCTGTGAGGATGTGAAAGGCTGGCGTGGCAGGGGCTACGATTTCGTTATATGTGACTTTGGAACGGAATCGTCCGACGCAGCCGAGATCTACTTTGAAAAGAAGTTCCTCGTGGGAAGCCTGATGCCCTGGACCAGAGCCGAGTGGGATGCCGCACTTTCCGCAGCCGGATATGACAAGCATACCGGTGTGGTCATCACCGAGGGGAGCAGCCGCTTCGGCTCAGACAAAATGAAAAGATGCGATATCATCGAAAACAGAACCTTTCGAATGTCGCGCAAAGTAACCCGTTGTATCCTGAAAGGCATGAAGTAGGAATGAACCCGTCACAAGGTCTGTCATTGTCGCCTCAAGCCGGGAAAAGAACAACAGAATATTGTGAAAAAAAGAGCCCGCACATCTGTCCGCAAACAATGTGAGGGCTCAATTTTGTGAAAAAAATTTTTATTTCGACGTGCTTCCCAGACCTCCGTTTCGGAGCTCGGAAACTTCGTCGTCTTCGGTGATGCCGAAGGAAACAAAGATCCCCTGAGCGAAGGCGTCACCTTGTTTTAAGGTGACGCTTTTGCCTTCTTTGGAATCGTTGGTGATCTTAATGAAAATGTGGCCTTCGTTGTCGGAGTTGTAGTAATCGCTGTCAATGATGCCCACTGTGTTGTTCATCTGGAGACGGTATCTGAAACCGAGACCGCTGCGGGGGAAGACCATGAGACAGTAGTCTTCGCGCATGCGTACGCGGATACCCGTGGGGATCTTGATGGTCTCCCCGGGGGCAAGGGTGAAGTCACGGGTGCTGCGAAAATCATAACCTGCGGAGCCTGTGGTGGCTCTTACGGGAAGGGTGAGGGCAGCATATGCCCGACTGGCGTGTTCCTCGTTCATGTCGGGGAAGGTGTCCATAAAATCCTGTATGAATTGCGAGCGTGTGACAAGCTCAAATTTAGCTATGCGTTCCATCTGAGTTTTCTCCCTTTGGTCTGTTTGTTTCGATGATCAGATCTCCTTCAAAAATGCCAGGTAAGCCTGCTTTGCTTCGTAAACGTCGGATTTGCTTACGATCTCCCAGGGGGAGTGCATGCAGAGCACGGGAACACCTGCGTCGATGACCTGCATATTGTACTTTGCCATGATGTAAGCGATGGTTCCGCCGCCACCTACATCGATCTTACCCAGTTCCGCTGTCTGGAAGGCAACGTCGTTCTTGTCCATAGCAGCACGGATCTGCGCGATGTATTCGGCGTTGGCGTCGTTGGAACCGCTCTTTCCCTTAACGCCCGTGTACTTGTTGTATACGATGCCCTTACCGAAGTAAGCAGCGTTCTTTGTCTCGAAAACATCGGGATAGTTGGGGTCGAAAGCTGCGGAAACGTCGGAAGAGAGCATATGCGAGTTGGCAAGAGCACGTCTCACCTTGAGCTCGGAATAGTCGCCTGTGAGGTTTACCAGTTCCGCAATGGCGTTTTCAAAGAAGAAACTCTGCATACCTGTAGCACCCACACTTCCGATCTCTTCCTTGTCCACCAGGAGGCAGGCAGCGGTGCGGTCTACACTCTTGGTCTCAAGCATTGCAACGAGAGAGGTGTAAGCACATACACGGTCGTCGTGACCGTAACCTGTGATCATGCTGCGGTCAAGTCCCAGATCTCTGGCGGGACCTGCAGGAACTGCTTCGATCTCTGCTGAGAGGAAATCATCCTCATCCATATCATATTTTTCTTTTAATATCTTTAAGAGATTCTCTTTAACTGCGTCTTTATCGATGCCCTTTAAGGGTTCGCTGCCCACAAGGATGTTCAGATCTTCGCCCTCGATGACCTTGGCACCGGTCTTTTCAACCTGCTTTGCGGCAAGATGTACCAGAAGATCGGAGACCTCGAATACGGGATCGTTCTCGTCCTCACCGATGTTAAGCTCGATGACGGAACCGTCCTTCTTGGCAACCACTCCGTGGAGAGCAAGGGGAAGGGTGACCCACTGATACTTCTTGATACCGCCGTAGTAGTGGGTGTCAAGAAGAGCCTGCTCTGTATTCTCGTAGAGAGGAACCTGCTTCAGGTCGAGTCTGGGAGAATCCACATGAGCTCCCAGGATCTTCATGCCGTCTTCCAGGGGACGTGTGCCGATGATGAAAAGAGCAAGAGCCTTGCCCATGTTGTTGTAGTAAACTTTGTCGCCTGCCTTAAGCTTGGTTCCGGCCTTTATGAGATCCTTAAGATCCTTGTAGCCATTCTTCTTTGCCAGCTCAACGGCGCTCTTTACACATTCGCGTTCTGTCTTGTTTGCGGACAGGAATGCCTTGTAATCTTCGGCCAGGGCATTTACTTCCTTACGCTTCTTGTCATTGTATTTCAACCAGGCATTTGCCTTCTTTGCGGCTTTAGCGCTTTCGCTTTTCTGTGCCATAATATAACCATCCTTTTTTTTTATCGGGTATGGACCCAACGCAGTATTATATGATAAAAGTGCGAAAAACACAAGAAGTCCTCATTCACCCTTCAATCTGTAATTTTTGATGAATTCCGCCACTTCGGGGGAAAGTGAATCCAGCAGTGCGTTCCCTGCGGGAGTGTTCCGTTTTACCAGAAGATCCGAGATCTCCTTTTCTGTTCGTTCCACCTCTTCCTTAAGCTCTCTTGCACTCATACGTGTGGCACCCGCTCCCCATATGATCACCTGCTCAGTGGCATCGGAAGTGGCAACCGTAACACGGTATTTTTTTGCAAGGGAGACAGCGGTGCGCTCTATGTAACGGTCTGCGGTTTCCGCTTCTTTTGTATAGATCAGGTGTATGTTCTTGTATTTCTCTGCCCGCTCCGTACCGCCTTCCACTTTGTAGGCGTCGAACACCAGGATCAGGGTCATCTGCCTGAAGCCCTGATAGTTGCACAGAATGTCTGTGAGCTTTTGACGGGCTGCATGGAGATCGGTCTTTGACAGTTCGTTCAGCTCATCCCAGGAAAAGATGATGTTGTAGCCGTCCACCAGCAGGTAATCCTCTGTTTTGACCCTTTCTTTGACAGTGACCCTGTCCGCTATTGTGCGGGGCGGAGAGGCAATGGGATTGAACAGATCATGGGGCTTTTCTTCCGTTTTTTTGCTGCCGTAAGTCCGGTTGAATATTTCTGCCAGATCCTTGTCAAGTCGGGCTGAGGCAGAGTAGGAGAAGCCGTCTTCACGGGAAGTGCCCGGTGCTTTCGAGGGGGCTTCCAAAGGTTTCAGGATCTCTTTTGATGACTTCATGCCGTTCTTCAGACAGGCCTCCACATGCATATAGTTTGTGACCTGATCCCAGGGAACCACAAAACCGCTTCCGTGTGCGCAAAAGACCGAATCTGCAGTGTTTCTGAGATCCGCTTCCGGCTTGTAATTGAAACTTGAGATGACTTCCTCTTCATTGTGACACAGGTCGTAGCCCCCCGAGGAAACCGACAGTTTTCCCATACCGTTGGTGTAGGCGGTGACATCCAGGGCATATCCGTGCATGGTGCTTACGGGGCAGCGGCCGAAGATAACTGCTTTTTCTCCCGTAATCTCATGGGTCTTTACGGAACCGCTCATCTTGGTGATGTCGTTCATGGCCCGTCCCAGGCGGGATGCAGGAATCTCCAGCATAAAGTCATACCAGGGCTCCAGCAACAGTGAACGGTTCATCATGAGGCCATGTCTCACGGCACGGTAGGTAGCCTGACGGAAGTCGCCTCCTTCCGTATGTTTCGGATGGGCACGGCCGCCTATGACGGTGATCTTTACATCTGTGAGAACGGAACCCGTCAGTACTCCGCGATGTCTTCTTTCAAGCACATGGGTGCATATGAGTCTTTGCCAGTTTTTGTCCAGCTCGTCTACGGAAACTTCGGAAGACACCTGTACGCCTGTTCCGCGGTCTCCGGGCTCGATCTTAAGATGAACTTCCGCATAGTGACGAAGAGGTTCGAAATGTCCCACACCCTCCGATACGGAAGCGACGGTCTCTCTGTAGATTATGGTTCCGACGCCGAAGTCCACCTGAAGCCCGAGACGCTCAGAGATAAGGTTTTTAAGGATCTCGATCTGGATCTCGCCCATGATCTGAGCTTGGATCTCATTGGTGTCTTCAAGAAGAAGGAGGGAGAGCTCCGGGATCTCTTCTTCTATGACTTTAAGTTTTGTATAGGTGGAATGGACATCGGTTCCCGGAGGAAGGACAAGCCTGTAAGCCATTACCGGAGAAAGGATGGGAGAGAGGGAAGGGCCTTCCGCTCCAAGATGCTGTCCCGCAAAGGTGTCGTTAAGGCCTGTAAGAGCGCATATGTCTCCGGGACCTGCTTCTTCGCGGGTGTCGAACTTTTCTCCGGAATAAAAACGGATCTGAGTGATCTTTTCGCTGTTCAGTTCGTTCCGCACCTTTAAGGTTCCTGCCTCCACTTTTACGTGGGTGAGGCGCTGACCCGTCTTGTCTCTGGTGATCTTGTAGACTCTTGCCGAAAGAGGATCCTCCGAAGAACCTCTTTCAACCTGTATCAGAGAGTCCAGATCTTCAAGAAATTCACCTATCCCTGTCTGTTTAAGGGCGGAACCGAAACGGATGGGGAAGATGTGACGGGAACGGATGGCTTTTTTGATCAACCCTATGTCAAGAGAACCTTTTTCCAGATAGTTTTCCATCAATGCTTCATCGCAGGAAGCAACATCTTCGGGGGAAATGTCCGTGAAATTGCAGCAGCCGTGATCCAGCTTTGCACACAGATCTTCGGTGATCTTATCCCGGGACTTTTCCGAAATGTCGGTCTTATTTACAAAAATAAAGACGGGTATACCGTATCTTTTCAGCAGTGACCAGAGGGTGAGAGTGTGACTCTGAACGCCGTCAACTGCGCTGATGACCAGAATGGCGTAATCCAGCACGGAAAGAGTGCGCTCTGCCTCCGAGGCAAAATCCGCATGTCCGGGGGTGTCGATCAAGGTCACGTCCGTGTGGGGCAAAGAAAAATGAGCCTGCTTCGAAAAGATGGTGATACCTCGTTTTCTTTCCAGCTCATGTGTATCGAGAAAGGTATCTCCGTGATCCACACGTCCCGCCTTGCGGATCTCACCGGAAACGAAAAGTATCGCCTCCGCAAGAGTTGTTTTTCCTGCATCGACGTGGGCGAGGATACCTATTGAGATCTTCTGTTTGTCTTTCGTTTTATCCATAATAAAAAAGTATAACAAAAGATTTCTGTTTGGCAAGTGCGGTTGAGAAAACTGCCTATGAATGATATAATCTCAAGTAGTAAAAAAACGGTCATTTTTTTCGAGAATTTGTAAAACAACAGGAGAAAAAAAGTGAAAAGAGCGATCCTTCTTGTCATCATCATTTCCTTGACAGTAATGTGTTTTCCCGCAAACTGTGCCTTTGCCAACAATCCCGCGGATGAGACCAACTATCTTCCGGGTTATGAGGCGGTCCGCTACGGTAAGGAGTCGGGGCTTCTTTCGGTGGAGGTAAATGCCATTGCCCAGACCGTGGAAGGATACATATGGATAGGGACTTATTCGGGGCTTTACCGCTATGACGGCAGAGTTTTTGAAAAAGTTTCTCCGGATGCCAGAGTCAGCAGCGTTATGTCCATCTATGCGGATTCCAGAGGCCGGCTGTGGATCGGGACCAATGATACGGGTGTGTGCTACTATGTGCCGGAAGAAGGAGAATCTCATTTTCTTTCTAAGGAGGATGGCCTTTCGGCTGACAGCATCAGAGCCCTGACGGAAGACCCGGACGGGGACATATACATAGGAACTGTTGAAGGGCTTACCGTGGTAAAGAGAAACGGTGAGATCACCAATCCCGAAGAGTTTTCGGCTCTCGGCGGCATCAGAGCCCTTGATGCGGCGGGAGAACTTGTTGTTGGCGTGTCGAATTCCGGACAGCTTTTTGTCATCAGGGACGAAAAACTCCTTTATACATCCCATCCCGAAACTCATGGCGTAGATTTTACTTCCGTGGCTGTGGGCAGGGACGGCATGATCCTGGCGGGAACTTCTGCCTCAAAGCTTGAAAAGTTCAGATTCTCGGACGGGAAGATGAAATACTTAAGGAATCATTTTAGCGATGAACTTTCCTATTTTTCGGGCATATATTACGATGACGAGATCGACGGCTGGTTCATATGCGCGGAAAACGGAATGGCTCTGCTGGAAGAAGAGGGAGGAGTGCTGACGGACCTGACTCAGAGCGGGTTTGAAAGTTCCATCTGCGGCGCTTTACGTGATTATCAGGGAAACATCTGGTTCGTTTCAAATAAAAAAGGCATCATCAAGTTTTCCAAGAACCCTTTTACGGACGTTTTCACCAAGGCAGGACTTACTTCCAACGTGGTGAACTGTCTTGCGGGAAAAGAAAATGACATATACATCGGAAAGGATGACGGGCTTTGCGTGGTGGATGCCACCACATATGAAAAGAAGGACTATCCTTTCCTTTCACGCTTTGACGGCATCAGGATCAGGCATATCATGCGTGACAGCAAAGGCAATATGTGGCTGTCCACCTATGGTAAGGAAGGACTTTACAGGATCTCACCCTCGGGTGTCGTGAGAACTTTCAATGAAGATGACGGCACCATCGGAGGTCGTTTCCGTTACGCGGAAGAACTTTCTGACGGCACCATGATCGTTGCCAGCAACACCGGACTTTCCTTCATCCGTGATGATAAGGTGGTAAACACCCTGGGAAGATATGAGGGACTGGAGACTTCTCAGATCCTCACCATCGTTCAGGACGGGGACGGAACCGTCTATGCGGGAAGTGACGGCGGCGGAGTCTATGTCATAAAAGATGAGAAGATCGTTGACTGCATCGATCACGATGACGGTCTGGATTCGCTGGTCATTATGAGGATCGTACCTTACAGGAACGGTTTTTTCTATGTCACCAGCAATGCCCTCTATTACAATGACAGAAAGACGGTGAAGAAACTAACTGCCTTCCCGTATACCAACAACTACGACGTCTATATCACCGCAGATGAAAAAGCCTGGATCTCCTCCAGCGCGGGCATATACATCGTGGATGCCGACGAACTGGTGGA
The DNA here is from genome assembly GCA_024698485.1 of Lachnospiraceae bacterium. GTDB lineage: Bacteria > Bacillota > Clostridia > Lachnospirales > Lachnospiraceae > RGIG3528. The sequence goes on along the minus strand of JAILRC010000028.1, from coordinate 17,076 downwards.
AAACAGGGAGTACATGTACACTCTTCTGGACGGTTCCATGGGCTTCAACACCACTCTGACCGCCAATTCCTGGAACATGCTGAAAGGGCAGGAGACAATGCTTCTCTGCTGTACCGACGGCATCAGGGAGATAAATCTTAATTCCTACGATTACTTTGACCGCAGCTGCCATATCGCTGTAAAATACATCCTGGCGGACGGAGTTGAGATCGTTCCCGAGGCTGACGGAAAATATCATCTGCCTGCCACCAGAGGGCGTATCCAGATCGGTCCCGCCATACTGAACTACACTCTTTCGAACCCGGAAGTGCGGATGTTTCTTGAAGGCTCTCACGACGAGGGAGTTTCGGGACGTCAGAACACGGTTTCGGAACTGGTATACACCAACCTTCCTTACGGAAAATACAAGCTTCACATCCAGATCATCGATGCCATGGATTACTCCGTCGCCAGAGATGAAGTTTTTGAGATAGTAAAAAAACCCCGTTTCTTCGAACATATCGCCGTAAGGGTGATCCTTGGCCTTGCAGCCATGGGAGCAGTGGCACTAATCGTGTTTGAGGTCCTTAAGTCCACTGTCATCCGAAGACAATACGAGCAGATCAGAGTGGCGAAGGATGAGGCGGAAAGGGCCAACAGTGCCAAGTCCAGATTCCTGGCAAACATGTCTCATGAGATACGTACCCCCATCAATACCATCATGGGTATGGATGAAATGATCCTGCGTGAAGACACCGAAGGGGTTCCGAGAGAATATGCCCGCTCGGTGACAGGCTATGCAAACGATATAAAGAGAGCTTCGGAGACGCTTTTGGGGCTAGTGAACGACGTTCTGGATCTGTCCAAGATCGAGTCCGGCAAGATGAACCTTGTGGAGCAGGAATATGACGTTAAGGAGCTTCTGAGATCCATAGTGACCATGATAAGAGTCAGGAGCAATCAGAAGGATCTGACCTTTGAAACAAGGATAGATCCCGAACTTCCCACGGGACTTTACGGAGATATGGGGAAGATCAAGCAGGTGGTCCTGAACCTTTTGACCAATGCCGTTAAATACACGGAAAAAGGCGGCTTCGTGCTGAAGGTGGAAGTAAGATCCAAACAGGACGGGAACTGTGAAGTATATTTTGCGGTGGAAGATACGGGCATAGGCGTAAAGGAAGAGGATATGGCAAAACTCTTCTCGCCTTTTGAGCGCCTTGACGAAAAGAGGAACAGCGGCATACAGGGAACGGGTCTGGGGCTTGACATATCCAGACAGTTCGTGGCTTTAATGGGCGGAGAACTGCAGTGCGAGAGCGTTTACGGCGAAGGTTCCACATTCCGTTTTACCGTCATTCAGAAGATCGTGGACGAAACTCCTGTGGGAGAATTTTCCGAGAAAGACGGAAGCCGCGATGCACAGGGCTATATCCCTCAGTTTGTGGCTTCCAAGGCCAGAGTTCTTGTGGTGGATGACAACGAGATGAACCTTCTGGTCATCAAGGGCCTGCTGAAAGGGACCAAAGTTAAAGTATCCACTGCCATGAGCGGCAAAGAATGCATTGCAATGCTGAGATCCGAAAACTATCATGTGGTGCTGCTGGATCACATGATGCCTGAAATGGACGGCCCCGAGACTTTACAGAAGATCAGGGCGGAACTTCCCGAGAGAAATGATGTTCCCATCATAGCTCTTACTGCCAACGGAGCCAACGACGGCGGAAGTTTCTACAAAGAGGCGGGATTTTCGGACTACCTTGCTAAGCCGGTTGACGGAGAGGCACTGGAAAAGACTTTGAAGAAGTATATGCCTGCGGACATATTGGAGACTCCCGTGGCTTCCGCTTCTGACAGGGATGAGGAGATCCCGGCCGATTTTGCATGGCTCAAAGAAGTTGACGGAATTTCCCCGGAAGATGGTATTAGGTATTGCGGTGGAGCGGAATCTTTTGTAAAATCTATTGAGACATTCTATGACATGCTGCCCGACAATGCCGCAGAGATAGAAAAGGCTTTTGATGAAAATGATATCGGATTATACACGGTGAAGGTCCATGCATTGAAGAGTTCCGCCAGGATCATAGGGGCGAGGGAACTTTCCGCTTTGGCAGAAATGCTTGAAGATGCGGGAAAGAGGAGCGACACGGATCTGATAAAGGAAAGGACCCGAGAACTTCTGGATCTGTACAGGTCTTACAGACAGCGTCTGGCGGAGTTTTCCGAAGGCAGCGGTGATGAGATCGATGAGAGTGAACTTGAGGATGCTTACGGGGCTCTCAGTGAATTCATACCTCAGATGGACTATGATTCCGTGGAAATGGTGATCGGAGAGATCACCAAATACAAGCTTCCGGAGAAAGACAGGGAGTTCTTTGAAAAACTTACCGTGCTTCTTAAGAAACTTGAATGGGATGAGATGGAGAAGATTTTTAACGAAATGCGTCAGTGATTTAAGCGGAGGGAAATATGCTGGACAAAAAAGGTGTAATGATAATGGCCGAAAAGGACAGTTTTGTGGTCAAGGCGCTTATCAAAAAGGTTCAGGATGCCGGGTATGATTCCTGTTATGTAAAACCGGACATAAACGATCTTCACAGGAGATGGGATGATTACGATCTTCTTGTTTACTACATGGACAACAACGACCACCTTTCGGCGGAGACCGTTCATTTTCTCACAGACAAGTTAACGGATCTGGCAAAGCATTTTATCATAATCGGGGATCCCATAGATGTAAAAAGAGTTACTGAGAAGATGCCCCACAATCACGTTTACAAGACATTTAAACGACCTTTGGACAATGAAGGGTTCTTCGCGGCGGTACATGATGCTTTCAAAGGTGTTGCAACGGAAGAAGCCAAAAAGAGCATCATCATAGTGGACGACGATCCCACCTACATGGGACTTGTGAGAGACTGGCTCAAGGCTACCTACAAAGTGACCATGGCCACTTCCGGCATGCAGGCCATTAAATGGCTGAGTACCAACAAAGCCGATCTGGTGCTTCTGGATCATGAGATGCCGGTTACCAACGGTCCCAAGGTCCTTGAAATGCTGAGGAGCGATCCTGAGACCAAGCACATCCCCGTCATCTTCCTTACGGGAAAAAGTGACAAGGCAAGTGTTATGGAAGTCAGGGCTTTGAAAGCCGACGGCTATCTTTTGAAGACCATAGAAAAAGATGAACTTCTCAGAGCGCTTTTCGAGTTCTTTGAGAAAAAGAAGGGCTGAAAAAATAAGGGAAAGGTCGGATCCGACACATGAGAACCGATGAAAAAACAATTGAGATCCTCAATGAAAACACCCTGAGGATCTATAAGAAAAAGAATGATACATCCCTTTTCGGATTGAATGATGTAAAAAGGGATGTGGCTAAAGACAGAATGCCGTCGGCAAAATTGCTTGCAGACGGCAGTGTTTGCGTTTACGGTCCCCAAGGGCCGGTGTTCCGCGAAAAAGCAGAGATCGCGGATGTGCTTTTAAAGGACGATACGAATACGGAACTTGCTGCAAAAGAAGGGCACAAACGTGAAGAAAACGCGGGAGCCTTTAAAACAAGGATCACGGCTGAACTCTTTGATGCGGATGACAGGATCTACGGTCTGGGGGACAAAGCGGCTTTTCTCGACAGACGGGGTTATGAATATATTTCCTGGAACACCGACGACCCCAGTCAGCACAATGAGACTTACAGATCTCTCTATAAGTCCGTAAACTTCCTGATGGTGAGTCATAAAAACGGCTGGTATGGCCTTTTCTATCCTTCAAGTTTTAAATGCAGCTTCGATCTGGGAAAAAGAGATCTTCACAGTCTCAGCATATCTTCCGAAAAGGGAGAGTATGACTACTTCCTGTTCCTGGGAGAGACTCCCGTTGACATCGTAAAAGCTTACTACGCCCTCATTGGACCTTCGCTTTTTACTTCCATGAAATTTATGGGCTACCATCAGTCAAGATGGTCCTACACGAACGAAGAAGCAAAGGAGATAGTGAGACGTCATTCGGAAGAGGGCATGCCTCTGGATTACATCCATTTCGATATTGATTACATGAAGGGCTACAGGGTCTACACCGTTAATGAAGACTATGTTCCCGACTTTGCTAAGACCTGCAGCGAGTTCAAAAAGCAGGGCGTGGGTGTCATCACCATCATCGACCCCGCGGTGAAGAAGGATGAAGAGTACAGGATCTACGATGATCTTCGCAAGATGAAGGGCTTTGCCACTCTGGATGGCAAGGAGTACATCAATGAAGTCTGGCCCGGAGATGCAGCCTATCCCGATTATTTCAGAAAAGACGTAAGAGACTATCTAAAAAACGCTACAAAGGATTTTCTTAAGAAATACAACGTCACAGGCATATGGTGTGATATGAACGAGCCCGCTTCCTTCAGAGGACCTCTTCCCGACGATGTGGAGTTCCAAGGGGATGCGCGCATGATCCTTCACGACGAAGCCCATAACCTCTACGGAGAATATATGTCAAAGACCGTGGCAGCGGCTTTTACTGAAGAGAACAAAAGACCTTCGGTCATCACCAGAGCGGCTTTTGCCACCACAAGCCGATACACCACATCCTGGAACGGGGACAACCAGTCACTCTGGGATCACCTCAGAGCCTCTCTTCCTCAGGTCATGACCATGAACATGTGCGGTTTTTTCATGAACGGGGTTGACGTGGGAGGTTTCGGAAATGATACCACGCCCGAACTTCTTGTGCGCTGGCTGGAAGCGGATCTTTTCATGCCTTATCTCAGAAATCATTCCGCCATCGGAACTCTCCGCCAGGAACCCTGGTGCTTTGGTGAGGAGATCTATGAGATCTACAAAAAGTTTCTGAGACTCAGATATGAGTTCATTCCCTATCTCTACACGCTCCAGTGGAATGCTCATGAGACGGGCATGCCCATATTTGCACCTCTTTTCATGTACTACCCCGATGATGAGAACGTGAAAGAGATAAACGACGAAGTGATGGTGGGAGACAGAGTGCTCCACGCTCCCATAGTCGGTCAGGGAGAAAAGAGAAGAGTTGTCTACCTCCCCGAAGGCAGATGGGTGGACTACTTCACGGGTGAAAGCTACGAAGGAAAGCGATCCTACATCATTGAAATGCCCTTGGATCACACGGGCATATTCGTGCGAGAAGGCGCTGTGATCCCTCTTCTTAAAGGAGCAACTTCCATCGAAGCCGAGAAGATAAACGAACTTTGGATCTATCATGCCGGGAGTGCCGATGGAAGGTGCATCCCCTTTGACCTTCACTGGGATGACGGAGAGAGCATGGATTATGAAAAAGGTGTTTACGACACTGTAAGGATCTCGGTGGAAAACGGTGAAGTGAAGAGTGAGAAGATAAAGAATGGGTACAGGAAAGAACTGAAGTTTAGAATTTAAAAAATGTACCGTGGGGACGGGGCCCCCACGGTACATTTTTATCTTAGTATACAAACTTTATCTGTCCCACAATTCCTGTTTCGAAAGACTTGAACAGTCCGGGGGTTTCACCGTCGTAGTGCACCATCTTGGGAATGTTGCAGGTGACCTTTACGTTTTTGCCACGGAGAAGGGCAACACCCTTGCGGCCTACGTGCTTTTTGGATTTGAGCTTCGGAACCAGCATCAGTGCTCCGAGCCTTGAAAGACCGTAGATAATGAGGATGTCCATCATCCCGTCCGTGTCTGTGGCGTTGGGAGCCATGGGAACACCGCCGCCTTCAACGGGCTGGTTCATGGCTGCCAGGAAATAGACATGAGGATAGAAGGAGATCTGTCCGTTGATGTTGACCTCCATGTTTGCAAGCCCTGTGGTGAAAACGTTCTTCACGCCGAAGAAGGTGTAAACCTGATGTTTCAGCAGTTTTTTAAGCTTCGGGCTGTGATTGGCGTAGTAGCATATGTCTGCGTCATAGCCCAGACCGGAACTGACCAGATAGCGGTGAGAGCCGTCAGGGACGGGTTTTCCGTTGGGCAGGGTGCCTTCGGAGTAAACGGATTCACAGATGTCTATGTTCATCTCGTGCTTACGGTTGACGATGCCGTCAATGATCTCGTTGAGATCCGTAGGGAGGGATTTGTTCCTGGAAAAATCGTTGCCCGAACCGTTGCGGATGAGGCTGAGCTCGGTTTCTTCGGGCTTGGTGATGCCCTGGATCACCTGATTTAAGGTTCCGTCGCCGCCGAGTATGATGAGCTTCACGGGACGCTCGTCGGTCTTGGCCAGTATTTCTTCGTAATCCTTTTGGATGGATTCGTATTTCTTCGTAAAATGAAGTTCATAAGAAATGTTTCGGCTTTTAAAGATCTTTTCCGCTTCGGACCAGAGGGCATTGCCGGAACCTGATTTAGAAGCGGGATTAACGAAAATATAGTACATATTTCCTCATATGTCCGACGGGTGTCGGACCTCCCTTCCCAATTTTGGTAAAAACGGTCGAAAAAGCCTGTTTCTGTACTTTTGCAACATATAAAAATTTTATCACTTGTATATTACCACGTCAAAACATATATTGTAAAAATTCTGTTAACATGAGAAAGAAAATTGTCAGTATTTTAATGCAATTCATGATATGTTTGAAAATATAAAAAGGGGATTAAAATTGGTTGCGTAATTTCCTTTGAAATGTTAGAATAATTGAGTATCAGTTAGTTCTTAAAGGGAATTAACAGATAAAACGACTTGAAAGGAAAAAACGCGTATGGATGTTTACAAAACCGAACAAATCAGGAATGTTGTTCTCCTCGGACATGGGGGTTCAGGAAAGACAACACTGGCAGAAGCTCTTGCATTTCACACAAAGGCGATCGCTAGAATGGGTAAGGTTGCCGAAGGAAACACACTGAGCGACTACGACAAGGAAGAGATCAAGAGAGGCTTTTCCATCAGAGCATCTGTTATTCCCATTGAGTGGGAAGGCTTGAAGATCAATCTCCTGGATGCACCGGGATATTTTGATTTTGTGGGACAGGCTGAAGAAGCTATGAGCGTTGCAGATGCCGCAGTCATCGTCATCAACGGTAAGGCAGGGATAGAAGTCGGAACAAGAAAAGCATGGGATATCTGTGAGAGAAGGAAGATACCCTGCATATTCTTCGTAACCAACATGGACGATCCCAATGCGGATTACATCAAGATAGTCAGCGACCTTAAAGAACTCTACGGAAAGAAGATAGCTCCTTTCCATTTGCCTACATATGAAAATGACAAATTCACAGGTTTCGTAAACGTTGTCAAGATGGGAGCGAGAAAGTTCAATCCCGACGGAACATACACCGACACCGAGATCCCCGCAGGCGTTAAGGGCGATCTTGACGAGGTTCGCAACATGATCCTTGAGGCTGTTGCGGAGTCCGACGAAGAACTTATGGACAAGTACTTTAACGGCGAAGAGTTTACTCAGGAAGAGATCTCGGGAGCACTCAGAAAGAGCGTTATCGAGCATGACATTATTCCCGTTCAGATGGGTTCCGGCGTTCTGACCTACGGCTGCAACATGCTGCTCCAGTCATTCCAGAAGTACTTCCCTTCACCGGAGAAATCCGCAGTCTTCAAGAAGGGCGTCAACAAGAAGACGGGAGAAGAGGTTCAGGCGGACAAGGACAATTCCAAGCCCGTCAGCGCTACCGTTTTCAAGACCATCATGGATCCTTTCGTAGGAAAGTATTCATTGGTAAAGGTCTGCACGGGCGTTCTCAAGGCAGGAGACATTGTTTACAATGTTACCAAGGATGTTGAAGAAAAACTTCAGAAGCTTTATGTGATGAGAGGCAAGGAACTCATTGAGGTTCCCGAACTTGATTCCGGCGATATAGGAGCCATCGGAAAACTTTCTTCCACAAGAACGGGAGATACACTTTCCACAAGGGAGTGCCCCATCGAGTATCATCCCACCACTATGTCCAAGCCTCAGGAGTATATGCGCTATAAGGCAAAGACAAAGGGTGAAGAGGATAAGATCGCTCAGGGGCTCCAGAAACTTGCCATCGAAGATCTCACATTAAGGATGGTAAACGACGAAGAGAACCGTCAGATGCTCCTTTACGGCATAGGCATGCAGCAGCTTGAGATCACAGCATCAATGCTTAAGGAAAAGTATAAAGTTGAGATCGAGCTTTCAAAGCCCAAGTTTGCTTACAGAGAGACCATTACCAGAAAGGTCGAGCACATCCAGGGCAAGCACAAGAAGCAGTCCGGCGGACACGGCCAGTACGGTGATGTCATCATGGATTTTGAGCCTCTTGAGGATCAGACCAAGCCTTATGAGTTTTATGAGCAGGTGTTCGGAGGTTCAGTTCCCAAAAACTTCTTCCCCGCTGTAGAAAAGGGTATCCAGGAAAGCGTTATCAAGGGACCTTTGGCAGCATATCCCGTTGTAGGCATCAAGGCTACTCTTGTGGACGGTTCCTACCATCCCGTAGACTCTTCGGAAATGGCTTTCAAGACAGCTTCCATGATGGCATTCAGAGACGGATTCATGAAGGCAAAGCCTGTTCTTCTTGAGCCCATCGAGAGTCTTAAGATCACGGTTCCCGACAAGTTCACGGGAGATATCATGGGCGACCTTAACAAGAGAAGAGGACGTATCATGGGAATGAACCCTGTTGCGGGCGGTAAACAGATCATTGAGGCTGAGATCCCCGCATCCGAACTTTACGGCTATTCCACGGATCTTCGCTCCATGACAGGCGGTATGGGTGATTACGAACACGAGTTCATCCGTTATGAGCAGGCACCTTCGGATGTTCAGCAGAGAGAAATAGAAAAGAGAGCGTCAAAGATCGACCAGATCGAGACATGATAGTGCATATGACAGCAAAAGAGCATCGGTATTTCGCTGATGCTCTTTTTTGCGGCTCCTCCTGTGTTGCATTATCGTAAAACATTGTATTTTCTGACCTTTTTAAGTATAATAACATTTGATGTACTTAAAAAGTTATAATATTGGTGATTTCGTTTGCCACATATCGTAACTGCAGAACACTAAGAAAAGGAGCATAAGATATGAAAAAGATCGATCTTGCGACCGTTCTGGGAAAAGCAAAAGATGCATCTAAAAAAATCGGGACGGCTGCAGTTAAGGTGGGGAAAGCAGCCGGACAGGCAGTCGGAAAGGCAGGAAAGGCAGCTGCAAAAGGTGCCGGAGAGATGTCCGAGAAGATCAAAGCGGACATTGACGAGAGAAAGGCCGAACTGGCTGAAGAGCGAGCCGAATTGATAGAGAAGGGCTTGATCAACGAGGGGGACAACAGGAAATTGTCGGGTCTTTCGACCAAGATCGTACTTCTGACGATACTTCCTCTTATGGCTATGGCTATTGTGGGAATGATCTTCATCCGTTCAACTGCCGTCAGATGTACTCAATATGTGGGAAAGGAACAGATAGTTTCCCTTGCGAAGACGGTCTCCCTTATGAATTCTCCCAATGAGGCTGAGGTGAGGAGCGTTGCTTCGGATTCACAGGTCAAGATCGCTGTTTATTCCGACGGAAAACTCATTGTGAGTGACGGCCTGTCTAACAAAACTCTGGACAGTAACATAACGAACAAGGCTTCAAAGGATGCTTACCAGGTTAAGGAAAAGATGGGCGGAGAAGAGTACCTTGTATGCTATTACAAGGGCAACAACGGAAATGTGGTCAAAGCTTCTCTGGCTGTTTCCAAAACTATAAAGACGGCAAATCTTGCTTTTGTGACCAATGCCATCCTGATGGTGGTATTACTTGTGGTTTTCATTTTACCGGTGATCCCAACCACAAGAAAACTGGCAAAGGGTCTCAATGTTGTGCTTAAGCAGATCACGGATATCGCCTGCGGTAACCTTAATGTGACTGTTGACGAGAAGGTAGTTGCCCGAAATGATGAACTCGGGACTGTGGAGCTTTCGGTTAAGAAACTCTCCGAGAACTTTGGTAAGATCATCGGAAATATCGATGAGTCCTCTACAAGTCTCGGAATGATATCCACAGACTTTTCAAATAGTTTTGACACGGTGGTTGAATCCATAGAGAACGTTAACGTTGCCATGGAAGAGATAGCAAAGGGTGCATCTTCACAGGCCAGCGAGTCTTCAAATCTCAATGCCAAGTTTGTCAGCATCGGCGATTCCATCGAGGCTGCGGGAAGCAGCGTAGAAAAGTTGGCAAAGAGCGCGGACACCATGAAGGAATACAACACCACCGCTCAGCAGACCATCTTCGAGATAGAGAAGATGAGCGAAGAGACCAATGAATCCGTGCAGGAGATCAAGGATCAGACAACAAAGACCAACAAGTCCGTAATGCAGATCAGAAATGCTACGGATATGATCGCGGACATAGCAAGCCAGACCAACCTCCTTTCACTGAACGCCTCCATCGAGGCAGCCCGTGCGGGAGATATGGGAAGAGGCTTCGCCGTAGTCGCAAACGAGATCAGATCCCTTGCTGACCAGTCCAAGCAGTCAGCTCATGCCATTGAGAACATCGTTAAGGAACTCATAGAGAACTCCAATATCTCCGTTGAGGCCATGGAAAAGGCTTCCGAGATCATGCGCAGACAGAGCGAAGGCATCACCACATCCAAGGAAGTCTTCACGAAGCTGAACAACGAGATCGACGGTGTAGTTGAAGCCGTACAGACCATTACCGACGAGATCAAGACTCTGGGCAGGGACAAGAATGAAGCTATGTCCGGAATGGGCAGTCTTGCAGCCATTGCAGAAGAAAATGCCGCAAGTACATGGGAAACTTCCGCTTCAATGAACAGCCTCAAGGATGTTGTTATCAGAGGTAAGGCAAACACCGAAGAGATCAAGAATCTTTCGGAAAGCCTTAAGAACGAGACTCAGGGAATAAAATTCTAAAGCAAAAGAGGAACATGCAACATGGGAAAGTCAAAAGAAAAAAAGAAAGGATCGGGCAAAAAGGTCGCGCTTATCATCGTTCTTGCTCTGGTCGTTTTTCTTGGATTTTATGTATACAGATATTTTACAACGGTTCACGCGGCAGATTCCGATGCGCTTGAGCATCTCGGGAAAAACGGTGCCGACGGCATCGAGGTTTCCTATATCGACGATGGCATATTCATCGACAGCCCTGCCACGGACAAAGCTGTCATATACTATCCCGGCTGTAAAGTGGAATATACGTCCTATGTTCCTTTCTGTTACGAACTTGCAAAGGAAGGCTTTGATGTATTCATCCTGAAGGTTAAACTGAATTTCGCTCTGTTCGATAAGGCGGCAGGACAGAAGATCATGGATAAATACGACTACGATTCCTGGATCCTCATGGGTCACTCCATGGGAGGCATTGCCATCTCTGCTTTTGCGGATGAAAAGGGTGATGCGGTCAAGGGCCTTGTGCTCCTTGGTGCTCACGGAACATCCGACCTTACCGACACAAATATAACAACTCTTGTAATGTACGGAAGCGAGGACGGAGTTGTTCAGCGAAAGAAAGTAGAAGCAGGCAGATCCAAGCTTGCAAAAGAAGGCAATTACCACGAACTCGAGATTGAAGGCGGAAACCACGCCAACTGGGCAAATTACGGAACCCAGGCCATGGACAAAGAAGCAAAGATCACGAAGGCCGAACAGTTCAAGATCGGCATTGCAGAAATAGTAAAGTACTTCGGAAAATAAAAAAATGAGTTAAAAGACAAAAACCTTCCTTATCCTTAAACGGTAAGGAAGTTTTTTTGATATGAGTGTTGGTATAATAATGGGATAAAATGTTGTGAATGAAAAAAATAGTTAAATGTCTAGGTTGACATATTTGTTGTTATTGAATTAGAATAAAGATATCATTTTCAAAGGGGAGTCTAAAATGAAACTAGGGGTATATAAACGAATTGTGGAGTTATTCAAAGAGACGGGATCGGTTCATAAAGCGGCTTTGAAAGCAGGGGTTGCATTTGCTACCGCACAACGTGTTTTGATAACTGAGGGTTTATGGAAAAGCGAGCTATCCGAACGGATAAACCATCTAAAAAAAATGGGCAAAACAGTTTCGGAGATAGCACAAGAACTGGTGCTTTCTGAAAAATGCATTCAGGCATATCTTCCGTACAGGAGAATAGATAAGTAGATGATGATGTAATGCTTCACGGGGGTGAGTGGATGAAAAAGATAATATTTGCGACGTTCCTTTCTGTTTTGGCTACGGTTAGTTTGTTTTTACAAGGAAGACCGTTGGGCATCGGCTTTTTGTCATATGTCACGGTGCTGCTTTTGCTCTGGGCTGTTGTTTACATGATCTGGGGCTGGTTTGAAAAGACCGAGGCAAAAACGAGAAAAAGAGATCGGATAGTATTCATCTCTTTCTTCACGAGCATCCTCGCTGTTTTTATTGTTGGCGGGATAAAAACTTATTTAAGGCAGAAAGCTTCTGAACCGACTGAAGCATATTATCGGGAAATGTTTGAAGATGACTGGGCCATATATAATTACGGACAGACGGTGAATGGAAAGCCATGTCGGGCAGGGACGGATATCAATATCGATCTTGATGCGGTTGACAGAGGATTGGTCGGAGACGTCGGTACAATCATTTTAGTGCTTGATACAGGGATTGACAGAAGGATAACCTGTTTGGACAAAAGGATAAATGTTGCGGAAGTGTATGACTTTTATAATAATGATATGAGCATATACGACGGATATTCTTCTGATTATCACGGAACGTTTGTGGCTTCTGTTATTGCAAAGATTGCCCCTGACTGTACGATGATGTCTGCAAAATTTATGGAAGGCGATAACGGAAACGTAGAAGACGCAAAAAGAGCACTTAAGATGGTGGAAGGATCCGGGGTCAGGATCGTTAATTGCAGCTGGACGTTTGAAGAATATGACGAGGAACTTTACGAAATGATAAAGGACATGTCCGATGTTTTGTTTGTGTGTGCTGCGGGAGACGATGAGAAAGATCTGGATCAAACCCCGGTCTATCCGGCGGCCTACGACTGCGACAACATCATAAGTGTAATGGCGAATGACTCGCAAGGCAATAAATATCAATACACCGGCTACGGAAAGAACAGGGTGGACATTTCCGCACCCGGAGTTGATGTTAAGGTGGTATTTCCGGAAAATGACATATCCTTCGTGGATGGTGCTTCCGCTGCAGCAGCGTTTGTATCGGGAACGGCAGCACTTATGGCCTCTGAGGATCCTGATCTGTCCCCCAAGGAGATTATCGACATTTTGCTTGAGAGCAGCACGCGAAACGACGGGCTTGATAACAGATGCAGAGGCATGCTTAATGTTAAGGAAGCATTGCGTCTTGTAAGTGAGAGAAAGGGTAGATGATCATGAAAAAAATCGGTCTTGGAATATGGATATTGAGTTTAAGCCTTTTCTTCTGGTTCGCATCCGTTTTTTTTGCCAAAAGCAATGTTGTCTATTTTTTAAAACTGTTGAAGTGGGGATTCCTGTTGGCGGGTGTGGCTATAATTCTTGCGACGTTGATGATGGCTTTTGTTGAGTTTGTTAAGTTGAAAAAGAAGAAACAGTCATAAAAAAGTACTCTGCTTCATCAAATATGAAGCAGAGTTTTTTTTATCTATAGGATTATGGAAAACTTATACCCATCCCTGAGCCATCATGGCTTCCGCAACTTTCTTGAATCCTGCCAGATTTGCACCTGCCACAAGATCGTAGCCTACTCCGTAAGCGTTGCATGCATCCACTATGCTTGTATGTATACCCTTCATAATGCTCTTTAACATATCATCAACCTGCTCCGCAGTCCATGAAAGGCGTTCGCTGTTCTGGGTCATCTCAAGACCTGAAACCGAAACACCGCCGGCATTTACTGCTTTGGAAGGAGCCAGGAGAACACCGTGATCTCTTAAATATGCCATGGCCTCGTTGGTGGTGGGCATGTTTGAAACCTCGTTTACATAGTGAACTCCCTTTGTAACAATGGCTTCCGCGTCGGGAAGTGTAATCTCGTTCTGGCATGCACAGGGCATGTAAACGTCCGCATCCACATTACCCCAGGGCTTCTTGCCTGCGAAGAAAGGAACACCGAACTTGTCGGAGAAGTCTTTGCAGCAGTCGCGTCTGGAAGCACGCATCTCCAGCATAAAATCTATCATTTCGTCTGTCATGCCGTTTAAAGCCACATAGCCGTCGGGACCTGATATGGACACCACGGTGGCGCCCAGCTCCGTGAGTTTCTTTGCGGCTCCCCAGGCCACATTTCCGAAGCCGGAAAGAGCAAAACGCATGCCTTTTATGTCTTTTCCTTCATGTTTCAGAACTTCATTAAAGAAGTAGACCGCACCGAAACCTGTAGCTTCGGGACGGATGAGAGAACCGCCGTAGGACAGTCCTTTTCCCGTAAGAACCCCATTTTCATATGCATTTCTTATGCGCTTGTACTGACCGAACATATATCCGATCTCGGTGCCGCCCACTCCCAGATCGCCTGCGGGTACGTCCACCTTGGGACCGATGTGGCGATAAAGCTCTGTCATGAAAGCCTGGCAGAAACGCATGATCTCGCCGTCGGATTTGCCCTTGGGATCGAAATCTGCTCCGCCTTTGCCTCCGCCCATAGGAAGGCCTGTAAGGCTGTTCTTGAAGGTCTGCTCGAAGCCCAGGAACTTGATGATGCTCAAGTTTACGCTGGGATGGAAACGAAGACCTCCCTTGTAAGGGCCGATGGCGCTGTTAAACTGGACTCTGTAGCCGTTGTTTACGTGAGGCTTCCCCTGATCGTCGGACCATACCACACGGAATTTGATCTCTCTCTCGGGCTCCACAAGTCTCTCGAGAAGAGCGTTGGCTTCGTACTCGGGATGCTTGTCAAAAGCGGGCTCAAGGCTTGTGAGTACTTCCTCCACCGTCTGGAGAAACTCGGGCTGACAGGGGTACTTTTTCTTGGTTTCGGAGATTACTTTCTCCACATAGCTGTTCATTATATATACCTCCTCGATTTGAGAGACTGTGCGGCGAGCATTGGCCTCTCATTTATGACGTGAACAGTTGTTCACGTCTTGTGTGTTTATTATAATTCTTTTGTATAGAGAATTCAATAATAAATCTAATAATTACAACAGGTTGCCGTTGCACTTGTTTAGTGTGCTAATGCGCCTTATTGTTTTTTAGTGTATTATGATGTATGATGGCTGGGAAAACACCGAAAATGGGAGAAAGACATTATGAAAACGGCACTTGTGACCGGAGCTTCCCGGGGGATCGGAAGGGCCATTGCCCTGAAACTTGCGGAAAACGGCTATGCGGTAGGGATAAATTGCGCAAATAATAGTGACAGATTGGCGGAGACAGCCAAAATGATAGAAGAAGCGGGAGGAAGATGCGAACTATTTTTCGGAAATGTATCCGATCCTGCTTTTGTTAAAGAAATGTTCCGAAAGATGGAAGAGAATTACGGACATCTGGATCTTCTGGTAAATAACGCAGGGATCTCCAAGGTTGGCCTTTTTACGGATATGACCGATGATGACTGGCGGGAGATCTGCGGAGTTAACCTGGACGGAGCTGTTTGGTGTTCAAGGGAAGCTTCGCGGATGATGGTCCGGGAACACAGAGGAAAGATCGTCAACATCTCCTCCATGTGGGGGCAGGTGGGGGCATCCTGCGAAGTGATGTATTCCGCCACAAAGGGTGGTCTTGATGCACTCACAAAAGCTCTTGCCAAGGAACTGGCGCCTTCAAACATTCAGGTGAACGCCATATCCTGCGGTGTGATAGACACCGACATGAACAGGTGTTTTTCGGAAGAAGACAGGGAGGAACTTAAAAACGAGATCCCCGCAGGACGTTTCGGAGAAGCGGAAGAAGTGGCTGAC
The DNA here is from genome assembly GCA_024698485.1 of Lachnospiraceae bacterium. Classification (GTDB taxonomy): domain Bacteria; phylum Bacillota; class Clostridia; order Lachnospirales; family Lachnospiraceae; genus RGIG3528. The sequence goes on along the minus strand of JAILRC010000028.1, from coordinate 1,300 downwards.
CTTCTTTTGGATCTTGTCAGCGGAAATGACTATCTTACGGGGCAGATCATACGCCTGGACGGAGGCATGATATGATGAGATCCATTGTTGAAAGGATAAATATTAAAGACCTGCTGATCATTGCTCTGGGCACTTTACTCATGGCTGTTGCCATAAACACGGTGTTTGATCCCCTGGGGCTGGACACCGGCGGAGTCACGGGTCTTGCCATTGTTGTAAAGTATGTCTCGGCGAAGATCCACGGAGAGGGGGTTCCCGTCTGGCTTACCAATATCGCTCTGAACGTTCCGCTTTTTCTCGTGGCTATAAAGAACAAAGGCTTTAAATTCATGTTAAAGACAGGTTTTTCCACACTTATGCTCACACTGTGGATCTACCTGATCCCCGTGGGAGGCTTCATTGGGGAAAAACTTCTTTCCGTTGTTTTCGGAGGAGTGCTTTCCGGCATAGGTATAGGCCTTGTGTTTTCCACCATGGCTACTACGGGAGGGTCGGATCTGTTTTCGGCTCTGCTTCATGACAGATGGCGTCATCTTTCAATACCCAAGATCCTGGCTGTTACCGATGGTATCATAGTCTTTTTGGGAGTTTTCGTTTTCGGTATTGAAAGTGTCATCTACTCCATTGTCGTGGTTTACATTGTTTCCAAGATCTCGGACGGCATCCTTGATGGTCTCAAGTTTGCAAAGGTCTGCTTCATCATCTCGGACAAGGCGGAAGAGATAGCTGCGGAAGTTCTTGTGGCCATCGACAGAGGAGTTACGGGGATAAATGTCAAGGGTATGTACTCCGGAGACGACAAGAAGATGCTTTTCTGTGTAGTGGGTAAAAAACAGGTGATCGAACTGACAGACATAGTTACCAGGCTTGATAAGAGAGCATTTATGGTAGTGGCGGACGCAAGAGAAGTTATGGGCGAAGGATTCGCTGAAGTAAAAAATGACAATTAGACCCCTCAAAAAGGGGTCTTTTTTAAGTCTTTTTAGACATATTTACCAAAAATAAATTTTTTTTTATGCAATCTATACAAAAAAACATACAAAGATTTGGCAAATATGAACATGGCGCTTTGGAAAAAAATGATGTATTATAAAATCATCTTTGATTGGGCAACAATCACTATGCAAAAAATTATGGGAGGACAACAATGGCAAGTTTATCATTAAAGAACATCAACAAAACCTATCCTAACGGTTTCGTAGCCGTTAAGAATTTCAACCTTGAAATTGCCGATAAGGAATTCATCATCTTCGTAGGACCTTCAGGATGCGGTAAGTCTACAACACTTCGTATGATCGCA
>JAILRC010000005.1 GCA_024698485.1 Lachnospiraceae bacterium | reverse complement strand
ACTTTCAAAGAGTTTCAGCACCTTGCATATTCTGCGTAGCAGTAACCGCCCCCGCTTAATGAGCAAGTAGCGTAGCGGATTGCGAATTCACGACAATGGGGAGGACCGCTGCGAAGCAGGGGAGGGACCCCATCGTATGAGCGTTAGGGCGGTGTGAACAGTAACCTATCGTCAGTTACTATAGCCCATCGTCTTACAGGCTTCTGCTGCCCATGATGTCCTTTATGTTTTCCACTTCCACAAGCTTCACGTCTTCCGGGAGGGAGAGTTCATCCTTCATTCGCCTTGAAGTCCCTTTGGGTATGATGCAGGTTTTGTATCCCATTTTCACCGCTTCGCGGAGGCGTTGCTGGATCATGGAGACGCTGCGGACTTCGCCTGTTAGGCCCACTTCGCCGAAGACCACGGTGGTGTCACCCACCGGCTTGTTCCTGAAGCTTGAGTATAGCGCCATGATAATGGCAAGGTCTAATCCCGGCTCGTTGATCTTCATGCCGCCTGCTACGTTTACGTAGGCATCACAGCCCGCAAGGGATATGCCAAGGCGCTTTTCCATGACCGCCATGAGCAGGTTCACGCGGTTGTAGTCCGTGCCCGCTGCCGTTCTTCGCGCCATCTGGTAATTCGTCTGGCAAACAAGGGCCTGGACCTCCACAAGGATCGGGCGTGTGCCTTCCATTACGCAGGTCACCACACTGCCGGGCTCGTCCTGGGGACGTCCCTCCAGCATATATTGCGACGGGTTGGTCACTTCCTTAAGGCCGCTTCCCGCCATTTCAAAAACGCCGATCTCGTTGGTGGAGCCAAAGCGATTCTTCACCGCCCGCAATATGCGGTAAACCGCAGAATTGTCACCTTCAAAGTAGAGCACGGTATCCACCATATGTTCCAGCATTCTGGGGCCTGCCACGGTTCCTTCTTTTGTAACGTGACCTATGATGAAGATCGTGATCCCGTTGTCCTTTGCGATCCTCAGAAGCGCTGCTGTTGCTTCCCTTACCTGTCCCACGGAACCGGGTGCGGATTCCACCTCATCTCTGTACATTGTCTGTATGGAGTCTATGATCACAACCTCAGGTTTCGTGTCCAATAGGATATTCTCTATATCATTCAGATTTGTTTCCGCAAGGAAGAGCACGGAATCCGAAAATGTCCCCAGCCTGTCCGCTCTGAGCTTCGTCTGCTCCGCCGATTCCTCGCCGGAAATGTACAACACGGGTACATTCTTCAGTTCCCTGCACATCTGCAGCAAAAGTGTGGATTTTCCTATGCCCGGATCACCACCCACCAGCACCAGAGAGCCCTTGACAATTCCGCCTCCCAGAACGCGGTCCAGTTCACCTATGCCTGTTTTAATACGCTCCTGTTTTTCGGGCGCGATGGCAGAAAAGGGCTTGGGAGACTGCAACGGAGCCGCCGACCTTCTGTGCACTGCCCCTGCGCTTCCCGTCCTTTTGTCCTCGGGAGCTTCCACACATGTATTGAATTTCCTGCAGGAAGGGCAGTTTCCGAACCACTTAGCGGATTCGAAACCGCACTCCGAACAGAAGAATTTGATCTTATCTTTTGTCGCCATATCATACCCCACTTTTTGCATGTTTTAGAAAAGGCGTTCACGAAAACGTGAACGCCAAATTTTTATATTCTTTCGATAGCAACTCTTTCGGGCTTGCCGGGTGTAAGATCCACTGCTATAATGAGCTTTCCGCCCATGTTCGTGGCCATCTTGCCAAGATCGGTACTGCCCACGGTAACCCTGTATTCTGTGTCATCTTCAAGCCCCAGAGTGATCTGGGTGTTGCCATCACCTTCAACTGTGAAGGATACAACATTGTTTTCCAGCTTCAGTCCCTCAACGCTGGTTCCGGGCTCGGACTCGTAAAGGAACATGTCGTTCTTTTCCAGCTTTGTAAGTTCTCTGAAGGTCTTTACCTTGTATACGTCGCCCATGAATTCAAAATCGGAAAGTTTGGACTTTTCAGTCAGTTTGAAATCTCCGAAGCCGATGCTTCCGTCTTTGGCGGTACGGATCAATTCTGCCATGATGACTTTCTTTATCCTCCTAAAAATAAGGTAAACGGTTGGATCCCGAAGGATCATCCGAGTCTTAAAAATCTGAACTCATTATATCAGAAACACTTCCTTTTTCAAGTGAAGGATTTCTAAACAATGTCTCCGAAGCGCTTTTAACATCGCTGTTCACGGGACTGACGGCAATTTTTGGAAATCCCGCAACTGCCACGAACAGGGTCCTCAAGTGTCGTTCTTCGTAATACCTTTTACAAGCATTGATAGCGGGATGACCGTCACAAACAGGGTACAACCTTTACTGCACTTCGAAGACGAGTTTTCCGTCTGCTGCATCCACTGAGATCTTCTTGATATCTCTCTTCTTTAAGAACTGTTCTGCAAGTCCGTCCTCTACTTCCGTCTGGACTGCGCGACGTATGGGTCTTGCTCCGAATTTCTCGTCGTAGCCCTTTTCCATGATGTGATCCACAACCTTGTCCGTGTAGACTACTACAGCGCCCATCTGATCCTTACAGCGTTTTGCCACAATATCCAGCTGCATCCTTGCGATGTCCCTGAGATTATCCTTTGTGAGGGATCTGAATACGATGATCTCATCGATCCTGTTAAGGAATTCGGGCTTGAATATGTTTTTGATCTCTTCACTAATGCCTTCCTTCATTCGCTCGTAGGTAGCGGACGTATCGTTTCCTCCCAGAAAGCCGAGATGCTTGGGACTCATGATAGCCTGAGCACCCGCATTGGACGTCATGATGATGATAGTGTTCTTAAAGCTCACCTTTCTGCCCTGGGCATCGGTGATGTGACCGTCTTCCAGCACCTGGAGAAGGATGTTGAACACATCAGGATGAGCCTTCTCAAGTTCGTCGAAAAGCACTACGGAATAAGGTTTTCTTCTTATCTGCTCGGAAAGCTGGCCGCCCTCTTCGTGACCCACATATCCCGGAGGAGATCCTATGAACTTTGAAACGCTGTGTTTCTCCATGTATTCGGACATATCAACCCTGATCATGGCATTCTCATCACCGAACATGGCCTCTGCAAGAGCCTTTGAAAGTTCGGTCTTGCCCACACCTGTAGGTCCGAGGAAAAGGAAGGACCCGATGGGGCGGTTGGGATCCTTGAGCCCCACACGACTGCGTCTGATGGCCTTTGTAATGGCTTCCACAGCTTCTCTCTGCCCTTTTACTCTCTTTTCCAGGATCTCCGGCATGTTCAAAAGCTTTTCGCTTTCTTCTTCCATTACCTTTGAAAGGGGGATACCTGTCCACTGTGCAATGATCTTTTCTATATGTTCTTTCCTAAGTTCCTTTTGGGAACCCTTCTTTTTGCCCGTTTTCTTTCCGTTGGGAAGCTTTGCCGTCAGCTTTTCTTCTTCCTCGGTAAGAGCTTTGGCTTCTTCCATCCTGTTTTTGATCAGGGCTTCTTCAAGTTCCTTTTTGATCTCTCTAAGGCGTTCCCTGATCTCCGCAGCTTTTCCGGATCCCATGTCAGTCTCCAAATGAAGCCTTGAAGCAGCTTCGTCCATGGCATCTATGGCTTTATCAGGCAAAAAGCGGTCGTTGACGTAACGTGAGGAGAGTCTTGCACATGCTTCTATGGCATCGTCGCAGATGGTAACCTGATGATGTTTTTCATAGGCAGGCCTCAGACCCTTCAGGATCTCTATTGTCTCCTCCACCGAAGGTTCTTCGATGGTGATGGGCTGGAAACGTCTTTCAAGCGCGGAATCCTTCTCGATGCGCTTTCTGTATTCCTTGATGGTGGTGGCCCCGATCATCTGCAGCTCACCCCTTGCAAGAGCGGGCTTCAAAATGTTTGCTGCATCCATGGATCCTTCTGCACCGCCGGCTCCGATGATTGTGTGGACCTCATCCACAAAAAGGATGATGGAAGGATCGTTGCTGACTTCGTTGATAACCTTCTTGATCCTGTCTTCAAATTCGCCTCTGTACTTTGTTCCCGCCACCATGGCCGAAATGTCCAGAGAGAGGATCCTCTTGCCTTTCATCATCTCAGGAACTCTTTCGTCCGCTATGCGCGTAGCCAGACCTTCGAGTACAGCGGTCTTTCCCACGCCGGGTTCACCCACCAGACAGGGATTGTTCTTGGTCCTTCTGCAAAGAACCTGTATCAGCCTCTCGATCTCTTTCTCACGTCCGATGCAGGGATCCAGTTCACCTCTCTTTGCCAGAGCGGTGATGTCCTTGGCAAAGTTTTCGGTGAAGGATTCTTCCTGATTCCCGCTCCGTCTGGTCTTTGCGGCTACAAATTCCATTCTTGCCGTAGCGGCGTCAAAGCCCATGGCAATGAGACAATCGGCATACAGATTCCCCATTTTCACATTCATGGTGTTCAGGATACGATTTGCCAGGCACCCGTCTTCCTTAATGATGGCCATCAGGATGTGTTCTGTTCCCAGCACCGTCTGACCGTAGTATTTCATCTCTTCCGCTGCGGAGAGCAGGACTTTTCTCGCTATGGGCGAAAAACTGTCTGTGCCGTCATAATCATCGTCCTCACGGAACAGGACGTATTCCTTCACGTTTTTATAAAGATCGCTGCTGAAGATGTTGTTCTGCATCAATATGTCTCTGGTGGTGCATTCCGTGTCCGCAAGGGCCAGCAGAAGATGCTCGGTCCCCACATAGCCCTGACCCAGGTTTTCCGCTACCTCATAGGCCGTGGCCACCACTCTTTTTGACTGCTTTGAGAACTTGTCTTCATAGTTTTCGAAAGCTTCATCGTAAATCTTTCCCATTTTGCCTCCATTACCGAACAAAATCAAGCGTGAAAAACCCTTTTCACGCTTGACATGATCATTTCATTTATTGCTTTGAAGCATAGATCCTGTAGATCCTTACGTCTCCGTTCTCCGCAGTGACTCTGACTTCAAAGACATCGCTGTTGGAGTTGACAACAACCGTTCCGTTTCCGCTGACCGTAGCCTTGCTGCTCACTGCCACAGCAACGATCTGCAGGACATTGTTGCCCTCCGTGGTGGTAACAAAGTATTCCGTATCCGTCACAGGGTTAAACTTGGGTGACAGCGTCAGATTGTTACCAAACATGTCATATACATTGAGGCTTGACAGAACGTTGTTGGGATTACCCTTTGATGTGGGTTTCTTTGCCGCCTCAGCAGGCATGTTGCTGTATACCGGGATCTTAAACACTACCACGGTGTCAGGTGATGTATAAGCCTTTGCCATCTTTGAAGCTTCGCTCTTGGGAGCTTCGATGTTAGCCATATACTGATGGCTGAAAGTGCTGATGTCCGTAACGTTGAACTTCTGCAGGTAGATGGTGTCCTGACCGCGGCTGATGTACTGCTGAGCGATGATGTATGCACCGCCCACGATGGCTCTGTACTGATTGTTCCAAGGGATGAGGGACGCATCGTTGTATTCATCGTTGTTTGCGGTACCGTTCTTAGCGTACTTGAGACCGTTGACAATGGCTCCGCCTGCGGTGGTGGAGTGGTAAGCTCCGATGTTGTAGAAGTTGTAGTAGCCTTCGTAACCCGAAACCGTTCCGGATGCGCTGTTGGAAACCGTTGCAGAGCTTGTTACGATCTCCTGTCTTACTCTGGTCACAAGATGGTAAGGACTTACGCCCGAATACTCAGCAGCATCTATGAATGCCTGAGCATAGCTTATGGTCTTTCTCTTGCCCGAATCATCCGTGTAGGTGAAACTCTTTTTGTAGAAAGGTGTTCCCTGAAGCAGTGCTTCAACTTCCTCAAGTCCCTGATACTTCGACTTGTAGGACAAGGTCTCGAACATGAATATGGAAGTCTCATCCAGCCAGTTCCTGGGATCTATGAAGTACTCGTTTGCCGCTCCGGAAGCGGTTACCCATGAAGGGCTGTCAAATACAACATATTTATCCGCAAGCCAGTTATATGCACCGTCTTCCGTAGAAAGGTAACCCGTAGCCGCAGTGCCGGGAATGAGGTTCAGTCCCGCCTTGCTCTCCGCGTCGATCACATCCTGCCAGTCAAGACCCGTAACATCCGCTTCAAATACCCATGAAGGATGTTCGTCGTGAAGTTCAATGAGCATGTCGATGTAGCTCAACGGGAAGCCCTCGTCGATCATGTATTCAACAAAGCTTTCCCGTCCCATCTTGGACATATCCGGAATGGGAGTGGGGGTTACTTTCGTCTTTATGTCATCTTTTGCGATGCTCTTGATGAGAGTATCAAGGACATATCCGTAATAAACCTCATCGTTATAAACAACTCTTACCTGTCTGTAGGTCAGACCCTCGTCCACATATTTATCGTAGAGGGCAAGGCTCATGCCGGATGTAAGAACGATATCGCTGCCGCGTTTATCCGTAACCGTTTCACTGTAGTGTCTCGGTCTTGCCATCAGTCTGGTCCTGGAGTTAGTCTCCACGTAGCCGTATCCTGTTATGGGCGAGCTGGAGAATCTGCTGGGATAGCCCGAGTCCGCAGCCTTTACTTCAGGCGTCGGGAAGACGGAAGGAGTAATGGAGCCCGCAGGTCTCTTTGTGGGAGTGGGCGTTGCGGTGTACTTCGGTGTGGGTGTGGGTGTAGGTGTGGGAGGAGTGGTCGAAACATTTCCTCCCGTGAAATCAACTTCCGTACGGATGATGTAACCTTCCGTAACATCGTCCACCCTTACCTTGAACCATTTTTCACCGCCGGTGATGGTCTCGCCTGTGAGGCGGACTCTCTGTCCGTCAGTGAAGAACACCTGATTTCCTCTGCTGTCCGTAACGATCTCGGCGGATCCGTTGGGGATGGCCCTTAAGGCGATACCCTCGTGATTGATGATACCGTATATGCCAAGGTCATAGTTCAGGGAGACATAATCCGATGAAACGTAGCCCACATGGATCTTTCCGTCCTGTCTGGCTGCCGCTTTATACCAATAACCCGATTTTGTGGATATTCTTTCAAGAACGATGATGTAAATGTTCTGCTTGATCTTCGCAACAACCTTACCGCTTGCGGAAGCGCTGTCACGCATGTTCAGAACGTCTGCGGAAACCGTGGCCGCATAATAGATGTTGCCACGCTGATCCTCGGGGATCTCGTAGTACTTGAGGTCGCCCGTTCCGGTTGCGCCTTCGTTGGGAGCATTGACGGAAAGATATTCGCTTACAACAAAGCCCGTGGTGTTGACTCCGCTCTTTTTGAAAGAGATCTTGTACCACCATCTTCCGTCCTTGTCCTTCTCTGCGTTAAGGACAGTAACCTTCTCTCCCGAAAGGAGAATGGTCACTCTCTTTGCGGATATGCTTGTGGATTCACGTACATTCAGCGCATCTGCAACTACTTTTCCGTCCAGAGGGAAACCGTAGGTCCTGAGAGTTACATTTGCGGGAACTGCTGTAGGGGTGGGAGTCTTTGTAGTCCCGACCTTTACCGCAACATACGTTGCACTGGTGATTCCTGTCTTTGTCTTTCCGTCCTTTGTATAGCTGACTGTGTACCAATAGGCTCCGACAGTGGATTTCTTAACCCCTGTCACTGTAACCTTGTCGCCGTCTTTAAGAGTGTCTATGATGGAATAATTAGTGCCTGCGTCCTCACGGATGTTGAGAGTGGTAGCTACCACCACTCCGTCGTAAGGAAATCCCTTGGTCATAACAGCCAGTGTTGTTCCTTCCGGGATCTTTGGTGTTTCATTCTTACCTATGGGAGTGGGTGTTGCTGCGGGTTTTCCCGTGGGAATGGCGCCCGTAACGGAGATGTAATCCTTTATAACATATCCGTTTATCGTCTTTCCGTTGTAGCTTGCCGTGATGTAATACCAGCCGTTCTCTTCCCATGAAACCGCAACATAGTCGCCCTTGTTCAGGCGGATCTGAGCGCCGTCCATGGTCTTTATGTCATATTGAGTTCCGGGCCCTTCGCGGACAAAAAGCGACGATGCCGTTACCGTTCCTGTCACAGCCGCATCTGCCTTTACATTTTTGAAAAGGAATAATGTGGCCAAAAGTATGACAGGACCCAACAAAAGCACCGTCCTTAATATTTTCCTCATATATGCGGTATTGATTCCCATATGTATAACCTTCCAATAATTCTAGAATTACAAGTTAACCGGCAGTCCGATGTATGCCTGAAATACGCGCCAAAACGTAAGTCTGCGCATACACAGAGTTAAGTATACTACATTGTTGGGAATAATACCATATTTTTAAAAAATCTTTTATGTCTTTTCTTACCGATCGGTAAGGGCTATATCATGCCTCATGTACTTGTTTTCAAACTCAACAAGTTTTGTGGCCTCATAAGCATTCTGCCTTGCTTCTTCGGGCGTTTTACCCAGCGCAGTGATACCAAGGACACGTCCTCCGTTGGTCACTACCTTGCCATCTGTAAGCCTCGTACCTGCGTGGAAGCACCAGAAACCTTCTTTATCCTTAAAATTCTGAAGGCCTCTGATCTCCTTGCCCTTCTCGTACTTCTCGGGATATCCGTCCGACGCAAGGATCACGCACACCGCCGCATCTTCCTTGAATTTGAGATCCACTTTGTCAAGAGTGCCGTCTATGCAGGCTTCGAAAACTTCAACTATGTCATTCTCCATTCTGGGAAGAACCACCTGTGTCTCCGGATCTCCGAAACGGGCGTTGAACTCCAGCACCTTGGGGCCTTTTTCCGTAAGCATGAGACCAAAAAAGATCACTCCCTTGAATTCTCTGCCTTCCGCTGCCATAGCATCCACAGTCCTCTGATAAACGTTCTTTCTGCAGAACTCGTCAATCTCTTTTGTATAGAAAGGATTGGGAGAAACATTTCCCATTCCACCCGTGTTAAGACCTTCGTCATTGTCCTTTGCGCGCTTGTAATCCCTTGCGCTGGCCATGAGCTTTACAGTCTTTCCGTCCACAAAAGAAAGAACGGAAGCTTCTCTTCCCGTCAGGAATTCCTCTACGACGATCTTGTCTCCCGCACTGCCGAAGGCTTTGTCCGTCATGAGTTCCTTAACTCCCGCCACTGCTTCGTCCTTTGTCTTGCATATGAGGACACCTTTTCCCAGAGCCAGACCGTCGGCCTTTAAAACAATTGGGTAGTCGGAAGTTTCAAGATATCTTAACGCATCCTCGGGCTTTGTAAAGACTTCGTATGCCGCCGTGGGGATGTTGTATTTCTTCATGAGATCCTTGGAAAATGCCTTGGAGCCCTCAAGGATGGCCGCATTCTTCCTGGGTCCGAAGACTCTTAAGCCCCTTGCTTCGAACACATCCACTATGCCCGCTACAAGGGGATCGTCCATGCCCACAACAGTCAGGTCAATCTTCTTTTCTTCCGCAAAATCCGCAAGGGAAGTGAGGTCTGTGGCCTTAATGTCCACACATTCCGCCAGCTCGGAAATCCCCGCATTTCCGGGAGCACAATAGATTTTTGATACTTTTTTGCTCTGTGCGATCTTCCAGACGAGAGCATGCTCACGTCCGCCTGAACCTACAACCAGGATCTTCATGTCTTTTATCCGCCTTTTCGAGAATTATTTTCTTTCCGCCAGTTCTTTAACGGCTTCCGGAAGGATGATCCACTCCGCCTGTTCCATGACCCTTCTCTGGAGGATCTCGGGAGTGTCACCGGGCAGAACTTCCACAGCCTTTTGCTTGATGATGGGGCCTGTGTCGGTTCCTTCGTCCACGAAATGGACCGTGGCTCCCGTCACCTTGCACCCTCTTGCCAGCACCGCCTCATGGACCCTGAGTCCGTAGAAACCGTCTCCGCAGAAGGAAGGGATGAGGGAGGGATGGATGTTTATGATCTTATTGGCATATTTTCTGATCACGATCTCGGGCACGATCACAAGATAGCCTGCCAGCACCACAAGATCGGGAGCGTATTTATCCAGTGTTTCAAGAAGTGCTTTGTCAAAAGCTTCCTTGGTGTCGAAATCCTTTTTTACGACAGCTTCTCCGGGAATCCCGTGCTTTGCAGCTCTTTCAAGAGCAAAAGCCTTGCGGGAAGAGGAGATCACCGCTGCGATCTTTGTGTCCGGGATGTATCCGCTTTCAACTTTATCGATTATTGCCTGGAGGTTTGTTCCGCCTCCGGAAACAAGTACGACTACTTTAAACATATGTCCTTTTCTCCGTTATCAATGAAGCCCAGGATGTAAGCCTCTTCGCCTGCTGCCTTGATGGCTGCGACAGCCTTGTCTGCATCGTTCTTATCAACTGCAAGGCACATTCCGATGCCCATGTTGTAAGTGTTGTACATCATCTTTTCTTCGATCTTTCCTGTGGATGCAAGAAGTTTGAAGATGGGAGGAACATCATAGGAATTCTTGTCGATCACCGCACGGGTTCCTGCCTTCAGCATTCTGGGAATGTTCTCATAGAAGCCGCCGCCTGTGATGTGGCTGCAAGCCTTTACAGTAACGCCTGCATCCTTGATGCTCTTTAAAGCCTTAACATAGATCTTTGTGGGGCGGAGAAGCGCTGTTCCGAGAGTCTCGCCCAGTTCGTCGGAGTAACGGTCCAGTGCTGTTCTCTCCATGGGGAAAACCTTACGTACAAGGGAATAACCGTTGGAATGTATGCCTGAGGAAGCGATTCCGATGAGAACATCGCCCTTGGTAAGCCTGTCTCCGGTTATCATCTCGTCTTTATCCACAATACCTACGGCAAATCCTGCCAGATCATATTCGTCTTCGGGGTAAAAACCGGGCATTTCCGCTGTCTCACCGCCGATGAGTGCTGCTCCGGCCATTTCACAGCCTGTTGCAACACCGCCTACAATGTCGGCGATCTTTTCGGGAATGTTCTTTCCGCATGCTATATAGTCAAGGAAGAAAAGAGGTTCACCGCCTGCGCAGGCAACATCGTTCACGCACATGGCAACGCAGTCGATGCCGATGGTGTCATGCTTGTCCAAAAGGAAAGCAAGTTTAAGCTTTGTTCCCACTCCGTCGGTTCCCGAAAGAAGGGTGGGATTTTTCATCTTCATAAAGGAATTCATGGAGAAAGCTCCGGAAAAACCGCCGAGACCACCGAGAACTTCGGGTCTCATTGTCTTTGCCACATGCTTTTTCATGAGTTCCACTGCCTTATATCCTGCTTCAATGTCAACACCTGCGTTTTTGTAATCCATTTTATCTTCCTTTCATATCCTTTTGGATAGTAATATTGGATGAATTTTAACGTATGTAGTGTACCACAGTTGATCTGTTTTTCATATTTAATATTTCTTATTGAACGTATAAGGTAAGAATTTTTTTCTTGATTTTTGAAAGATTTATGTTAATATATGCGTTTGTGATAATTTTTGGAAACGTTTTTTCATTATAAAGAAGGGATTTTCTATGATCGAAAGAAGTGAAAACATCAGAAACATTGCCATTATCGCTCACGTTGACCACGATAAAACAACTCTGGTTGACGAACTTTTGAAGCAGAGCGGTACTTTCCGAGCAAATCAGGAAGTTGCGGAGCGTGTTATGGACTCCAACGACATCGAGCGTGAAAGAGGCATTACGATCCTTGCTAAAAATACTGCCATAAACTATAAAGGTATCAAGATCAATATCATTGATACACCCGGACATGCAGACTTCGGCGGCGAAGTTGAACGTGTTCTCAAAATGGTGGACGGAGTTGTTCTTGTGGTTGACGCCTTCGAAGGTGTTATGCCCCAGACAAAGTTCGTTCTGAAAAAAGCCCTGGAACTCAAGCTTCCCGTGATCTGCTGCATCAACAAGATCGACCGTCCCGAAGCCCGTCCCAAGGAAGTCATCGACGAAGTTCTGGAACTCCTTATGGATCTGGACGCTTCCGACGAGCAGCTGGACTGCCCCTTCGTTTTTGCATCCGCAAAGACAGGTGTTGCAATCCTCGAACTTACAGATACTCCCAAGAACATGGTTCCTCTTTTTGAGACCATCGTTGACTATATTCCCGCTCCTCAGGGCGATCCCGAGGCAGGAACCCAGGTTCTCATCTCCACCATCGACTACAACGAGTACGTTGGCCGTATCGGCGTAGGTAAGGTTTCCAACGGCAGAATCCGCGTAAACCAGGAAGTTGTCATTGTTAACCATCACGAGCCCGATAAGGTGCGTAAGGTTAAGGTCTCCAAGCTTTATGAATATGAAGGACTCAAGAAGGTAGAAGTTGAAGAAGCAGGCATAGGCGCCATTGTTGCTATTTCAGGTATCGCAGACCTGCACATCGGTGACACACTCTGCAGCCCCGAGGCTCCCATTCCCATTCCTTTCCAGAAGATCTCCGAGCCCACCATCGCTATGACCTTCTGCGTAAATGACTCTCCTCTTGCAGGTCAGGAAGGAAAGTTCGTTACTTCCAGACACATCCGCGAAAGATTGTTCCGCGAGCTCAACACAGACGTTTCTCTCCGTGTTGAAGAAACAGACACCACCGAAGCCTTCAAGGTTTCCGGTCGTGGCGAACTACATCTTTCCGTTCTCATCGAAAACATGCGCCGTGAGGGCTATGAATTTGCTGTCAGCAAAGCAGAAGTTCTCTACAAGACCGGCGAAAAGGGCGAAAAGCTGGAGCCCATGGAAAGGGCTTACATCGACGTTCCCGACGAGTTTTCGGGAGTTGTCATCGAAAAGCTTTCCCAGCGTAAGGGTGAACTCATTTCCATGTCAGGCATCAGCGGCGGTTACACCCGTCTGGAGTTCCTGATCCCTTCCCGCGGTCTCATCGGTTACAGAGGCGATTTCATGACCGACACCAAGGGTAACGGTATCATCAACACCCTCTTCGACGGATATGCTCCTTACAAGGGCGAGATCGCTTACCGTAAGACCGGTTCCCTTATCGCTTTCGAAGCAGGCGAAAGCGTTACCTACGGTCTCTTCAATGCTCAGGAGCGCGGTGCTCTTTTCATCGGCCCCGGTGAAAAGGTCTATGCGGGAATGGTCATCGGACAGAGCCCCAAGACCGAGGATGTCGAGGTTAACGTCTGCAAGCGTAAACAGCTTACAAACACACGTTCCTCCGCTTCCGACGAAGCCCTCCGTCTTACACCTCCCAAGGTTCTTTCCCTTGAGCAGGCTCTGGACTTCATCGAAAAGGACGAGTTGCTGGAAGTTACCCCCACTTCTCTCCGTATCAGAAAGAAGATCCTGGATCCCACTCTCAGAAAGAGAGCCAACAGAAATTAGCATTCATTTAAAAACCCCTGTGGCAGAACGCCTCAGGGGAATTTTTTATCCTTTTAAGCCGGTGGACGCAACGCCTTCCACGAAATACTTCTGCAGCATCAGGAAAACCGCGAGAACAGGTATCAGTGAAAGAACGGAGCCCGCCATTATAAGTCCGTAATCGGATGAATACTGGCTAATGAACATTTTAAGTCCCAGCTGTATCGTCTTTTTGCTCTGGGATCTTAAATAGATCAAAGGTCCAAGATAATCGTTCCAGGTCGCCACAAATGTGAAGATTGTAAGAGTGGACAACGCAGGCTTCGAAAGGGGCAGCATGATCTTAAAGTAGATCCTGTATTCACTCATTCCGTCGATCCTTGCGGCTTCACACAGCTCATCCGGTATGTCGGTATAGAACTGCTTCATCATGAAAACACCAAAGGCCGAAAACGCCTGAAGGCATATGATAGCCAGAAGTTTGTCATTCAGCCCCATGCTTCTCATCATGAGGAACTGGGGAACCATGTAAACCTGCCAGGGCATTGCTATCGTTGCAATGTATGCGAGGAAAAGTTTATTTCTCCCCTTAAAATCAAGCTTTGCAAAGGCATAGGCCGCAAAACTGCTGGTGAGGAGCTGAAGAAAGGTTACGACAAGAGTCAGAAATACTGTGTTTTCAACGAATTTCCCAAAAGGTATCTTTTTCCAGATATTTGTGTAGTTGCTCCATCTAGGATCCTTCGGTATCAGAACAAATGGATCCATGATGAAAACTTCACGGTCGGTTTTGATCGATGCGGAAAGCATCCACACAAAGGGGATGAGCATCAAAAGCGCTATGATGATCAGTATCAGATAGACTATTGTTTTGCCGAGTACTGCTTTTTTGTGAGCCGATTTCATTGTTTTTCCCCCTTTCTTCTATCTGTCCGTTCTTTCTTTTCTTGCCTGACCGTAAAACTGGATGACGGTTACAGTTAAAACCATCACAAACAGCACCATGGCAACTGCGCTGGAATAGCCCAGATCCCAGTTGATGAAGGCCTTCTGGTAAATGTAGAAAACAAGCACCGTCGAAGATTCTGTGAGTTCTCCGCTTCCGCCGCCTGCCAGCATCACTGCTATATCATAGATCTTGAAGCAGTTGATGGTCAGCATTACCACAACGAAAAAGGTTGTAGAGCTGAGCTGAGGCCAGGTTATGTAACGGAATTTGTTCCAGGTTCCCGCGCCGTCAAGGGATGCTGCTTCATAGAGTTCCGAGGATATGCCCTGAAGCCCTGCAAGATAGATGACCATGTAGTACCCCATGAACTTCCATACGCTGAAAAGTATCATGGAAACAAGAACAAGACTTCCCGAAAACCACTGGGGAAGGAGCTGGGGATCATGTCCGAATACATTGACCAGAATGCTGTTGATGGGCCCCTTTGTCGGGTGAAAAAGCATTTTCCAGACCGCCGTAACAGCAACAAGAGAAGCTACATATGGAAAAAACGAAAGAGTTCTGAACACTCCTCTTCCGATCACTTTCTGATTTAAGACTATGGCAAGTCCAAGGGACGCCACCATAGTAAGAGGTACCGTACCGAGACAGTACAGTATCGTGTTTTTTAGAGCAGCCTTAAAGAAGGTGTCTCCAAACAGTCTTGTAAAATTCTTGAACCCCATAAATTCAATGGGGTTGCTCCCATCCCATTTACAAAATGCCAAAACAAAGGCGAAGACGATGGGGAGAAGTGTAAAAACACAAAAACCTATGAAATTGGGTGCGATGAACGAATAGGCTACAAGGTTACGTTTCAGATTTCTGCTTAAATGTGGCTTCGCCATTCCATTCCTCCTAAAAACGTCCCCTCCCCCTTTTTTAGAGGGAAGGGACCGTTTGCTTTAAAAATGATCTGCTTATTTGCCAAGGATCTTTCCGACTTCGTCATTCATCTTCTTAATGCCTTCGTCGATGGAAAGCTCTCCCGTCATGATGCTTCCGTGATAGGAATCAAGAACGGAGTTGATCTCAGAAACATGATCGCCGTAGGGAACCTCGAGGTAGAGATTGGAAACGTCAAGTGCTTCCTTGCTCTGCTTGTCTGTCGGGAATCCATCGATACCTGCGATGGCATTCTTTACATCCTCTGTCATGCAAGCCGGGAAGTTGCCGCTGGATGCCATTACTGCTGCGCCTTCTGCGCCGCTTACCCAGTTAACGAAATCCCATGCAGCATCTTTGTTCTTTGATGCTGTCGTTACAGAAAGACCCGTGATGGTTCCGAGAGTGGAGCCTGCTTCAACGCCCTTGGCATGAGGATACTTAACGATGCCCCAGTTGCCGCAGAGCTTTGCATCATAATCACCCTTCTTGATGTTGGTGATGAGGGTTGAAATGAACCATGAACCCTGGTTCATCATTGCAACATCGCCGCCCGAGAATGCTGCGGAGTAGTGGAGACCTTCTGTCTTAAGATCTGCATACTTTCTGCAAACGCCGTCCTTCTCCTGCTTGAGGATCATCTCATAGAAGGGCTTTACGAAATCGTAGTTGCCGTCGAGGATGGTGTGCTTTCCGTCAAGCATTGCGCAAAGCTGAACCGTACTTCTCCATGTATGATAATGTGTTCCGTATACCTGCTTGCCGAAGGTTGTGTTTGTAACTTTTCTTGCCAGTGCATCGTACTCTTCCCATGTCATATCGTTTGTGGGATAAGGAACGCCTGCTCTGTCAAAAATATCCTTATTGTAGAAGATTACCCAGAAATCGTTACGGAAAGGAAGCTCGTAAAGTTTTCCGTTAACAAGTACCTGATCTGTAGCTCCCGCAAACTTCGCAAGATCTACCTTGTCCTTCTTGATGTAATCGTCAAGAGCGATGATGGCATTTTTCTGAACCAGTGTAGCATAACCGGGAACATCCTTGATGGTTACAACGTCAAAATCCGAACCGGATCCGGAAAGCTCTGTTGCAAGGACTGTCATATAGTCTGTGGAGCCAAGATCCACCATTTCAACGGTCACATTCTTGTGGCTCTCTTCATATGCCTTTTTGATGTCACTCCAGTACTGGGTGCTGCTCTCATCCCAGATCGCCCACTTAAGGGTTACACCTTTGCCCGATCCGCCTGATTTTCCGCCGCAGCCTGCCATGGCAGCCAGCATACACAGACACATCAGAACCGCAATAATTCTTTTCTTCATAAATGTTGATCCTCCTCTGAAATTATTCAGGACTCCCGGAACTTCCGGGAGCAGTTACACCCGTATTTTATCTCAGTTTGTCAAAAGTAAGAATATACAAAATTACACTTGTCTGCAATTTTCTTAATGATCATTTCCGATCTCATGTATTTTTTTTAGATTGCATGCCATTTTTTTAGTTTTATTGTTATCGTGCTTTCTTTGATGTAAAATAGCTTCATGAAGTTCAAAAAGATCCGTTCGCCTTTTAAAAACAGAATCGTTACATTCACCGTCACGGCACTTGCAATAGTGTGCGCGACGGTTGTTTTCGTGAGCTATTCTTTTTTCCAGAGATTTTTTGAAAGAAGCCTTATACGTTCCACCGAAAGTTCTTTAAGACTGGTTTCCGACAGCATAGATTCAGATCTTTCAAATGTCTATCGGCTTGTAAGATTTTGCCGCGTCAACCCTTCCATTGCGGACTACATCGACAACAGTCCGGAGCCGGGATCCGTTCTTTCCGTTGCAACCTACGACCGTATCACTGAGGAATACGGGATAAATCCCTCTTCAGGCTACATTCCCCGCCTTGCAGTGGTGACGGGAGAACATTTTCTGCAGATTGTATCCCCAACTTTTTCATCCACCGCAAACCTTTCAAAAGAACTTCCGGGACAGGAGTTTTTCCATCAGCTTCTTTACTCCGACGATTATGATTTTTCCGTCGGCTTTGTGAAGGATCCTTTTTACAAGAACGGCATACAGATCCTCCCCATTGTCCGCCCCATCACCTACAGATTCAATTCCGAGACCGGAGGCTGCCTTTTTATGGAGATCTCCCCCGCTTTGTTTACCGATTCCTTTTCCCGCTACCGAACGGAAAAGGACAGCCGGATCTATCTGAACCTTCCGGGTCATTGCTATTGTTTCAATAGCGGGGTTCTGACCGAAGTCAGGGATTTTCACGTTCGGGAAAAACTTCACAAAACCGCGCTCTTGTCCGACACCACCGTAAGCAAGGTTGTGGACTTTAACGGTGTCAGGACCATTCTGGTCTCCATGCCTGTTGATATGCCCGGTTGCTCCATTTCCTGCAGCGTTTCCCTTACACAGCTTCACACAAGGCAGTTTTTCATGTGGCTCACCATCTTCCTTGTGGCCATGGCCATCACCGCCGCAGGGCTTCTTCTCATGAGGAATCGTATTGCAAACGAAAAAGAAAAGAACGATCTGGAATACAAGATGCTTCAAAGCCAGATAAATCCCCATTTCATTTACAACACCCTGAATTCCATCAAATGGATGGCAACTGTCCAGGGCTCCGACGGGATTGCCGAAATGACCACAGCTCTGGCAAAACTCCTGAAGAGCCTCTCCAAAGGCTCGGGGCTTACTGTCCCCATCCGGGAGGAACTGTCGCTTCTCAGGGATTACTTCACCATCCAGAGCTACCGCTATGGAGGCACCATCAGCATGGACATCCGTGTTGACGACCCTTCCATAGAGGATCTGAAGATCGTAAAATTCACCTTGCAGCCGCTGGTGGAAAACGCCATTTTCCATGGTATAGAGCCCAAGGGTTCAGGATGCATCGACGTTCATCTTTATTACGAAAACGGTCTTGTCCGTATCGACGTTACGGACGATGGTGTTGGAATGCCTCCCGAAAAAGCGGAATCCATACTTAAAGATGCAAGCGAAAACAGATCTGACTTTTTCAGGGAACTGGGAGTCAGTAATGTTAACCGCCGACTTCTGTTTGAATACGGCGAGCCGGCAGGGATCACCATTAAAAGCGCTGAAGGTGAGGGTACGACCATGACCATAAGTATACCCTGCGTCAAATAGTCACAGCTACGGAGGATTAAAATGTACAGATTGATAATTGTGGACGATGAGCCTCTGGTCCAGGTGGGGGTTCGTTCAATGCTCAACTGGAACAGACTCGACATCGAGGTTGTGGGCACTGCATCCAACGGACGAATTGCCTTGGACCTGATCGAAGAGAAACGGCCGGACATTGTGATCACCGACATTAAGATGCCTGTGATCGACGGCCTTGAGCTGGTCCGCCTGTGCCGTGAAAAATACGGCGATCTCGATCCTCATTTCATTTTCCTCACAAGCTACGAGGAATTTCAGCTGGCAAGACAGGCCATAATCTACGGTGTTTCGGACTATCTTGTAAAGGTGGAGCTTTCGCCCTCAATGCTTGAAGAAGCAGTCACAAGAGTGATAGCTGATATCAGCAAAAAGCGTGCGGAACAGACCATTAAAAGATCCACGGAAAACTCCTTCCGGGACAAATTTTTCATCCGGCTTTTAAACAACCTCTTCGAAACCGAGGAGCAATTCAGCCTGCAAAGCAGGGAGCTGGGACTCACCTTTGACTACGGCGCCTACACCTGCTGTACCGGCTTGCTCTGCAGTTCCGACACCGATTCCATGCCCTATGACCGGCAGCTCTCCGTTTTCGGTTCTTCCATAAGTATGATCGGAGAGCTTGCGGAAAAATATGCCCCTGCTTACTGCATAGCCCTTGATATGCGCCATTTTGCGGTCATTTTCTGCGGGGACGTGGGTGATAAGGAGCCGTCGGAGATCCTGAGCAGCATTAACGACGCCGTTTTTAAATACTACAAAGTGAGTTTCACCTGCGGCATCGGAACACGTGAAAAGCACCCCCTTGCCATCGGAGAATCCTATCGCAGCGCCCGTATGGCTCTTGTCCGGACCGACAGCGAGCACCCCATCCTGTGCTTTGATTCCCTGCCCTCTGACAGACACACTCACAGTTCCTTCAACATGAGCATATTCAAAGACTCCCTCACCAAGGCATTTGAGGAATATGATCCCACAGAGCTCAGCAAGATCATCGACAGCCTGTGTGCTCTTTTTTCCGAGCATCCGAACGGCTATGTCCAGGCTCTTGATGCGGCGTCAAACATCCTTTATCTTGCCATTTCCCTTCTGCCCGACGGGGAGGACCTGATCTCAGGATTATTCAGAGATCATCCCGACGGTTACCGTTCTCTCTACAGACAGAAGAATGTGGAGCAGATCGTCAAATGGCTTTCCTATTTCGGCAAAAGCATGGGGGCTGTCTTCGACGAACGAAGGAGCGATCACAAAAACCACATAGTCAGCAATGTAAAAAAATACATTTCCGAACACATATGCGAAAAGCTTGTTCTGGACAAGGTTGCGGCAGCTTTTGGCATCAGCCCCAATTACCTTTCCCAGCTTTTTGGAAGATACAGCGACCTGGGCTTTTCGGAATACGTGAATTCCTGTAAGATAAAGAAAAGCAAGGAGCTTCTGGCAACCGACAGCTACAAGGTCTACGAAGTCGCAGACATGCTGGGATACGAAAGCTCTTTCTATTTCAGCAAGGTCTTTAAGAAAGTGGAAGGTATCTCTCCGACGGATTACCTGAACCTTCCCAGAACATAAAGATAATCCGGCTCATCACATTGCCTGATTAGTAATACGACAATACAACTCACTTTTTTGTGATATAAACAGTATATCACAAAAGTGCTTAAAGGCGCTTAGATACTGCATTTAGACATAAAAATTCTCTTGCCCTTACAGGGC
>JAILRC010000089.1 GCA_024698485.1 Lachnospiraceae bacterium | reverse complement strand
GATGTCACCGAATCTAACCTTGTAAGTGTATGATCCTCTTGGTTTTCCGGAGAGATTTATGTTAAACGTTCCACCGGTTCCACTTGAACTCCAGATAATGTTGGGGTTAGAGTATCCGCTTTCGGCTGCCGTTACCTTGAGATTTGCTCTCTGGACTCCGAGATTAAACACTTCACCGTATTGATCCAAAACATCAAATTTTACCTGAATGATGGTAGAAGTCTCATTATAATCAACTGTTGTAACGTATTCATCAATATTTACATCAAATACTTCAGGTTCTTCAGTGATCTTCACATTAAACTGTCCTACGATCTGAGCATTGGCAGTGATGACGCTCTTCCCGGGTTCACACTGATAAATATAAATGATAATGTCCCCTTCTTTATAGGTCTGAAGTCTCCCACGGTTGGAGATGCTTGCAAGTTTTTCCGATTCCTTGTCAAGCTGATAAACAAATCGGTATTCGGAAGTGTTTAACTGATAAATGTCAGATGCAGCATAAGCTTCTGCATTTCCGGAGTACTTCTTACCATCATCACCTTCGAAGTAAAACAGGATATTGGTTGTTGTTGATGCGGGAACAGAGCCCTGCCACATCTCACTGTTGCTCCAGTTAATGTCGTCGCCCTTAGCATTTGTAGCAACAATTCCTTCTACAAAACCTCCAAGATCCGGAGCAACGTATTCCTTAGGATAAACCTCAACCGTATTTGATGTTATCGTATACTTCTTATCCCCAGAAGTCCATATTGCGTAAATAGTAGCATTCTGATCAAGTTTGGTCATTCTGAGAACACCGGTTGTTACGCTTCTCATCGTAACATTTCCCGATGCATATTTTTTTACAAACTGCAAGTTTCCGGAAACGCCTGACGCTCCTGTAAATGTGCCACCGTCTATTGCTCTGCCTATGACAACGTCATTTGCATCATACAGTTCAAAAACAGGGGTCGCATCACAATAAGTCAAACTCTTTGTACCTGTAATGTCGCGTCCGCCTTTTTCGGAAATGTACGCATTTTCATATCTGAGTTCTGCGTAAGAAGGAACCGTGTCCCAGGTTATCACAGTCTCCAATCCTGTCGCATCAAGTCCTTCCGCAAAAAACTGATAAGTGTCCCCCCTATTAAAGGACATTTCTATATTTATAATTTTCTTATTTTCAAGATCAATTGTCGCCTTCGGAATTACACGACTTGTTGTTGTTCCTCCGGAATTATACCTTCTGACTCTTCTTACTTCAATTCCTTTTTGAGCGGCAACCATAGCTGCTTCTTCAGAAGGATAGATCAGCACAGCTTTATCAAAAGCTACAAGTTTAAACTGTACCTTGTCTTTTGCTTTAACAGTGACCTCCACTTTTCCTTCATAGCTCATTCTTGTGGCTGCCACGGTCACAGTCATACTTACGGTAACAGTTCCGGGAGCTACTGCAGTAATTACGCCATTTTTATTATTTACTGAAACAATGTTGGAATTTGAAGATTTCCAAAAAACAGAATTGCTGTCTTTCTTGCTTACGTAGCCTGTTGCTCCGTAAAAATTTAAATCTATTGTTTCTCCAATCTCAAGTTCAAATGAATTTTTGGTAGTTGCCTTGGTTTCACCCAATGCAACTCTTCCCCTGGCGGCTTTTGCCTCAGTCGCCGGAAGCAAGGCAAAGCATACCGCCACAACCAATACATATGAAAATATTTTCCAAAGCTTCCTCATAACTAAAGAGCCTCCATGTCTTTTCCAAAAAACAGGAGAGGCAAAAGCCTCTCCTGTGAATCAGCTTTTTTCAAAGCCTTAACATCAATGTGTTTTTTAAGACTACTGAGCCTTGAAAACATACTTTCTGTTTACAGTGATCGTCTGCTCAGCTGTTGCAGTACCTTCTGTTCCAGGGAATGCAATACCAAGAGGATATGTAATGGTTACGGTCTTAATAAATACTTCGTTATCATAAGCACCGGGAACATACTTGCTGTCAACAACCTGATAGTCAGGGAACAGAGTCTTGATAGCACCTACTTCGTCTGAAGTAGCCTTTGTATCACTGTTCTTATCGAACCATCCGTAAAGTTCACCGATGATTGTTCTAACAAGAGCGGTGTAGTGCTCTGTAGATGTTACTGTACCAACAACTTCACCCGCATCCTTCCAAACCTTGTTAGCATCACCGCTCTCAGTCTTTACCTTATCCTTGTCAGCAGAAAGCTTGAAAGTGTTGTTGATGTCCTTGATGAGCTCCATGGAGTTGCTGATCTCAACTTCTACAGTGTTCTGAAGATCGTACTGACCTGCAGCTGTTGTGCCTGTTGTCTTCCAAAGGTTTGCAACAACTGTACCTGTGAAGATCTGCTCACCAATAATGGACTCAACTTCTGCTGCGTTATTGTAAAGATCAAATGTTACGCCGTCTTCAGGAGTAACTGTTGCGAATGCAAAGCGGTTAGTTCCTGAATTTGTTGTGAATGCATTGGATGTTGCAGGAATATCTGTACTTGCGTCCTTTGTAAAGATCTTGTCATCAAGATCGCTGAGTACAAGAACGAGTTTGTCCTGAGCAAAAGGTGTCGTCTTATCAACATCTTCTGAAGAAACAGCAAATGATACATACTTTACGCGAACGCCGTCACGAGTCTCAGCAACCTTGAAGTTGATTCCAAGATCTTCACGATTATTTGTTGTAGCAAAATCTGCGTTCTTTACTTCCTTGTTTTCTACAACGATCTCATAACCTAAATCGGAGCTGTCAAGCTTAACAGCTTCAGCAGAAAGGCTGAGGGTTTCGCTGTACTCTGTTCCCTTTACGGAAAGAACAACTTCCTTCTCGGTAGCTGTAAGGATTTCAAAGTCAACAATAATCTTTCCTTCGCCGGAATCCCACTTGCCATCCTTAGGCTCAATCTTGATAAGGTTAGCAGTGAGATTGGAACCATCTGCGCCCTTTGCAAGAACTTCACCCTTGATAGGCTGATTGTACTGGTCAATAAGAGCGTATGTAAGTTCACCCTTTCTGAGAAGTGCATTTGTGTAACCTGCGATGGAAGAATCGGAAAGCTGCATGTCGAATACATAAGGCTCAGGCTGAACTGTGATGTCGATAACACCTACAAGTGTATCAACCTTGTTGTCCCTGGTGTTTCCAACTCTCTGATAGAGGCATACTCTCTCGGTTCCTTCGTTCCAACCCTTTACAGTTGCGTATGAACCATACTCGTTAAGGGAAAGAACTGTTGCGCTGGCATCATCCTTCTCGAAGTAGAACTTGTAGTCTGTGTCGTTAGCAACCTTAATGCCGTCATATTCAACGGTTGTTTGTACGTTCTTACCTGTGTACTTTGTTCCGTCTGTTGCTTCGAAGTAGTAAGCGATGTTCTTGCTCTCGCCAACAGCAAGGCTTCCTGTAAACTCATAGTTTCCGGGATAAACAACCTTGTCACCCTTCTTGTCTGTCAAGCAGATCTGCTCAACAAAGCCCTGAAGGTTGGGAGCTACATACTGAACGGGATTAACTGTTGTCTCATCAGTGAGTGTCTGCATTGTGCCTGCAGCATCCTTGAATGTGTAAGTAGCCTTTACATAGCACTGACCGTTGATGCTGGAGAACTTGATCTTACCTGTACCTGCTGTAAAAGTAGCGTACTGGTTCTTTGTCTTGTCTGTTGTGTACTTAACCTTCTTAACATCGTCGTTTGTAACGTATCCGTTAGCATCAACGATCTTAACGATAGGAGTAACTGTGGGGTTCTTTACGTTGGAACCTGTGATGTCAACGCCTGTGCCTACATAAACTGTAGGATACTCAAGAATAAGATCAGCAGCGGGGCCGATGCTCATTGTGAGTGTAAAAGGTGTTGCAACGCCGGGAACTGTAACTCTGTAAGTAACCTGATCAGCAAGTCCGGTAACTTCGATCGTATTCTTAACAACTTTCTTTGTAGCATTAACGTTGAGATAGAAAGTACCCTTTGCAGAAGACTTTACTCTTTCAACAGCAAGAGCTTTCTCTGCAGCCTTTGCAGCTGCTTCGTCAGCGAATGTAACAACGATAGCATTGTATGCTGTCTGCTTTACGCTTACGTTGCCGTTTGTAGTTGTTGTGCTAGCCTTAGCCTTTACTGTAACAGTAACGGCACCTGCGTAGTCGATGTTGTTGTTTGTAAGTGTAAGGCTAATGGTTGCTGTACCTGCCTTAACACCTGTAACCTTACCATCGTTAACTGTGGCGATCGTCTTGTCAGATGTTGACCACTTCTTTGTGTTAGCGCCGGCAACGTTGTAATTTGTAACGCCCCAGAAACCAAGCTTAGCGCTTGTCTCGCCAACCTCAATGCTGATACCCTTGCCTGCCTTTGCGTCTGTCTCGTTGAGACCGATTGCAAGAGGGGTGGGTGCAGCCTTAGCGCTCTGTGCAGGGATCAATGTGATGACCATAGCTGCAACGAGAACTAAGGAAAGCTTCTTAAAGAAACTCTTCATTATTTCTTCCTCCTTAAAGAATAAATGATCCCGACGAAATGATATCCGTCATATGAACTGACGCTCGAAGCCCCCCGGATCTTAGACCCGAAACAGTACTTCAGGCCTGTCCTTACGACTCTGGTTCATTTCGTCCTCCGTTCAAACCGAATGTGACAAATACCGAAGTCTTAAAGTGAACACAAGTTTTATTCTTGGGCTGTATAAGTCTTCGGCCGGAGTTTTGTCTCACCCTTTTTGGCCGGAATGTTTTGTGCCGATTACGGGAGTCAAAAGCAAGGTCGTGTAAGGATGTGACACGTGTCGTAACCTCGCGCTTGACGGTCCGTAACAGACCTGTCCCGATTCTACCGATTAATTGTGTCAATTTTGTGTCACACAACAGGCAAATTGGTGCAATTACTGCATTCTATTATAAAATTTTTATAAACCAAGCGTCTTTTCCACCTGTTCCTTCATGGCTTTTTTATCACAGACGGTATCATGAAGGATTTTTGCGTTCATGATCTCTCTGATGGCGGAAGGAATGGGGAGAGAGGAAAGTTTTTTCAATTTTTCGATCAATATGAAATCATCTTCCCGGGAAAGATCTTTTCCTTCGATGGCTCCCACCACTGCTCTTGAGAACTTGTAAGGGCTGGCTGTGGAAGCGATGACTGTAGCGGTGTTGTCTCCCGTCTCTTCACGGTACTTTTCCGCAACCCATGCTCCCACTGCGGTGTGAGTGTCAATGACGTAGTTGTCATTCTTGTATATCTTTGAAATGACCTCCGACACTTCCTTCTGTGTTGCGAAGCCACCGCAGAAGTCTGCCATTCTCTCTCTCATGTCTGATGTGACGGAGTACTTTCCTTCTTCTTTAAGTTCCTTCATGAGTTCCGCGCACTTTTCAGCATCATTTCCCGTGGAATGATAGATGAGCCTCTCCAGGTTTGAAGAGATGAGGATGTCCATGGAAGGAGAGGTGGTGAGGATGAACTCACGATTCCTGTCGTAAGTGCCTGTCTTAAAGAAGTCGTAAAGCACCTTGTTGTCGTTGGAAGCACAGATGAGCTTGTTCACCGGAAGTCCGATCTGCTTTGCGTAGTAGGCGGCAAGGATGTTTCCGAAGTTTCCCGTGGGAACGGTGATGTTGATCTTTTCGCCCTCCTTCACTTCTCCCTTGGCAAGAAGCTGCACGTAAGCCCAGACGTAGTAGACGATCTGAGGCACGAGACGTCCGATGTTTATGGAGTTTGCGGAAGAAAAACGAAGACCCTTGGCGGAGAGCTTTGCTGCCAGTTCCCTGTCATTGAACATCTCTTTCACGCCGTTCTGGGCATCGTCAAAGTTTCCCTTGATGGCAATGACCTTTGTGTTCTTTCCCTTCTGGGTCACCATCTGGAGTTCCTGAACACGGCTGACGCCGTCCTTGGGATAGAAAACGATGATCCTTGTACCGGGAACGTCGGCGAAGCCTGCAAGAGCTGCCTTTCCCGTGTCTCCGGAAGTGGCTGTGAGGATCACGATCTCATCCTTTATATTGTTCTTTCTTGCCGCTGTTGTCAGAAGATGGGGCAGAATGGAAAGAGCCATATCCTTAAATGCTATGGTCTTGCCGTGCCAGAGTTCAAGGAAGTGAGCATTGTCTGCCTTGTGAAGTTCCGCAATGTCCGGGACTTCAAACTTCTCGTCGTAGGCTGCGTCGATGCAGGATGTGAGTTCTTCCTTTGTGTAGTCCGTAAGGAAAAGAGACATGACTTCGTAGGCCACTTCCCGATAGCTCATCTTGGAAAGATCCCGGAGGCTTTTCTCAAGCTTCGGCATTTTTTCCGGCACGAAGAGTCCGCCGTCATCGGACAGTCCTTTAAGGATGGCTTCCGAAGCCGTTACCTTGATCTTGGAATTTCTGGTGGAGAGGTAATTCATTGGTTTTCTTCCTTTCTGTCAGAGATCACATAGTTTCGGATGCTCTCCGAAACACGTACTTTATTTAATAAGGCAACATACTCTATTTCGGAGATTCCGTCAAGATAATTCTGACCGAAATCGATCTTTACCCCTTTTCTCCGTAACAGGATGGCGGCTTTATTATAAGCCGCTGCCGCCGTGGTTTCGTCGTTGTACTTCCCCACGATGATGTCTCCGTTCACGTGGATCTTCACTACGAAGATCTCACGGCCGTTCACGATCTGCTTCCTCACGCCCTTATAGCGGTTCACGATCTCGATGTTGGTGTACCTGAGATCCGTCCCGTCACCGTTCACGAACAGGTAGTCATGTCCCGGAACAGCGTGAGGCTTGATGCCGTAGCGTGAAAGGATGTTGATCTGGCTTCCGTAATCCGCCACGAAAAGGTGACTGCCTCTCTTCATGATCTTGTGATTGGAATAGTAAAAAAGATCGTCGTTGTCAAAGGTGTAGATAAGGTCGGGGGAATAAAGGTAAAGAAAAGAACGTTTTTCAAGATAGATGGGGGTTTTTATGTAGACCCCGTTGTCCCGGAGATTCAGAAGGACAACAGCCTTCTCGAAGGGCAGAGGGGACTTTTTCCCCTCTTTGTATTCATCCACAAAGGTAAAGAGATCCTTCTTGGACCTGAGCACCTCTCCCGCCTTCAGATAGGCAGAATGAGCCAAAGCCTCGGTAGCAAAACTTCCGAGGCTTATGTGCTTGTCTTTTGCCGTTATGGAGGCGCGATAGAGCATCGAGCCGTCTTTTTTGGGAGTCGTGTAAACTCCTGACTTCATGTCTTTCCTCCGGGAAAAGCCTTTCGGCGAAACATTTTTATAACAAAAAGAGTGACACTGTAAGCCGGGTTATGTATCAAGCGATCATCTTTCTTGACTGTACGTTACCGCACAGCTCCCATACGAGGTTACCCCCGTATGACGCAACCGACCCGAAAACACGGCGGGCAACCGTATAGTTTTCTGCATGGTTTTGCTTCGGATGGGGTTTGCATTGACCCTTCACGTTACCGTGAAGGCGGTGGTCTCTTACACCGCCGTTTCAGCATCACCGCTTGCGCGGCTGTTTCTTTTCTGTTGCACTTTCCTTCAGGTCACCCTGACCGGCCGTTAGCCGGCATCCTGCCCTGTGAAGCCCGGACTTTCCTCTGGACAAAACTGCCCAGCGACCGCCTGTGCCACTCTGTTTTATCTTAAACTATACCGGGAAGTAGCTTCCTCCGATGAACTCACGCAGGATGGAGTTCTTGGGAACATCCTCTGCGGGAGCGCTCAGGAAGAAATCAAGGAACTTTAAAAGTCTCTTTGCTTCCGGATACTCTTCGCTGTCCTCGGGAACATTGAAGAGAAGGGGTTCTGCGTAGGTCTTGAGTTCGGAAAGCTCATAGATCAGTGCAGAGTTGAAGAACACATCTGCGCTCTCCTGGAAGGGGAAGATGTTCTCCTCTTCGCCGAGACGTACGGAAGGCCACATGGAAATGGTCTTCTGTGCGGAAGCGCCACGGGTCCTTGCATCACGGACGATGCGGCGGAGAAGTCGTGCATCCGTGGTGGGGATACGGTTGTGCTCGTCCAGGTTCAGCTGTGTGAGAGCGGAAATGTAGATCTTGAACTTACTCTCTACGGGAAGCTTGTAGGACAGAGCATCGTTCAGTCCGTGAATTCCCTCGATGACAAGAATGTCCTCGGGTCCCAGTTTCTTGTAATTACCCTTGTATTCTCTGTGTCCGCTCTTAAAGTTGAAGCTGGGAAGTTCCACTTCCTTACCGTCAAGAAGGTCGGACATGTCCTTGTTGAACTGCTCCACGTCAATGGCTTCCAGACATTCGAAATTGTAATTTCCGTCTTCGTCCTTCGGAGTGTCCTCCCGATCCTTGAAGTAGTCGTCCACACCGATGGGATGAGGAGTCATGCCAAGAGTGCGGAGCTGGATGGAAAGTCTGTGGGAGAAGGTGGTCTTTCCGGAAGAGGAAGGACCTGCGATCATGACAAACTTCACGCCGGGACGTGCTTTGATCTCTGCAGCGATGTCTCCGATCTTCTTTTCCATGAAAGCTTCCTGAACAAGAATGGTGTCTCCCAGTCTGCCTTCACGGATGGTGTCGTTCATGGCGCCCACAGTGTTGATGCCCATGATCCTGCCCCATTCGTCGCTCTCTTTGAGAGTAGCGAAAAGGTGAGGTCTGTCATCGTAGGTGGGGATCTCCAGAGGAGCATCCTTGGTGGGGATCAGCATCATGAAACCCTTATCGTAGGCAAAGATGTCGAAAACCTTGAGGATGCCTGTGCTGCCGGGCATGTATCCGTAGAAATAGTCTTCGTAATTTTCAATGGCGAACATGTTCATTCTGGAAGCGCGACGATACTTGAAGAGGTTCTCCTTGTCATTCATGCCCCTCTCCAGAAAAAGCTTTCTTGCTTCCTTGGTGTTCACGGATCTCTTGTTGATGACGATGTCCGCTTCGATGAGACGTCTCATTTCGCTCTTAATGGAAAGAATGTCTCCGTCACTTAAGCCCTCGAAGCCTCCGATCTCACCGTAAAGTCCGCAGCCGATCTTGTGCATGATGCGAACGCCGCGTCCCTTCTTGGGTCCGTAGACATTGTAGATTGCCTTAAGGAGCACAAAGATCAGTCCTCTGCTGTAGGTCTTGTTGCCCGCACCTGTGGACAGGTCAAGGAACTCCACGTTGTCTCCGTTATTGGGAGTCTTGAAAAGCTCCCTCAGATTCCCGTTATTCTTTGCAAGAATGATGGGATACTTGTAATCCTTTTGAAAATCTTTTGCGATCTGCGCAAAAGTGGTGCCGTACTCATATTCTTTTTCAATTCCGCATACGGTTAATTTCATCCTCTATCCTCCTGATATCATTATATAATTCACCTCGGCGGAGCGACGCCTTCTCTCCGTTGTCCGCTTCCAGTTTCTTCAAAACTCTTCTCTTTATCTCTTTTTCTTTTTCCAGATACTCTGTCCAGACTTCTGCGGGTTCGGGAACCGGGAATGTTCTTTCGCATTCCTTGACCGTTGATCTGTTTTCTCCGTTTTCGATAGGACATGCTCTGAATACGAAGTAGAACTTGTCATCCTCTTTTACGATGCCGGTCTTCCCGATCTCAAAGCCCAGATTCCTAAGTCCTTCCGGAAACCCTTCAAGATCCGACTGGGGTGAGAGCACCAATTCCTTGGCCGCCAGCGCCTTTTGGATGTTTTTCTTAAGGATCTCCAGGATCAATGGTCCTCCCATGCCGGAGATGAGGACAGTGTCCGTCTCTCCCGCCGCCAGTTTGTCCAGTCCGTCGGAAAGACGGAGTTCTATCCTTTCCTCTGTCCCTTCCCTAAGGACATTCTCCTTAGCCAGTTCCAGAGGACCTTTCCGAAGATCCATGGCAATGACCCGGGGTGAGATCCCCGCCTGCACGAGAAAGATCCCCGTGTGAGCGTGATCGCATCCCACGTCTGCCACTGTGTTTCCGGGTGTCACAAAAGACGCCACGGTCTGTAATCTTTTGCTGAGTCTGACCATTTTAATCGAGATAATCTCTTAATTTCTTTGCTCTTGTGGGATGACGCAGTTTTCTGAGAGCCTTGGCCTCGATCTGACGGATGCGCTCACGGGTAACGTTGAACTCCTTACCCACTTCTTCAAGGGTTCTCTGTCTGCCGTCGTCAAGACCGAAACGGAGACGGAGCACCTTCTGCTCTCTGTCCGTGAGAGTTGCAAGAACTTCGCGGATCTGCTCCTGAAGAAGGGTGAAAGCTGCAGCTTCCTGAGGTGTGGGCATGTGATCGTCCTCGATGAAATCTCCCAGATGGGAATCTTCCTCTTCACCGATGGGGGTTTCAAGAGACACGGGTTCCTGGGAGATCTTCTGTATCTCGCGGACACGCTCTACGGGAATGCCCATTTCCTTTGCGATCTCTTCCGGTCCGGGCTCACGTCCCAGTTCCTGCAGGAGCTGTCTCTGAACACGGATCAGTTTATTGATGGTCTCCACCATGTGCACGGGGATACGGATTGTCCTTGCCTGATCCGCAATGGCACGGGTAATGGCCTGACGGATCCACCATGTGGCATAGGTGGAGAACTTGTATCCTTTACGATAATCGAATTTTTCAACTGCCTTGATGAGACCCAGGTTGCCTTCCTGAATGAGATCCAGAAACTGCATGCCGCGTCCCACGTATCTCTTTGCGATGGAAACCACCAGTCTCAGGTTTGCTTCCGCAAGACGGTTCTTGGCTGCTTCGTCTCCCTGTTCCATCTTCTTGGCAAGTTCCAGTTCTTCCTTTGCGGAAAGAAGGGGCACCTTACCGATCTCCTTAAGGTACATTCTGACGGGGTCCTCAAGGGAAACGCCCTCGGGAACGGAAAGATCGATCTTGGAAAGATCCTCGATCTCGTCCAGTTCCGCTACGATGTCGTCGGGCTCAAGAAGGTCGTCTTCCTCGCCACCCACCATGTTGTCGTCCATGATACGGAGAACATCTATGCCTGCCTTGTCGAGAGCGTCGTAGATCTTCTCGGTTTTCTTTTCATCAAGATCGAAGTCCTGAAATGCATCGCTGATCTCCTGGAATTCAAGAGTGTTCTTCTTCTTTCTTCCGGCTGTGATCAGACTGTTGATCTTGGCTTCAAACTCCGCTGCCTTGGGATCGTTTTGTGCGGCAGCATCCTCATTGTTTCTAAGTTCTTTTTCTTCGTTTGACATTGTTGTCCCTCTTCTAAGATAGTAGATTTTTCCGGTTTTTCAAAGCTGTCTGGGTCTTCAGCAATTCATTCACAAGCTGTCCGTCCTCCGCCTCTATTGCGGAATTTATCTTTTCCTCGACAGAATTAAGCTTGATCTTACGGACAGTGTCTTCTATTGCTTTTGCCCTTTCCGCGTCATTTACCTCTCCCGGCAGATCGGTCTGGAAAATGGCGCCGACTTTCTCCTGATCCTCTTTCTCTTCAAAACAGCTGACGATGCGGGCAGGATTTACGCTTCCCGAATCCTTGCAGAAACCGTATGCAAGTTCAGCCACCTTCCTGTACAACCCTTCCGTAAACTCTGACGGGTCCACAACCCCCGAAATGCGGGCATAAAGCCCCGGATCGTCGGAAAGACAGGTAAGGAGAAGTCTTTGCGGCTGAAGGATCTTGTCATCCATCTTTTTCTCCGCCGCGTTTTCAAATTTTTTCTTGGGAAACCTCTCCGCATCCGTATCGGTGCCGTAGGCGGGTTTCCTGGGTCCCTCCCTCCGAGCTTTTTCAATGACAAGCTCATGGAATTTTTTCAAATCGACTTTATAGCGTTTCGCAAAGGCCTCTTCATAGGTGCTCCTTTCGAGCTCATTGGAAATGTCCAACATCCGACCTGCAACATACTCATAAAAGTCGTTTTTTTCTTTCGGTTCTTCCATATTGAACCCGGATGCTTTGATCCTGAGTTCAAAAAAGAAGCTGCTCTCCGCATTATCAATGCGTTTTTGGTATTCCTCGGCCCCGAGAGCCTTGATGAATTCATCCGGGTCTTTGTGGGGCTGCATGTTAACCACCTTCACCGTGATGCCTCTTGCCTCCAGTATGGGAATGGCCCGCAGGGACGCTTTGGTGCCGGCTCCGTCGGAGTCGTAGGTGAGATAAACATCTTTCACATACTTTGAAAGTTTCAGTGCATTCCTGTCGGTGAGCGCCGTTCCCAGGGAAGCCACCGCATTGGTGAAGCCCGCCTGATGAAGGGATATCACATCCATGTAGCCCTCGCACAGAAGGAAGAAATTCTTCCCGGAATGCCTTGCGTAGTTCAGTCCGTAAAGGTTGAAACCCTTGTCGAAGACCTTGGTCTCGGGGGAGTTCAGGTACTTGGGTTCTCCCTCTCCCATGACACGGCCGCCGAAGGCGATGACCCTGTCACGTTCGTCCATGATGGGGAACATGGCACGGTTCCAGAACTTGTCCGTAGCTCCCCTTTCGGAGATGGTGACAAGCCCCGTGTCCTTGAGGAAATCGTCGTTATAGCCTTTACTTTTTAGAAATTTATAAAGATCATCACTGAAAGGCTGGGAATAGCCCAGACCCCAGTGCAGGATCGTCTCGTCGGAAAGGCCTCTTTTTTTGAAGTAGTTGATGGCCAACTTTCCTCTTTCTGTTTTGGCAGCCTTGAAGAAGTACTCCGCTGCCAGTTTGTTCACGTCAAAGAGCCTTTGGATGAAGTTCCGGTTCCTTACGTCTTCTTCCGTTTCCCGTACTTCCGGCAGCTGAACGCCGCCACGCTCTGCCAGTTCCTTCACTGCTTCCTGAAAAGGGATGTTCTCGTATTCCATGAGGAAGGTGATGACGGAGCCCCCTTTGTGACAGCCGAAGCAGTAGAACATCTGCTTGTTGGTGTTGACACTGAAGGATGCGGTCTTTTCGCCGTGGAAGGGACAGAGTCCCCAGTAGTTGGCGCCCTTCTTCGTAAGATGGACGTACATCCCCACCACATCCGCAATGTCATTGCGTGAGATCACTTCTGCAATTGTCTCGTCGGAATAGTACATGCAACCCTCAGTAAAATCTCTTTATCAATAAACGTCCCAGCTGAAAGGGACCTTTATCTCCTTAAATTTGTTCACCGCATAGCGGTCCGTCATGCCCGCAACATAGTCGCAGACAACTCTCTCCACGGATTCCCCTTCCTTTTCCAGCATGGCTTTGTAGTCATCGGGAAGGATCTCGGGATGATCCACGTAGTAAAGAAACAGCTCGATCACCAGTTCCTCCGCCTTCTTTTCCTGTCCCTTGGCAACGGGATTGGTGTAAACGTTTTCAAACATCCAGGCCTTCAGGTCTATGAGGATCTCGTTCATCTCGTCGGACATCCTCACGTCGTCGGTGTCTATGCTGGTCTTGATGATGTCGTGGAGTTCAGTGTTCAAACGGGTGGTGAGGGAATGTCCCAGCACATCCGTGAACCTTTTGGGGATGTCATCGTCGGTGATGATGTTTCCTCTGATGGCATCTTCTATGTCATGATTGATGTAGGCCATCTTGTCGGAAAGACGCACAGCCCTGCCTTCAAGAGTGGCGGGGATGGTGTCCATCTGATGGTTCAGGATGCCGTTTCTCACTTCCCAGGTAAGGTTCAGACCCTTGCCGTGTTTCTCGATGACATCCACCACGCGGATGCTCTGCTCGAAGTGCTTGAAATGGGAATTGCATTTTTCTCCCATGATGCGGTTCAAGGCTCTCTCTCCCGCGTGACCGAAGGGGGTGTGTCCCAGATCGTGACCCAGGGCGATGGCTTCCGTCAGGTCGTCGTTGAGACGGAGGGACTTGGAAATGGCCCTGGCTGTCTGGGCAACCTCAAGTGTATGTGTAAGTCTGGTGCGGTAATGATCTCCTTCCGGAGCCAGGAAGACCTGGGTCTTGCCGCTGAGACGTCTGAAAGCTTTGGAGTAGAGGATACGGTCCCTGTCTCTCTGGTAGCAGGCACGAAGGTCGCATTCTTTTTCTTCCCGCGCCCTTCCTTTGGTGGAATCCGAAAAGCTTGCATTGGGAGAAAGGACTTCATGCTCTCTCTCTTCCTGAAGTTCTCTGATGGTCCTGTTGTGAATGGGAACAAGTTCAATCATTTGAGGCCTCCTTTTCTATCGCAGCGCGACGGGAGTCTTCCGCTTCGCGTTTTGAAAAAATGCATCCGCAGTAATTCTGCCTGTAGAGATCGTATTCTTTTGAAAGTTCTATGGAGCGCTGATAGCCACCCTTTTTCTTAAAATCCGAGGGGAGCCAGGTGACCCCTTCTTCTTTGCACACCCGAACGCCTACGTCGTTCAGCACTTCGGCGTTCTTAAGGGGTGAGATGGTGAGAGTGGTGGTGACCAGGTCTATGCCCTGCTTTTTCGCTTCTTTTGCGGTTTCTCTAAGGCGCAGTTCAAAGCATTTTTTGCATCTTTCTCCGCCCTCGGGGCAATTCTCCAATCCCTTGGCCGCTTCATAGAAGCTTTCGGGATCGTACTTTCCTTCCCGGAATTTCACCTCATGCTTGTGAGGCTGTTCTTTTATCAGCCTCTTTATCTCTTCAACTCTCTTTCTGTATTCCGCTTCCGGAGAGATGTTGGGATTGTAGTAAAAGTCGGTGATGTCAAAGTGATCCGAAAGGTACTCGAAAACGTAGGAGGAACAGGGGGCACAGCAGGAATGCAGGAAAAGGGCGGGCACTTCCCCGGTCTCTTCCAGTCTTTCTATCATGTCATCCATCTGCTGCTGTACTGTTCTTTGTTTCAAAGTATCTCCCTTAATGCTGCAAAAAGTCTGTCCATCTCTTCATCCGTTCCCACGGTGATCCTAAGGTAGTTGTCGATCCGGGGCTTTGCAAAATAGCGGACGAAGATGTGCTTTTCCTTGAGTTTTTCAAAGATCTCTTTTGCCGCTGCCTTTTCATGGCTCACAAAAAGGAAATTCGCCGAGGAATCAAGGACTTTGAACCCCAGTTTTTCAAGTTCCGGAACGGATCTCTTTCTGGTCTCCTTTATCCTTTCAACGGTCTTTGTGAAGTAGCCCCTGTCTTTCAGGCTCTCCGCTCCGCAAAGGATGGAAAGGGTGGTCATGGTGTAGGAATTGTAGGAATTCCTTACCGCCATCATGTAGGAGATGAGTTTTTCGGAGCCTATGGCAAAGCCGATCCTCATGCCCGCCATGGAACGGGACTTGGAAAACGTCCTTACCACCAGCAGATTCTCATATTTTTTGGTGAGTTCCAGCGCGGACTCACCTCCGAAATCTATGTATGCTTCATCCACGATGACCACGGAATCCGCATTGTGTCTCACAATGTCTTCGATGAAGGAAAGAGGCTCGGCGATGGTGGTGGGAGCATTGGGATTTGCAATGACGATCCCGCCGTTCATCTGGTAGTAATCCTCTTTTCTGATCCTGAAATCCTCATCCACTGCGGGAGTCTCGTAGGGAATGCCGTAGAGCTCCGCCCAGACGGGATAGAAGGAGTAGGTGATGTCGGGGAAAAGGATGGGGAGCCTGCCTTTGAAGAAAGTCAGGAAAGCCGTACCCAGGACATCGTCGGAGCCCACTCCCACAAAAACGTTGTTGAAGCCCACATTGTACTCTTTTGCCAGCTGTTCAGCCAGTTCGTGGGCATCGGGCTTGGGGTAGCGTCTCAGAACATCGGTGTCAAAACCTTTCAGAACCGCAGCCACTCCGGGTGCGGGAGGATAGGGGTTCTCGTTGGTATTAAGCTTTATCATGTCCGGGAAAGAAGGCTGTTCGCCCGGAACGTAAGGTTCTACCGTCCTTACATTGTTTTCCCAAAGTGCCATATGTACTCCTTTATGTCGCAAGATCCGGGTCTGTTCTTTATTTTACAAAAACAGGGTTGGTGATGGCTTCCGTCACCACGTCCTCTCCCAGCAGGCGGAAAATGAACCATTTCTTGCCTTCGGTGTTGAGATTTACTGTGCAGGAATAGTCAAAACCGCCGTTCAAATCTGCGGGATCCGCCAGATCGAATTCCTCGATGCTTTGGCCGTTGCTGTACACCAGCAGACGGCTCAAAGGTCTGTTGGAAACGATCTTAAGCTCTGCTGTGCCGTCATCCTGAAGTTTTGCTTCTATGATGGGTCCGTTGGTGAGGAAGCTGTGTCCCTGCTCCAGGTTCTTTAAAAGGTTTTCGGGAGTCCTCTCTCCCTCCGCGTGAACGTAAGTGCGCACGCAGCCGCTGGAAAGGTTCACTTCTCCCCAATGCTTCAATATGGGCAGTTCCTCCGTGAGAAGATCAACGAAGTAATGAGCCAGTTCAAGGTTTTCTCCCTCAAGGATCACACCTTTTTCGTTCTTTGCTTCCAATGTGTTGTCCAGTGCAGCCTTTACAGCCGTGTAGAGACCGAACACATAGGCAAGGGAATCGAACCAGAACTCACAGGTGATCTCGTGAGTGTCGGAACCTGTGGTGGCTCCCAGGAAGGTGCCCTTTTCAAGGCAGTCCAGCCAAAGCTGCATGGCGTTTCCGTTGGTGCAGCCCTCAGCCAGAGGATGGCTTCCGTTCCAGATCTCGATGGTCTTGAAGATGTC
Source organism: Lachnospiraceae bacterium (assembly GCA_024698485.1). Lineage (GTDB taxonomy): Bacteria > Bacillota > Clostridia > Lachnospirales > Lachnospiraceae > RGIG3528. The sequence continues at coordinate 9,026 of JAILRC010000089.1, read as the reverse complement.
GATCATGTCCGTGAACTCAGGGGGGAAAGATATGGCCTTCTGCATGTCTCTGGGATGGTTGATCTGGGGATGACCGCCGAAGCCTTTGATCTCGTCGGTGATACGCCTGTATTCCGCACGCATGATCTCGGGAGTCCTGTCTTTTTCTTCGGGTATATGATAGATCACATCGGGATCCGTGTTCAGCTGGAGCACATGACCGTTGGATGTGGATATCTCTTTTGACAGGATGGGAAGGAAATCGGGTGTTACCAGTTTTTCCCATGTCCTGTGGTTCAAAACATTGTGATGATCCGAAAGAGCGCCGAAGGTGAGACCCTTGGCTCTCATGGAATTCTGTATCATCTCGGGAGTGTCGTAAACATAGTCGGTGCCCTGAGGGGGATAAAGGGGGCTGGAGAAAACGGAGTGATGATGAAGGTCGCCCACATACCAGCTGTCCTTTCCCATGTCAACAAGTCTTCTCAATGTGACCTCCGTGGTTCCCGGAACGTTCACTGCAGTCTCCACCACTTCAAATTCGGAACCCTTGTCGCACACAAGTCTGTATCTTCCCACAGGAAGTTCCTCGGAGAATTCACCGTTCTCTGCCGTGGTGCGGCGGAAGTAGTCATACCATACGTAATCCGATGTGGGGTCCACGTCGTAGGGAGCTCCGTAGATCTCCTCCGCTATCTCTTCGATGTGCTTTATCTTGTAATCGTTGGTATAACCCGATGTAACACCGTCTCTTGATGCCTTGTCATTGGGGTAGAGGCGGATCTCCGCGATGAGGGGATCTCCGTTCTCGTCCCTCACCTTCACGGAAAGCTTTGCGGTCTTTGTACCGTAATCAGGATTCTTCCTGACCTTTTCCATGCGCTTGTAATCGTTGAGACGCACGCTCTTGTCAGGCCAATCGGAAGGGAAGACATTCTCTTTACGTCCGCCTCTCGCGCTGTATCCCACTGCCTCGTCCAGGGTCCTCATGGCTGTCTGAAGGTAGCGGTAGGTGTACTTCTCATCGGACAGTTTTCTTTGACCGGAATAAAGTCCGGTGATCGTGGAAGATAATTTTGATACCGACATTTTTACTCTCCTTGACTGTAAATCTAATTGCTTCTCAGCACTATCCGGGGCGCGCCCTTTCTGGCAACGTAGTCCTCAGTGATAACGACCTTTCCGATGGTATCATCCTTCGGGATCTCGTACATTATGTCAAGCATGATCTCTTCGATGATGGCACGAAGAGCTCTTGCACCGGTATCTCTTTTAAGAGCCTTCTCGGCAATGGCGGAAAGTGCCCCGTCCTCAAACTCAAGGGCAACTTCGTCCATGGAGAGAAGTTTCTTGTATTGCTTTAAGATGGCATTTCTGGGCTGAGTGAGTATCCTCACCATATCATCCTGCTTCAGTCCGTCAAGTGTGAAGACCACGGGAAGACGTCCCAGGAATTCGGGGATCATGCCGAATTCACGGAGATCCTGAAGCTCCACCTTTCCGGCGATGTTCTTTTCATCGTCGTACTTGTCGGAGAGTTCTCCCAGGAAACCGCAGGCAGAAGTCTTGTTCAATCTCTGCTTTATGATCTTGTCAAGCTCGGGGAAGGCACCGCCGCAGATGAAAAGGATGTTGGTGGTGTCCATGGTGGTCATGGGAACCATGGCGTTCTTGCTCATGGCGCCTACGGGAACTTCTACCTCTGCTCCTTCAAGGAGTTTCAAAAGCCCCTGCTGAACGGATTCACCGGAAACGTCACGACTGTTGGTGGTGTGCTTCTTGGCCAGCTTGTCGATCTCGTCGATGAAGACTATGCCCTTTTCAGCACGTTCAATGTCGTTGTCCGCTGCCACCAGGAGTTTGGAAAGAACGCTTTCCACGTCATCTCCGATGTAGCCGGCTTCCGTAAGGGACGTGGCATCGGCAATGGCAAGGGGCACGTTCAGGAGTTTTGCAAGGGTCTTTACCATGTAGGTCTTGCCGCAGCCTGTGGGACCGATCATGAGCATGTTGGACTTTTCCAGTTCAACTCCGTCCTCGTTCTTGTCGAAGACTCTCTTGTAGTGGTTGTAAACAGCCACGCTGATGACCTTCTTGGCATGTTCCTGACCCACCACGTAGTCGTCAAGTTCAGCCTTGATGACGTGCGGGGGCTTCAGGTTCTTAATGTCAAACTTTGCTTCGATGTTGTCCTCGTCCGTTTTAAGGGCGGGTTTCTTTTTCTTAAGCCTCTGGTTCATGGGAACCGAAGGAAGATCGCCGAAGATCATGCTTGAGAGATTGGAAAGATCCCCAAGATTGGCACTGAAGTTTGCGGAGTCATCTTTATCGTTGTTATTCTTGGGAGCAAGGCCCAAAATGGAAAGGGAACCGCCGCCGGACAGAGTGTCCATGGTCTTTTGCATGCAGTCGTCGCAGATGCAGAGGCCCGGGTGAAGGGTGAACATCCTCTTTACCTGGGATTCCGTACGACGGCACATGGAGCACACCAGTTCTCTGTCTCTGGTCTCCTCGTTTTCCGTCTTCTTTTCTTCGACTTCGTTGTTTTCGTTATTGATAGTATCGATCTCGTTACTCATTTTTTTGTCCTTAAGATTTAATAAGCATTGTCGCTTGCTTTGAACACCGTCTTTAAAAGAATGGAGATGTCCAGCCACAATGACCAGTTTTCAATATACCAGATGTCGCACTCGATGCGCCTTGCAATGTTGGTGTCGCCGCGATAGCCGTTTACCTGCGCCCAGCCTGTGATCCCCGGTCGCACCTGGTGTTTTACCATATATTTAGGGATCTCTTCCTTGAACTTGTCCACGTAATAGGGCCTCTCGGGTCTGGGACCCACAAGGCTCATCTCGCCTTTCAGCACGTTAAAGAGCTGGGGAAGTTCGTCAAGGCTGGTCTTACGGATGAATTTGCCGAATCCGGTGACTCTGGCATCATCCGCCGTGGTCCATTCTTTCTTTTCTTCTTCCGCATCCTGGACCACCATGGAGCGGAACTTGTACATGGTGAATTCTTTGTTGTGCCGTCCCACCCTTGTCTGTTTAAAGATCACGGGACCCTTGGAAGTGAGTTTTACCCCCGCTGCAACCATGATCATGGGAATAGCCGCAAGGATGAGGGCAACAGTGCCCAGGATCAGGTCCTCGATCCTTTTCACCGCTCTGTTCCCGGCACTGCTCAAGGGAACGGAACGGATGTTGATCACAGGAACTCCGTCCATATCTTCCATATTTGCGTTTCCGGAGATCACGTTCATGAAATCAGGCGCAAATCTGGTGTGAAGGCCGTACTTTTCACCTGCCCCCACAATGGTGTCAAGTTTCGTGTAGTCACTGACCTTTAAAGCGATGACCATCTCGTCAAGATCGTTCTCGGAAAGGATCCTGTCCAGATCCGACAGTTTTCCCATGACGGAAACACCGCGATATCTGGTGCCTTTTTCCATCTCGTCGTCCAAAATCCCAAGGATGGCATAGCCCCATTCGGGATTGGCCTTGACACGGTCGATGTAGACCTCTGCCGTTCTGGAATAGCCCACCATCAGCACATGTTTAAGATTTTTGCCGTGCTTTCTCAGGCTGTGGAGCACCGAGAAGAGAACCAGGCGGAAGATCAGGTCCAACGCCGTGTTGGTAACGGCAAACACCGCAATGTACCCACGGGAAATGTCTATCTGTTTCACCAGATAGAGCAGAGCCAGAAAGTAAACAGCGCCAAAAATGTTGGCGCGGATCACTTCAAAAAACTGTTTGATCAGTGAACGGCTTCTCTGGGGATTGTACAGACCTCCGAAGAGGAAGATCAAAAGATAACCCAGGGCGATGAAAAAAAGATAGTCCACATACTCACTTAAGGGGAGGTACTTGACCCCCTCATCCGTTCCGATGAGGCTGAAACGGATGAAATAAGACAGGAAGAAAGCCGCAATAACCAACAATGTGTCGGATATGATAAACAATCTGTGAAAAGATTTTTGATGGGCTTTGATCATCGTCTTCTCCTCTGTCCCCGATCATAGTCTTAAAAAAGGGTATAATCCCACGAGTACCCTTTATAATAACCCACTTTTTTTATATTGACAAGAAAAAATTTTCTTAAGAAAAAGTCCCATCGGCCGGGAGCCCGATGGGACAGGTGTGGAAGGGTTTCTTTAAAAAACTTATTCTCTCTTTGAAAGTGTGACCTCAATGGCCATATCGGTCCATTCGCCGTTCACCATACGCTTCAGGTTCACTGTGACCTTCGTGCCGTATCTGAAGGAAGAAACCTCGGATACGAAGGAATCGTAATCGGGAAGATTCTTTCCGTTGATGCCGGTAAGGATGTCGCCTACATATATGCCGGCCTGCTGAGCGCCCTTGCCCTCAATGAGGCTCTGGACACGAAGTCCGGAGGGCATTCCCAGAAGTTCCGCAATGTCTTCGGTGATCTCACGGAGACTGACGCCGAGATAGCCCCGGTCTTCCTCGGCGATGACTTCACGGTTGATGAGATCGTCAAGAATGGGAATAGCAGCAGAGATGGGGATGGCAAAGCACATGCCCTCGATGCTGCTGTCGGAGAACTTTGCACAGTTGATGCCGATGACCTCGCCCTTTACATTGAACAAAGGACCGCCCGAGTTACCGCTGTTGATGGCCGCATCGGTCTGAAGGAGCTTCTTTGTGACGTTTTCGGTAGTGATCTCTCTGTCCTTGGCGGAAAGGTAACCAACAGTGACTGACTGACCGTAGCCCAGGGCATTACCGATGGCGATTACCATCTCGCCCACCTGAGACTCGTCGGAATTTCCCAGAGTAGCCACTCTGCACTCAAGAAGTGTGTCGCCGGAGATGGCAGACTTCTTTACGGAAACCACCGCAAGATCCAGATTGCTGTCGGAAGCCTTCACCGTGCCCGTAACTTCGTCGCCGCTGGAGAAAGTGACCGTGACCTTCTCGGCCTTTTCTATAACATGATGGTTGGTGGCGATGAACACTTCCTCATCGTTTTCCCCGACTATGAATCCGGAACCGCCTCCGGTCACTTCATAGGATGTGGTCCTTCCGGTGAAGAAATCTCTTTGTGTTGCTGTGTAGGAAACATTCACGCAGACAGTGCTGGGCATGTTCTCTTTCACCACGTCCACAACGGCGTTGTTTTCAAAGCCCTTGGCTTCGGTGGTGCTTGTGTTTGCGATCACAAGATTGGAAACACCCAGTTGCTTAAGAACCGTGCTTGCGTTTTTCTCCGTCGCCTCTTCCGAAGTCTGAAGGAAGGAATTTTCGCCCAGTACCGCATTCAGCCCCCGGGACACTCCGAAGAACGTTCCGCCTGCGATCATTCCGAAAGCAGTCGCAAGGCCCACAAATCTCATGATCCTCTTAAACGCTCTCGGCTTCTTTACTTCCGCAGCTCTGTTGTACGCATCCGAAGATGTGGAATAATCGTAATTGGTATAGGAAGAGTAGCTGTTCTCCCTGCTCTCATATCCGGCATAGGGAGATGCTCCGATGTTCTCGGCCGCAGCCCTGATCTCTTCCTCGGTCATGGCCTTGGACTCTCCATACTCTTCTGCCTTTGTTTCGCTGTCATTAACACAAGTGTCGACTTCATCATTAATGACTTCATTGTTGTCGTTTCTTGATTCGTCATCCATAATCCGTCTTCCTTTCTATTTGCGAGTTACCTAAGGTAACTTTTATCATCTGGACTTCATTCTAAAGGCCTTTTGTGATGAAATTGTGATGAAATAAAAGAAATACTGTGAAAAACAGAGACGATGCAGACATACCCCGGGGTCCCTCCCCGGCTATAATACACCGGGGTCCCTCCCCTGCTTTGCAGCGGTCCTCCCCGGCTATAATACACCGGGGTCCCTCCCCTGCTTTGCAGCGGTCCTCCCCGGTGTCATATGTTCATTTTCCGTTTATCTTGGAATATTCTTCCGCTGTTTCCTTCGCCGTTCCCGAAAAGACGATCTTCCCGTGATCCAGAAGGATTCCCTTGGTGCAGAGATTCTTTACCTGAGTTTCGCTGTGGGAAACAAAAAGCACCGTGGTCCCCTTGTCGAACATGCTCATGATCTTCTGCTCGCTCTTTTTCTTGAAGGCCGCATCTCCAACGGAAAGGACCTCGTCCAGGATCAATATGTCCGGTTCCACCACCGTGGCAAGAGCAAAGCCCAGACGGGCGCGCATTCCCGAAGAGTAGTTCTTCACGGGGGAATTGATGAAAGCCCCCAGATCCGCGAATTCCACGATCTCGTCGTACCTGGACTTTATGAAAGCCTTGGAGTAGCCCAGCATGGCTCCGTAAAGCCAGATATTCTCGGCGCCGGAGTACTGCATGTCAAAGCCCGCTCCCAGTTCCAAAAGCGGCGCCACATTGCCGCAGCAGGTCACATTTCCGGAGGAAGGCTTCAGGACTCCCGCCACCACCTTCATGAGAGTGGATTTTCCCGCGCCGTTCTTCCCCATGACTGCCAGACGGTCTCCCTTTTTAAGTTCGAAGGAAACATCGTCCAGCGCCAAGAAATCCTTGTAGCGCAGGTCTCTTTTCACCAGCTTTATGACATATTCTTTTAGATTGTCCACTTTTTCTTCGGTGAGGCGGTACCTGACCGAGACGTTGTTTACAATAAGCGAAGTGTCAGCCATTTCTTTTCCTTATATATGTAAAATGAATTTATCCTGATTCCTGTAGAAGAAAATGCAACCTATGAGGGTGAGTCCCACCGCCATTGCCGCAGAATAGATCGTGGCATTCAGGTTCATGGGGCTTCCGAAGACCGCGCTCCTGAAATTGTCTATGCAGGCATAAACAGGGTTCAGAGTGAAGATCCATCGATTGCTTTCCGAAAACACATCCTCAACTCTGTAGAAAATGGCTGATGCATACATGATGATCATGGTAGCCACTCCCCAAAGATACTCAAGATCCCTGAAGAACACCGCCGCTGCGGAAAGGATGAGTCCCGATCCAAGAGCAAGCCCCAGGATGATGAGAAGAGGGGCGAAAGCCTGGAACAGCCACAATGTGGGTCTCACGTTCCTGACCACAGCAACTCCCACCAGCGCCACAAGGGAGATGAGGAAGGTCACGTAATTGGACAGGACAGCGGAAAGAGGGTACATGTACTTGGGGACATAGACCTTCTTGATCATGGCCGCATGGCTTCTTACCGAACGCAGCGCCTGTTTGGTGGCATTCTGATAAAAAGCGAAAATAAGGCGTCCGGTAAGGATGTACACAGGGAAGTCCTGTGTATCTTTGCCCAGAAGCCTCGAAAAAACAAGGGTCAGGACGATCATTGTGAGCAAGGGCTCCAACAAGGTCCAGATGATCCCAAGATAAGAATTTCTGTATTTTAATTTAATATCCTTCTCAGTCAGCTGACTGAGAAGGAATCTGTATTTCACAAAATTGTTCCAAAAGCGCTTCATCTGCCTACTGTTCCTCAGTAACTTCCGTTTCCTCCGGAGGTGCAACAGCCGTAAGTTCCACTCTCACAGTCACTTCGGACAAGGAAACGATGCCGGATCTCCTGTTGAGAATAAGAGGAAGCTCGTAAACCCCTGCTTCCGTGAGCCCGGAGCAATCCACACGAGGACGGAGATTTTCGAGATTTGCATTCTGAACAGCTTCCTTGGTGCATCTCAGGGTGAGTTTTCCGGGAGTAACATTTTGAACTTCGGCAGTAAAGCCTTCGCCCGCATTTTCGGTCTCCACATCCGCTGAGGTAAGGGTGATGTCGATCTTCTCCTGTTCTTCCACATAGGCAGTGACCGCCAGAGTATCGTCCTCGTCCAGGATGCATATGCTGGTGAGCTTACTGTCGATGAGAGAATTGATGTCGATGTTCTTCTCCACCTGTTTTGTGACGCCGTTCACATCAACGTAGGCACGAAGGACGGTGCCCAGCTTTGCCAGATCCTCGCTCGTTCCGGAAACCGTGATCTGTGAAGGCTGGAAGGAAACACTCTTTATCTCGTAGCCGTCCGCAACCTCGCCTATGGTCTTTGCTTCAAGTCTCAGGGTCCTGGTGCGGTAGAGGTTTGTGGTGACGGTGACTGCTTCGTAGCTCAGTTCAAGGTTCTCCGTGTTCATGGCCTCGTCATTCATGTCATAGACCACGGGCTGCACCACCACTTCCATATCCTTACTGATGCCGTCCACATGTACGGTGGCTACCACTGCCTGGATGCGGCTGATCTGGAGTTTTGAACCCCGAACAGAGATCACGTTGGGGCTGGAAGCACTGCTGCCCACCACATAGCCCTCGGCGGGAGTTCCCACAGGATTTATCCTCACCTTGAATTCCTTGGTGGCATAGTCCTCCAGAGAAAGTTTCATATACTGGTTCTGACCGCGGATGATGTCAATGTCCGTGTCGGAATAGCCTTCTATCATAATGTCGATGGGAACGGTGTCGGTAACGTAGATCTTTTCGAAATCCGCCGTTGCCTTGATGTCGTCCTCCGTAAGGGCATCACAGATGGACTTCCTGGCCTGGACGGTGATGTTCACGGTACTTCCGGAAAGCACCTCCGGGATCTTGTCCTTTCGTATGAGAGCATCCTCATTAAGGATCTTAACGGGGATGTTGTAAAAAGTCCTTGTGTCGATGGGATCAAGGGAATTTACCACCGCCACCCAGATGAGGAAAGCCGAGATAAAAGCCAGAAGCTTCAGTCCGAAGTTTCTGGACAGCCATTTCCATATAGCAAGAAGATAGGTTTTCATATCTGTTTGTCCCCCTCTTCTTTATGTTTTAAGAATCCCAGTAGTTTCCGATCGTTGTCGGGCTTCTTGGGGATGAGTTCCGTAAGCTTCGTGCGGAGGAATTCACCGTCCACGTTGTAGACAAGGCTTCCGTTCTTTGCGATGGAGACCTTGCCCGTTTCCTCGGAAACGATGATGGTGAGACTGTCCGTAACTTCACTTACGCCCACACCTGCTCTGTGTCTTGTACCGAGATCCTTGGAAAGCTTCATGTTCTCGGAAAGAGGGAGATAGCATGTGGCTGCGGTGATCCTGTTGCCGCGGACTATGACCGCTCCGTC
>JAILRC010000088.1 GCA_024698485.1 Lachnospiraceae bacterium | reverse complement strand
CCACAACCTGAATGAAGGAGAATGCGGTTGCGATCGCACAGAGCTCGATCCAAGAATGTCTGTTATCCGGGATATTTTCAACCAAGTTAAGGAGGTGTAAATCATGGGAGCTATTTGTCCGAAGAATAAGCATTCCAAGGCCAGAAGAGACAGTCGCAGAGCAAACTGGAAAATGACTGCTCCGAACCTTGTAAAGTGCAGCAAGTGCGGCGCATTAATGATGCCTCACAGAGTTTGCAAGAACTGCGGTTCTTACAACAAGAAGGAAATCATCGCACAGGATTGATAAGATGAAAAATTAAGCAGATCCGACAGGATCTGCTTTTTTTTATCCCCGAAGAAGACAGATCGCGTATTCCTTAAGAAATTCGTGGTCTTCATTTATCTCGATATAGAAGGTTTTATCGTTGTATTCTTCTTTGAAAAGCTTGAAGCCCTTTTCCGCTGCTACATCTGCCAGTGCTTTCGGCAGAGGGATGAAACGCCCCGGCTTTTTGATGTAGGCCGTTTCTTTGGTACATTTTTTCTTGTTTTCCTTAGCTATGCCCGAAACTACGGAGTTATGCATACACATATCTTTGTCGATGACATAGGTATAATTTTTGTAATCTTGGAAAAAGTATTTAAGAGGCCCTTCTTTGACATGGACGATCAGTTCACAGCTCTTTTTTCCGTTGCTCAAAGTGTAGAGAGAATGTTCAAATTCAAATTCCGCAGGGAACAGGGGAGTGTTTACGGAAATGGTGAGATCAAAGGGGGTGATGTCGGTGTGAAAGTCGAAATTTCCTGTCAGGGCAGCCCCTATGTTTGTTTTTTTGTAGACTGCAAGAAGTCCTTCCAGATCGTCACTGTTGTGAAGTAATATGCTTTTTAAAATGGATTCGGCGTTTTCTGTGTCCTCAGTTTTTTTGGTGATGGACGCAAGACGGACCCTTCCTATGAAATTTGCATAAAGTTTGATCAGTTCCGCACCTTCGTAGGTGTCGGAGCGTTTAAAGCCTGCTGCGGCTTCTACGGTTTTAAGTTTAAGGTTTTCCAGAGGAAGATACTTTTTGTAATGAGCGATCTCTCTGTAAAGATCTTCTGTCTTGTCAGGGTTTATATAGTGATCGATCCCGTGGACTTTGAATTTGTGATCCAGATAGGGGATGTCAAAGGTGGTTCCGTTAAAATGTACAAGGGTTTCTTCCGGAGAGAGGTAGGATACAAAAGCTTCCAAAAGCTGTTTTTCTTCCGACTGAGCATCCGCAAAAAATTGGGTGAGAACGCATTTTTCTTCTTCGTTACGCATTGCTCCTATGAGATAAAGTGAAGACGTGCGGGGTGAAAGCCCTGTGGTCTCTATATCAAAAAATACAAGTCCTGATGGGAAAACGTGATCCCTGACAGATTTGATGATCTTCATAAAACACCTTTCCGATGAATAAATTGACTGTTTATATTTATAACATACTTTTAAATTTTTGTCTTTTATTTTAATGCGATTTTTGCTATCATAAGGTTACGTGTACATATATGATCGTTGTGATCGTATACTCCCGAAAACGTTTAAAAAGGTTATTCGGGTCTTATAGTCAGAGGGTTATGAAAAATGTTTGAACTGTCATTGTTTGGAATCGAATTTTATCACATATTCTATTGCTTTTTCATATATTGCTTTGTGGGCTGGATCTGGGAGTGTAGTTACTGCTCGGTGGTTGAAGGCAAACTTATCAATCGTGGTTTTTTGAACGGACCTGTGATCCCCATCTACGGATGTGCCGCCACCGGAATGCTTCTCGTATTCTTTAATCACGGAATGAAGGCCGTTACTTCGGAGCCTTCATTCAGAAGTTATGTGTTGATCTTTTTACTGGGGGCCTTTGTGGCTTCTGCTTTCGAGTATTTTACCAGCTGGATCATGGAATTACTCTTTCATGCAAAATGGTGGGATTATTCGCATATCCCCTTTAACCTTAAAGGCAGGATATGCCTGCCTGTTGCATGTTTCTGGGGTGTCATGGCCATCTTTCTTGCGAAGGTGCTTCATCCCTTTGTCATGGGGCTCATTGACAGATTTCCCAGAAGTATATTTGTACCGGGAGGATATGTGATCCTGTCCCTTTTCATTTTGGATGTGGTGTCCACCATAGTGGCTACGGTACAACTTGATCAGAAGATCACCATCATCACCAAGATCAAAAAAGAACTTTCGGGATTTGCTTCGGGGCTCAGAGAGGTTGAGGTCAATTCAAAGACGGAGTTTAAGAGGAGATACGGAGAGACCAGAGTGGGAGATGTGATCGAACATGCTCTGGACCGTATAGATGCCTCCATCGCCTTTACCATGCAAGGTTACGGCAATCAGAAGGAAGAGTTTGACAAGAAGATAGACGGAAGCATTGAAGCAATAGATAAAGTGCTGGCATCCAACAGGATACGTATTGATAAAGCCACGACCTTCGGAAAAACCAAGATCGATCAGCTCATGGATGTGCTCAGACAGGGCTTCGGAAAGATCGGAGCGGGCTTTAAAGGCTATCTTAAATATACGGCAAAACGATTTTGCCTTGCTTTCCCCACTATGACCTGGAATGGCGGAAGAGACGATACAGTTGTTGAATTGAAAGAAGAACTCGGTTACCGGGAACACACAAACATTATCACAAGGATCAAACAAAGGAATAACAGAAACGATGGCTAAGACATGTTTATGCAGATTTTGCGGCAAGGTATTCAATGCATGGAGCAACAGGACCTGCTGCAATGAGTGCCAGCAAAAAGAAGAAGAGGAATTTGAAAGGATCGAGAACTATCTCAACCGTTATCCCAACAGTAATGCCATACAGATAGCCGAAGGCCTCGACATATCACCGTTTGACATCATCCGATACATCGATGAGGGCAGGCTCTATGTCAGCAAGGGTGAATTTAAGAGCATAGGCGGTGGAAAAAAATGATCGCTTATGTTGAAGGCAGAGTATCCAAGGTTTATGATGATTCTCTTGTGGTGGTGACGGCTGCGGGCATCGGTTTTCAAATCTGTGTCCCCGCAACGGTTCTTCGAGAATACAGGAGCATCGGAACCGAGATCTTTTTGAATACATATATGCAGGTCAGAGAGGACGGAATGTTCCTTTACGGCTTTGCGGAAGACAATGAACTGGAAATGTTCAAAGCACTGATCGGTGTCAGCGGCGTGGGACCCAAGGTGGCCATTGCTCTTCTTTCAGCTTTAAGTCCCGAAGACATTGCCGTTGCCATCCTTTCAAGCGATATAAAGACTCTTTCTTCGGCTCAGGGAGTGGGAAAGAAAGTGGCGGAAAAGATCATCCTTTTCCTTAAGGATAAAGTGGAAGGCTTTACTGTGGGCTTTTCGGAAGAAGACAGCCTTGAAACGGGTGCAAACCGCGGAAACAGGGATGTCGTCATGGAAGCGGCTCAGGCCCTCAATGCTTTGGGATACAGCATGACCGAAGCTATGAAAGCAGTCAATTCCGTTAATGCGGATGAGGATGTTACTGCCGAAGAACTGATCAAGCTTGCACTAAGGAAGATATAAACAGGATATATGAGTGGCAAAAGACTGATTTCAACAGAGATTACAGAAGAAGATATTAAGACTGAGGGCAGTTTAAGACCCAAACGTCTTGAGGAATACATCGGGCAGGCAAAAGCAAAGGAAAACCTGAGGGTCTATATGGATGCGGCAAAAAGCCGTCATGAATCCCTGGATCATGTGCTTTTCTTCGGGCCTCCGGGACTTGGAAAGACCACATTGGCCAACATCATTGCCAATGAAATGGGCGTCAATTTCAAGGTTACCGCGGGACCTGCCATAGAAAAACCCGGAGATATGGCTGCGATCCTCAACAACCTTCAGGAGGGGGATGTTCTTTTCATCGATGAGATCCATCGTTTGAACCGTCAGGTTGAGGAACTCCTTTATCCGGCAATGGAAGATTTTGTGATCGATATCATCATTGGAAAGGGAGCGGGAGCCAAGTCTATACGACTGGATCTTCCCAAATTCACCCTGGTGGGGGCCACCACCAGAGCCGGAATGCTTACAGCACCTTTACGGGATAGATTCGGTATCATTAACAGACTTGAGTATTATACCACAAAGGAACTCACGGAGATCGTCATCAGAAGCGCTCAGGTAATGAATGTACCCATAGAAAGAGAAGCCGCGGTGGAGATAGCCGGACGTTCAAGAGGAACCCCGAGACTTGCCAACCGTTTGCTGAAAAGAGTAAGGGATTTCGCACAGATAAAATTCGGAAACGAGATCACCTGCGAGGCTGCAAAAAAGGCCTTGGATCTTTTGGAAGTGGACAGTTTCGGCCTTGATAATACGGACAGAGCGATACTGAGATGCATGACCGTTAACTTCGGAGGCAGACCTGTGGGGATAGAGGCCGTGGCCACCACCATAGGGGAAGATCCCGGAACCCTGGAAGAAGTATATGAACCCTTTCTTGTGCAGAACGGATTCATCTTAAGAACACCAAGAGGCAGAGTGCCCAGCGCAGAGGCTTATAAACATTTGGGTATGCCCGTACCCGAAGAATAAAAAGTATTGGAGTGTGGGATATGAACAAAAAGAACGACGCTCACGTTATAATTAACGGAAAGAATTATAATATTGCCGGTTATGAAAATGTGGAATACCTGCACCAGATCGCCGATTACATCAACAAAAAACATGCTGAGATCAAAAGTCAGAACGGCAACAATATTATAAACGATTCGGAACGGAATATCCTTATCATGATCAATATCGCCGATGATTACCTGAAACTACGGGAAAGGGAAGAGGAAACTTTTTCAGGATTCGGTGATCATCAAAAAGAGATCTCCGGGCTTAAAAGAGATCTTGCCAATCTTCAGGCACGTCTTGAAAACGCCGAGCAGGAGAATAAACTTCTGAGAGCGGATAATCTTGATCTTCAGAAGAATATCGTGCGTCTTGAAACGGAATTGAGAAGGAATTAAAATGAAACATACAGAGATCCTTGCACCCGCAGGTTCCGTAGCTTCCCTTAAGGGGGCTGTTGCGGCAGGAGCGGATGCGGTTTACATCGGTGGCGGAAAATTCGGGGCCAGAGCATATGCGGACAACCCCGATGAAGAAGAACTTCTTTCTGCCATCGATTTTATTCATTTAAACAATAAAAAGATCTACCTGACCGTTAACACCCTTTTGAAGGAAAAGGAGCTATCGGGCTGTCTTTTTGATTATCTTAAAAAGTATTACGAAAGAGGTCTTGATGCGGTCATCGTTCAGGACTTCGGAGTCTTGTCCTTTATTAAACGGAATTTCCCGGAACTTCCCATTCATGCCAGCACCCAGATGACTGTATGCCAGGGGGCGGGAGCAAAGCTTCTTGAAGACATCGGGGGAGTTACGAGGGTGGTGCCTGCCAGAGAACTTTCTCTTTCGGAAGTTAGACAGTTAAGGGCTGAGACAGGTCTGGAACTGGAGTGCTTTGTGCACGGAGCCCTTTGCTATTCCTACTCGGGTCAGTGTCTTCTGTCAAGCATGATCGGCGGCAGGAGCGGAAACCGCGGAAGATGTGCCCAGCCCTGCAGACAGAGATATGACCTTCTTGAAAACGATAAAAAGATCTTTGAAGGCGCGGTTCTGAGCCTTAAGGACATATGCACTCTGGATGCGGTTCCGGATCTTGTGGATTGCGGCATTGACTCCTTTAAGATAGAAGGAAGGATGAAAAAGCCCGAGTATACAGCAGGCATCACCGCAGCCTATGCTTATCTTACGGGGAAATATGAAGAATTGGGAAGAGAAGGATATGAAAAATATCTTAAGGAAAATCCCAACGAACTTTCAGAACGGGTGAGAGAGGCTTCGGAGATCTACAACCGAGGCGGTTTTACCAAAGGCTATTATTTTAATTATCACGGACCTTCCATGATGACTCCCGACAGAGTAAATCATTCGGGAGTGGAGATCGGTAAAGTTTCCGACGTATCGGGAAGACATGTGAGCATCAGACTGAACCTTTCCGTAAATGCGGGAGATGTACTGGAGATCAGAGGAGACGAGATCTTTGAGTTCACTGTGGGAGCAGCGGGACTGGAAAGGCTGGCGGAAGGAAAGACAAAGATCTATGAAGTGAATGTGCCTCCTGCTTTTAAATGCGTCAGGGGAACCGCGGTCTACAGAACAAAGAACAAAGCTCTTCTTGACAGGATCGGTGCGGATTTCCTCAAGGAAGATGCAAAGCCGGGATGCACAGGGCACATGAAGGCTATTAGCGGACAAAACGCCGAACTTACCGTGACCGCCTTCGGAAAAAGCTTTATTGCAACGGGGGACGTTGTTGACAGCGCAAAATCCCGTCCTATGACTGCCGAAGACATTGATAATGTGTTAAATAAGACCGGAGAAAGCGATTTCTGCTTTGAGGATCTTAAAACGGAAGAGGGAGACAATATCTTTATTCCCGTGGGTAAACTTAAAGAACTGAGAAGAAATGCTTTCGAAGGACTTAAGGAGAAGATCCTTGACTCTTACAGGAGAGCTGCGGGTGAAGAGAAGCCTTTCGAAAATAGGATTAAGCCCAAAGAAAATACGGAAAGAAAGGTTATCTGCAAAGTTTCGGCAAAAGAGCAGCTTCGAGAGGTCTTAAAGTCGGAAATTGCGGACGCTGTTTTCCTGGATATCCAGGAAGAAAGCTTAAAAGATCAGCTTGAGAGGGCAAGGGCGTTAAAAGAAGAAGGTAAGGAAGTTTACGTCTGTTTTCCTCCTGTTTTCAGAACGAAAGAAAGGGAGAGATACGAAAAGGAATTTGACTTTGATGCGGCAAGCGGTGTAGTGATAAATTCCCTTGATGAACTCCAATTTGTTCGGACCCATGGAAAAGGCACAAAAGTCATCTGCTCCGAAGCACTTTATACATTGAACGATGAAGCGGCAGCATTTTTAAGTGATCTCATTAACCCGGAAAGTTTCACCGCATCTTTGGAATTAAATGCGGGAGAACTAAAGGAAGTTGAAGGCAGCATCAGGAATTTCACGGTTTACGGAAGAAGTCCCGTAATGTACACAGCCCAATGTTTAAGGGATAATTTCTTTACATGTCTTAAGAGAGTGAGAGGAGAGCATGGCGAGCTTGGTTTAAAGGACAGAACAGGTGTTGTTTTCCCTGTACGGACTCTTTGCCCGATCTGCCTCAATGTGATCTACAATTCTTCGGTCTATTCCGTGATCGGAATGAGGGAACTTGAAGAGTTTGATGACTTTGCATCCCACATCCTTTCCTTTACGACGGAAAGCGGAGAGGAGACTGCCAAAGTTCTTAAAGCATATAAAGATAATCTTCCCCTTAAAGGGAATTATACGAGAGGCCACTTAAGAAGAGGTGTGGAATAAAAAAATCATCCCGACGGATCAGATCCGTCGGGATGATTTTTTTATTTCTTATTTTGTGATGTCAAGGATGGTATTTACGTTCTCTGTACCCATGTAAGTCTCGGGAAGTTTTCCGTCCCACTGGAGAATGTAGTAGTACTTGATGAGTTCTTCCGTGATGGATTCGGAGATGGCTTTGTTCTTTGCTGCTTCCTTCTGACCTGCATATTCGGCTGCATCTGCCTGGATCTTTGATACTTCGAGGTCTGCGTTTGCCTGGATCTTTGCAACTTCTGCCGCAGCTTCAGCTTCGGTCTTTGCAACCTTTGCTGCGGACTGAGCTGCTGCCTCGTTACGCTTCAACTCTTCCTCTTTTTCCATTGTCTGACGTTCCTGCTCGGTCTTTGCCTTGATCTTGTTCTGCTCGGCAACCTGCTTTGCTTCAACGGCATTTGTAAATTCATCGGTGAAGTCCAGGTTTTCTACTGCGGTACTTGTAACGATGATGTTGTAAGAGGAGAGGCTTGCTGTAAGAAGTTCCTCGATCTTGTCACCAAGTTCGGCACGCTTTGAAACAAGGTTTTCTGCGTTGTACTGTGCGGTGATGGTCTTTACAGCGTCTTCGATCTTGGGCTCTATGATGGTGGTAGCGTAATTTGTACCGACCGTTTTATAAAGGTTCTGAGCCTGTGAACTCTCGATACGATAGTTCAATGTGTACTTAAGTGAAACTTCCTGAATGTCGGAGGAGAAAGCTTCCATGTCTTTTGTAAGCTTCTGAACCCTGTTGTCCATTTTTACAACTTCCTGCCAAGGCAAGATGAAATGAACGCCTGCTTCGTAGGTTGTATCTTCGACTTTACCGAAGGTGGTAAGGATTCCCGTATGGCCCGTGGGAACCGATGCGAAGCAGCTTGAAATGATGAGGACGACACCGATGACGGTACCTACGGCTCCTATGGCTTTACCTGCGGCAGCTCCGCGGCTGTGTCTCATTGAAACACCCACTGAAACAGCGGCTACGATAACGATAGTTCCAAAAATCAATAATCCCATTTTTAAATCTCCTGTTCTTTTCTTTAGGCACTCTGTGCCCGTTCTGCTATAGATTATAAGACCCGAGGGGGGCTTTGTAAACTTAAAGATTGATGAAATAGAGGGGGGTAATACGCGAAAAAAGTAAAAAGCAGAATGGGAAAAGACATTTAAGCCTTAATGACATTGAGAAACTTTGGGTTGCAAGAGGGTGACAAATGATGTATACTCAAATGCAGTTTAAGTTTTGTCAAACACCTACGGAGGCATTGCGATGGTAGAAGCAACGAGCTGTGGCGGTGTTGTTATTTTTAGAGGAAAGATACTTCTTCTGTACAAGAATTACAAAAACAAGTATGAAGGGTGGGTTCTCCCAAAGGGCACCGTTGAACCGGGCGAAGAGCACGAACAGACTGCTTTAAGAGAAGTCAAGGAAGAGACGGGAGCAGACGGCAGCATAGTCAAATATGTGGGCAAAAGTTCATATTCGTTTTCAACTCAGCAGGATACGGTATCAAAGGATGTACATTGGTTTCTGATGGCATCCGAGAGCTACTATAGCAAACCGCAAAGAGAGGAATATTTCATGGATTCCGGCTATTACAAGTACCATGAAGCGCTTCATCTTTTGAAATTCGCCAATGAAAAACAGATCCTTGAAAAAGCCTATGCAGAATATATAGAGCTTAAGAAAAAAGGACTCTGGGGCAAGAAGGAAAACGGAAAAGAAGCGGAAGAGGAACAGTAAAAGAAAAATCCCGTGTTTTCACGGGATTTTTTATGCTCAATATTAATTTTCTTTCTCGGTGTTTTCGGAAAGGTTGTGTCGGGGATTGGCTTTTACGATCTTGGCAGCCTTTGTGAGCT
The DNA here is from genome assembly GCA_024698485.1 of Lachnospiraceae bacterium. Classification (GTDB taxonomy): domain Bacteria; phylum Bacillota; class Clostridia; order Lachnospirales; family Lachnospiraceae; genus RGIG3528. The sequence goes on along the minus strand of JAILRC010000088.1, from coordinate 31,775 downwards.
CGGACATTACCTGAGTTTCGAACTGGTAATCGAATTCGCAGAGTTTTGTCATCAACTCACCTTCGGAAGAAACCACATATCTGGGCTTCAAGCGATTAAGGGCGTAAGACAGCATATCCAGACGACACTGATTGCATTTGCAACAATCAAGAGTGGACGAGATTTCGTTGTAAACAAGCATTACATAATCTTCGGTCAAGTTACGTAATACGATCTCCATATCTTTGCCCTCCCAAATACATTATCTGAAATGAAGAAATGCTGGTGGCGGGACTTGAACCCGCACGTGGTTGCCCACGACAGATTTTGAGTCTGTTGCGTCTGCCATTCCGCCACACCAGCAACGGGTGTATATTACCACAAACACAAACGAAATTCAACCGCTTTTTCTCAAATTCCCTTGCAAATATCATGGGCAAATTTTATAATCAATACCATGAAAAAAAGACAGATCAAAAATAAAATAAAGCCTTTTATTCCTTCGGATTGCAGAGAAGTACAAAAACTGAACGGAGATTTTATAAAAGGTGTCCTTCCTTATGAAACATCTCTGGCTTTTGTGCGTCATATAAGACATTGCAATGAATGTATGGAGGAACTGAAAGCTTATTTTATGTTCTATTCGGCTGTGCGTTATCTGAACGAACCGGATGAATCGGATATGCCCCAGAACATAGAGTCCATGCTTAAGGAAGTGGAGAATGAGGCTGTCTACAGAAAGAAACGTATGAGAAACATCGTGGTGTCGTTGGTGGCTTTTGCTTCCGGGCTGGGATTTCTCGTGGGCCTGATCCTTAACGGGCAGTTTTAAATCATTAAATGCAGGAGTTTTTATGGATAAGATCGTATTGATAGACGGCAACAGCATTCTCTGCAGAGCCTATTTCGGCCTTGCGGATCTTACTACGTCAAAGGGACAGCATACAAACGGTATAAAAGGCTTTTTGAGCATTCTTTTCAAACTTTTGGAAGAGGAAAAGCCCAAGTATCTTGCCATCGCTTTTGATGTCTGTGAACCCACCTTCAGACATCTTGCTTTTAAAGAATACAAAGCACAAAGAAAACCTATGGATGAAGCTCTTTTATCACAGTTTCCCGTTTTGCAGGATCTGCTTCGTGCCATGGGCATTTTTGTTATGGAAAAAGGGGGCTATGAGGCGGACGATCTCATAGGAACCGTGGCTACACGCTGTGCAAAAGAGGGAATGGAAGTCACCGTGGTTTCGGGAGATAAAGACCTTCTTCAGGTGGCAACGGACGTCATAAAAGTCAGGATCCCCACTACAGCAAAGGGACAGACTGTGATCAAGAACTACAATAACGAAGAATTTGCGGCGGAATTCGGCCTTGAAAAACCTTCTCTGATCATTGACCTTAAGGCCATTATGGGAGACACTTCCGACAATTACAAGGGAGTGGAAGGCATCGGAAAGGTGGGAGCCACAAAACTCTTACAGGAATTCGGTTCCCTTGACGGCATATATGAAAACATAGATAAGATCAAAGGAGCAAACCACGACAAGCTGGTGAACGGCAAAGAAGATGCCTATTTCTGCAAATGGCTTGCCACCATCAAGACGGATTGCGATTTCGATTTTGACCTTGAAAAAGCGGAGCTGGGAGACATATTCACCTCCAACGCTTATCAGATGTGCAAGGAACTGGAGTTGAGATCTGTTCTCGGGAAGTTTTCCGAGGAAGCAAGAACGGAGATCACATCTGCGAAGCAAAAGGGAGAAGAGATCGTTCCCGAACCGGAACTCAAGGTGGTACGAGGCTCTTCGGGATATGAAAAATGTTTTGAGAAATTGAAGGAGGAAAAAGGAGAATGGGTCTCAATGGCTCTGGCATCCATGGACTCCGACGACGGTTTTTCGAAAGAGATGATCGCCGCATCTCTGGAATGCGGAAACAGCGCTTTTTGTTTCATAACTGATACGAAGCAGGAGGAAAAAGATCTTTTAACCGGGATCACCGATCTGGTAAAGAGTGGAAAACAACTGGCCTGTTGTGACATCAAGGAAGTTTCGGAAAAATTTGTCGATGTGAAGGATAAGGTCATTGATCTGGCTATCGCCTGCTATCTTCTTTATCCCGGAAGCAATTCCTACACCGAATGCGATCTTGCCAGAGACATTCTTGGGCTTACACTCCCCGAAGTTAAGGAAGTGTTCGGAAAGATGACCCTTTCGGAGGCTTTCCTTGATAACAGCATTACGGGAGAACTGACTCAAAAGGCGGCGGAACTTCTGGGGCACTATTCCCATGCGGTTTTATGTTCGGCAGCAAAGGCTGTTTCGGAACTCAAGGAAAAGGAAATGTATGACCTTTTCAAGGATGTGGAAATGCCGCTTCTCTTTGACCTTCGCGAAATGGAGACGGAAGGCATAGGCATAGACCGTAATGCCCTTGTGGAATACGGAAGGTATCTGAATTCAGAGATAGAAAAAGAAGAGAAAGACATATACAAGACCGCGGGATGCGAATTCAACATCAATTCGCCGAAACAGCTGGGAGAAGTGCTTTTTGAAAAAATGAAGCTTCCCGGAGGGAAAAAGACCAAGACCGGGTACTCCACGAATGCCGATGTCCTTGAGAAACTCCGCTATGAAGATCCCATCGCCGACAAGATACTTAAGTACAGAGAGCTTACAAAATTGAAAGGAACCTATGCCGACGGAATGGGTGCATATATCTGTTCCGACGGAAGGATACATACAAAGTTCAATCAGACGGTCACCATGACCGGAAGACTCAGCAGTGCGGATCCCAATCTTCAGAACATTCCCATCCGCAAGGAATCGGGAAGAGAGATCAGGAAGATGTTTGTTCCCAAAGCAGGCTGCTGTTTTGTGGATGCGGACTATTCCCAGATCGAGCTGAGGCTTCTTGCGCATATGTCCGGGGATCCCGGGCTCATCGAGGCCTACTCATCGGGACAGGACATACACCGCATCACTGCCGCCAAGGTCTTTAACATAGATCCCGAGGATGTCACCAAAGAGATGAGAAGTAACGCAAAGGCCGTAAACTTCGGTATCATCTACGGTATGAGTTCCTTCGGACTTGGACAGGAGATCAACGTGTCCAGAAAAGAGGCGGAAAACTACATCAAACAGTATTTTGCCACCTATCCCGCCATAAAGGACTATCTTGATTCTCTGGTGGAATATGCCAAGAAGAACGGATATGCAATTACGCTTTATAAACGCAGAAGGCCCGTTCAGGACATTAACGCAAATAACTTCATGGTGCGTCAGGGAGCGGAAAGGATCGCTATGAATTCCCCCATCCAGGGAACTGCCGCAGACATTATGAAAATAGCCCTCGTGAATGTGAACAGGGCTTTGAAAGCGAGAGATCTTAAAACAAAGATCCTTCTTCAGGTACACGATGAACTTTTGCTGGAAACTCCTTTGGAGGAAGCGGAAGAAGTGAAAAAGATCGTTGCGGAAGAAATGATGAAAGCGGCGGATCTTAAAGTAAAACTTGAAGTCTCCGTGGCTTCGGGAGACAATTGGGAAGCGGCTCATTAAATGAAAAGAAGATATGAAAACAAGATCGTAATAGGCATTACGGGCGGTGCGGGAAGCGGTAAATCCACTGTTTCCGACTTCCTTGTGAACAGATTTGACGCGGAATTCATCCATTGCGATGTCATCGCCCATGAACTCATGGAACCGGGCGGGGCTACCTACGGACCCCTGCTTGAGGAATACGGCAAAGGGATCCTTGAAGACGGGAGTGATGAGATCTCAAGAGAAAAGCTTATTCTTGCGGTGAGAGCATCGGAAAAAGGATTTGATAGGCTGAACAGTATCACCCATCCCTTGGTGACAGAGGAAGTTTTAAGAAGGATGGAGAAGTCATCTCACAGGATCGTTCTGGTGGAAGCGGCTCTGCTCATTGAATCCGGCATAGACAGACTCTGCGATGATGTCTGGTTCGTATATGCCACAAGGCAGGAGCGCATCCTGCGCATCAAGGCGTCCAGAGACTGGGACGAAGCCAAGATCGTAAGCATCTTGGAAAATCAGCTTTCGGATGAAGGATTCAGGGCCGCATCAACCTTTGTTCTGGAGAACCACAACGGATCGGAGAGCTGGAAGAAAGAAGCGGAGGCCCGAATAATGTTTCTTGACGCAGATGAAAAAAACAGATAAAATACTTGTTTAGATTTTAACGGAGGAGAGTCTTAAGATGGGCAAAGCGGATCAATATGTTTTCGGCCTTGATATTGGAACGAGAAGTGTTGTCGGGACAGTCGGATACAAAAAGAATGCAAGTGATTTTACTGTCGTTGCCCAGGAAGTGGTAATGCATGACACGAGAGCCATGCTGGACGGACAGATCCACGACATCGGAAAAGTTGCGGAGACCATAAAGCAGGTCAAGAGAAGCCTGGAAAAACAACTTGGGGGAACAAAACTTACAGATGTTTGCATAGCAGCCGCAGGTCGTGTACTGAAGACTGTCACAGTCCGTGTGGACGAGACCTTCCCCGAAGAGATCACCGTCAAAGATGTTAACATACGAGAGATGGAACTCATGGGTGTCGAAAAAGCCTATGCGGCCATAAAGGCGGGAGCCAGAGAAGAGAACATCAACTATTACTGTGTCGCTTATACGGTAGTACATTATTATCTGAACGATTTCCAGATGTCCAACCTTGCAGATCACAAGGCTTCCAAGATCGGAGCCGATGTGCTGGCAACTTTCCTTCCGGACGAAGTCATCGAAGGACTTTACACCACAGTTGAAAAGGCCGGACTTAAAGTAAACAACCTTACTTTGGAGCCTATTGCGGCTATTCTTGTGGCAATTCCGGAAAAATACAGGCTCTTAAACATTGCTCTTGTGGATGTGGGAGCGGGAACGAGCGATATCTGCATCACAAAGGACGGGAGCATCACTGCCTACGGAATGATACCAATGGCGGGAGATGCACTGACTGAAGTGGTGGCTGCCAATCATCTGGTGGAATTCAATACGGCAGAAGCCATCAAACTTGAAGCATGTTCCAAAAAGAAGTCCATTTCTTATGTGGATATTATGGGACTTAAACAGAAAACAACACCGGCGGATGTAAATGCCGAGCTTAAGAATAAGATAGATGAGATGACCAAGCTCATCGCCCAAAGGATCATTGAAGTGAACGGCGGTAAGACTGTTTCGGCATGCTTCGTTGTTGGAGGAGGCGGAAAGATCAAAGGCTTTACCGAAAGCCTTGCGGCTCATCTCAAACTTCCCAAGGAAAGAGTGGCCCTTCGCGGAGAAGAAGTCCTTTCCTTCGTAAACTCCGTTAACGGAGACTTTAAGGCGGATCCTCTCTATGTTACACCCATAGGTATCTGTCTGAATTATTATGAAAAGAAGAACAATTTTGTATATGCTTCACTGAACGGTGATTCCGTAAAACTCTATGACAACAACAAACTTACAGTCATAGACGTGGCCATAGCCGCAGGCTATCCCAACGAGAACCTTTTCCCGAAGAGGGGAAAGGCACTGGAGTTCACTCTGAACGGTCAGGCAAGACTGGTGAGGGGAGAACTGGGAGAAGCAGCCGTGATCACCATTAACGGAAAACCTGCTTCAGTCAACACTCTGATAGAGCCGAATGATGACATTACAATTGTAGAATCAACTGTAGGTCCTGACGGGCAGAAGGACGTCGAAAGACTTCCGGAATTCAAGAGTTCCATCACCTTTAATGTTAACGGCAAAGACATCACCTGTCCTAAATTCATGTCTGCCAACGGCAGCCTGGTTTCGGGTTTTTACAGCATAAAACAGGGAGATAAGATCGAAACCCTTAATTACTACACTCTGGGTCAGATCCTTGAATGCCTGGGGATGGACTACAAAGAAGGCATATACGTTAACAATGAACCTGCGGACAGGGACACAAAGGTCTATGAGAATTTCAAGGTGGAGCTTGACAGAAATCCTGCATCGGCTGAACACACCCTCAGTGAAAAAGTTGAGGAGATAAAGGCGGTTCAGGCGACTCAGGAGGCTGAGAGCAAAGCTGCCGAAGCAAAGGCTTCCGAGGAAAAGCCTGCCGCTGCTCAAAACACGACAGACTACACCATAACGGTGCTGTTTAACGGCGCACCCCTTACCCTTAAAGGTAAAAGTGAGTATCGTTTCGTGGATGCTTCCGATGCAAGCGGATTTGACATCCACAAGCCTCAGGGAAGTAATCTTGAGATAAAGATAAACAAGGTGAATGCAGCCTTCATAGATCTCATTAAGGACGGAGATTCTTTGGAATTGCATTGGATCTGATAAAATGTTTTTGGAGTAACAATGAAAATTTGCAGTCTGTCAAGCGGAAGCAGCGGTAATTGTATCTTTGTTTCTTCCGGTCTGACAAAAATACTTGTTGATGCAGGCACGAGCGGAGCCAGGATAACTCAGGAACTTTCTTCCATAGGAGAAAGCATAGATGACATCGATGCGCTTCTCGTCACCCATGAACACATTGACCATATCAAGAGTATAGGAGTGCTTGCCAGAAAGCAGGCCATTTCAATATACGGGACAAAAGGAACACTGGAAGCTGCCTTAAGCGGTCGATATTCAGTAGGGAAGATCGATGAGGGGCTTTTGAACCATGTCATTCCCGGCAACCCATTTATGATAGGCGATATACTTGTGTCGCCTTTCTCGGTTTCCCATGATGCGGCGGATCCCGTTGCATATTGCTTCGAATGCAACGGCAAAAAGATCGGAACCGCGACAGACCTTGGGTTCTACGACGATAGTATAGTTAAAAACCTTTTGAATTCGGATCTTTTATATCTGGAATCAAACCACGATGTTCATATGCTTGAGGCAGGTGTTTATCCCTATTCTTTAAAGGAAAGAGTAAAAGGGAAAAAGGGACATCTTTCCAATGATGATTGTGCGAAGCTCGTGGTAAAGCTCTGCAGGGGATCGGAAAGAAAAACGGCTCATGTTATACTTGCTCACCTGAGTGAAGAAAACAATTTCCCGGAACTTGCGTATGAAACCGTAAATTCGGAAGTCATCATCGGACTGGAACCGGAAAAACGTCCGGAAATACATGTGGCTCCGAGATTTGTCCATTCTTTTGTGGCAGAGATCTGAAAAAGAAAGCAATAAATTTAACATATAAGGGCAATATGGCTTTAAAAGCCGTCAGACCGGAAAGGGGCAATCATTATGAAAAGGGCAGTGATCACTGTAGTAGGAAAAGATTGTGTGGGCATTATCGCGAGAACCTGCACCTATCTTGCAGAGAACCGTATCAACATCCTGGATATCTCTCAGACCATCGTCAAGGAGTTTTTTAACATGATGATGATCGTTGATGTTACCGACATCGACAAGGACTTCCTTGTTCTTGCAAACGAACTGGAAGCACTGGGACAGGATATCGGTGTTTCCGTCAAGATCCAGCGCGAAGACATTTTTGACATGATGCACAGAATCTAACATTACAGAATAATTAGGAGTTAAGAGATGATCAATCCATCCGAAGTAATGGAAACCAACAGGATGATCACCGATTCCAAGCTGGATGTAAGAACCATAACCCTTGGTATCAGTCTTCTTTCCTGTATCGATTCCGACCTTAAGACCTGCTGTGACAAGATCTATGATAAGATCACCGCATTGGCAGGCAAACTCGTTGAAACAGGCGAGGCTATTGAAAAGGAATACAAGATCCCCATTGTCAATAAGAGGATCTCGGTGACGCCCATCGCACTTATAGGCGGCGCATGCTGCAAAAAGCCGGAAGACTTCGTTGAGATTGCGAAGACCTTGGACAGGGCCGCAAAAAAAGTGGGAGTAAACTTCCTGGGAGGCTATTCCGCCCTGGTGAGCAAAGGAATGACGGAAGCAGACAGAAACCTCATTCTGTCCATTCCCGAAGCGTTGAAAAGTACTGAGGTCGTGTGCAGTTCCGTAAATGTGGGCTCCACAAAAACAGGAATAAATATGGATGCAGTCAGACTTCTCGGTCAGGTCATCAAAAAGACCGCTGAAGAAACAAAGGGCGATTCCTGCATAGGATGTGCAAAACTTGTTGTTTTTTGTAACGCTCCCGATGACAATCCCTTTATGGCGGGGGCTTTTCATGGCGTTACCGAAGCGGATGCAGTCATAAATGTGGGCGTCAGCGGTCCGGGCGTTGTGAAGACTGCTCTTGAAGCTGTCAGAGGCGAGAGTTTTGAGATTCTTTGCGAAACCATAAAAAAGACGGCTTTCAAGATCACCCGTGTGGGACAGCTTGTAGCTAAAGAAGCTTCAGAAATGCTGGGAGTTCCTTTCGGCATCGTGGATCTTTCTCTTGCACCCACACCCGCAGTGGGAGACTCGGTTGCAGACATATTAAAGGAGATCGGTCTGGAACAGCCCGGAGCCCCCGGAACCACGGCAGCACTTGCTATCCTAAACGATCAGGTGAAGAAGGGCGGCGTAATGGCTTCGTCCTATGTGGGCGGACTTTCCGGAGCATTCATTCCCGTAAGTGAAGACAGAGGAATGATCGAGGCGGTTGAAAAAGGCGCCCTGACCATAGAAAAACTGGAAGCGATGACCTGCGTATGCTCGGTGGGACTGGACATGATAGCGGTTCCGGGGGATACATCCGAAACCACGATTTCCGGAATTATTGCGGATGAAATGGCCATCGGTATGATAAATCAGAAGACCACAGCGGTTAGACTTATTCCCGTCATCGGAAAGAAAGTGGGCGACAATGTTGAGTTCGGCGGACTTTTGGGATATGCACCCATTATGCCCGTAAACAGTTTTGACTGTTCAACGTTTATAAACAGAGAGGGAAGAATACCTGCACCCATCCATTCCTTTAAAAACTGAAAGGCTACAGAATGCGTTATATTACTGAGAAATACGATTACAAAAATATTCTTTTCTACTTCGAACAGCTTACAAAGATACCTCACGGTTCCGGAAATGTGGATGCCATCTCGAATTATCTTTTGAGTTTTGCAAAAGAGCATAATGCGATATGCAGACAGGATGAAAAGAAGAACGTGGTGGTTTTTCTTCCCGCAACGGCAACGTATGAGAACAAAAAGACCATCATGCTTCAGGGACATATGGACATGGTCTGCGAGAAGGACTCCGACTGTCCTCATGATTTTACAAAAGATCCGCTGGAACTTTACATTGAAGACGGAAGACTTAGAGCCAAAGGAACGACTCTCGGAGGTGACGACGGAATAGCCATTGCCTATATGATGGCTCTTATAGCGGACAAGGATGCAAAACATCCTGCCATGGAACTGGTGATGACCACCGATGAAGAAACGGGCATGTACGGTGCACAGGCGCTGGACACCTCGGATCTTAAGGCTTCCTATCTCATAAACATCGACTCGGAAGAGGAAGGAAGAGTGTTCTGCGGATGCGCAGGCGGACTCAGACAGAACTGTGTCCTGGATCTTAACAGAGAAGAAGTTACGGGCATAGTTACCGAGATCAGGATCAAGGGTCTCACAGGAGGACATTCCGGTGTGGAGATCGACAAGAACAGGACAAATGCCAACAAACTCATGGCAAGACTTTTGTTCGAACTCAGAAATCCCATCAATTTCAATCTTGTGGATATGCACGGCGGAAAACTGGATAATGCCATCCCCAGGGAAGCTTTTGCCACTGTTGTGATAAAGGATTTTGAGCCGGAAGAATTTAAGAAAGCGGCGGGAAATCTTGCCGCAAAGTACAAGAAGGAACTGGAGAATTCCGAGCCGGGTCTGGAATTTGAGTTTGTGATCGTGCCCAATCCCAAAACAGTCAATGCCATAAACGGCAATTCCTTCGGCAGCCTTCTCTATTTCCTTATTCAGGCTCCCAACGGTATCCAGAAGATGAGTTCCGCGATCCCCGGCCTTGTGGAAAGTTCACTGAATATGGGAATTGTTTTCACGGAAGAAAAACATGCAGTGGTAAGATTCTCATTAAGGAGTTCCGTTACCAGCTTTAAGAACTTTATGAGCGAAAAACTTGACTACCTCATTTCCATTCTCGGCGGTGAATCCACCACGGAAGGAAATTATCCCGCGTGGGAATACAAGAAAGAGTCCGTTCTCAGAGAAGTCTTCAAGGATCTTTTCAAGAAAGAATACGGAAAAGAACCCGTGTTTGAAGTGATGCATGCGGGACTTGAATGCGGACTTTTGTTTGACAAATGTCCCGGACTTGATATAATCTCAATTGGACCCGATATGGCGGATGTACACAGCCCCAACGAAAGTCTGGGACTGGAATCTGCGGTAAGAGTGTACAGATTTCTTGAAAAGCTGATCTGCAGCCTTCAATGATTTAGGTGGATATGCCAATGGATTTTACTGAAAACAAAATCAAAGACGAGAACGAGATCACCGAAAACGTCGATAATGCCGTTTTGGAACCCGAAGATCCCGAGGAAGCTCTTGCAGTAAGTGAAATGGTCCGTAACATTGCAGAGGGCGACAAGGTGAAAAAGGCCGCACGCAAAGTTAAAAGGGTCGAAAATCCCGATGACGATGACGAAGAAGAATGGGATCTTTCGGGAAAAGGGCTGATCAAGGATCTTATCACTAAGGTTAGATCGTCACAGAAAACGAAGACAAAAAAGACTGTAAAGGAAAATACAAAAGAGGATAAGTCTTCCGATGAAGAACTTATCACGTTTGTGGAACCGGACATTAAAGATAAAGTGTCGGAGGAAACATTCATTCCCGAGCCTTTCTCAATAGAAGAAGATCTTAAAGAAGAGTTAAAGGAAGAAAATGTTTTGGAGCCGGCAGGCTTTATCGAAGACGAAGTAAAGACCGAAGCATCTGTTTCCGAAGCATCCGAGCCGGAAGAAGCTGAAGCGGAGAAAGAAACCGGAGTGGAAGAAGAAACGGAGCAGGTTCCCGTTATCTCGGAAGAGGAATTGGAGGCTTTGAGAAAAGAGAAAGCCAGAGAGGCTGAACTCAAAGCCGAAGAGGAAGAGAGAAAAAAGAACGAGATCAAAGAGATGCGTATGGCCGTTGAAGATATAATGTTCAGGGGCGAGACCAAGGCCGAAAGGGAAGCAAGACATCAAAGAGCGGCTGAGATGGAAGAACTGCCGGTCATAGACCTTTCGGAGATCAATTTCTTCTCGGATGACAGCGCTATGGCACAGGAAAGTTCCGAGACGGTCATTGATGACATCAGTGAACATCTTGCCATGGTCATGAACGATGAATTCAAGATCAAAAAGAAAAAATGGCCCAAGATCGTTGGAGCTGTTGCGGGATGTGTTGCATTGTTTGCGCTGTTCATTCTTTTCACAAGACCCGGTCATGCCATTGTTTCGAAAGTAGCCATGAGGTTTTTCTTCTCGAAGATCGAGACAGTGGACCCGGAAAACAATCCGGATCAACCCGGCAATATTTCGGGAAAACTCCCGGACAATCTCAGCGAGTTCATACCCGCTGTAACACCTACACCCACTCAGGCAGTGGTGGATCCGGATGCTACGGATACACCCGTACCCACACCTACCATGGATCCACATCCTCATTTTGCCGAGGATGATTCGGTGGTGAACATCCTGCTCATCGGGGCAGATTCCTATGAGGGAGTCAGCCGTTCCGATTCAATGATGATCGCATCTCTTGACAAGGACGGTGGCCCTTTGAAACTTGTGACCCTCATGAGAGATATGTATGTGGAGATACCTCCGAACCAGTATTACGAGGATTACACACTGAACCGCCTGAACGCTGCCTATGCTTTCGGCGGAGCACCTCTTTTGATGGAGGCTGTGGAGTTTAATTTCGGGATCAAGTGCGACGGTTATGTGACGGTCGATTACGAAGGTTTCGAATCCATCATTGACACTCTTGGAGGCATAGAGATCTCTCTTACCGCCGAAGAAGCAAAGTACCTGAACACCACCAATTATATTTCCGACAAGACTCAGAGAAATGTGGTCACAGGTTCTCAGTACATGACCGGTAATCAGGTGGTGGGCTACTGCCGTATACGTAAAGTTCCCACAGCAAACGGCCTGTATATGGACTTCGGAAGAACTTATCGTCAGCGTGTTGTACTGGGTAAGCTTTTTGACAGATTTAAGACCTCATCCATCACGCAGCTTTACGGACTCATGAACAAGTGTCTGAAGTACGTAAAATGTCCCAAGAATCTTGAAGGACTGGCTGCGGAATGCATACAGACAGTGCTCGAAAAGAAGATGTTCACTTTGGACACCTACAGAGTACCTTTCAGCGGACATTATGCCGAGGAAAGAGTGGTGCATCACTACGATGCGGATGGCAATCCCGTTGAATGGGAAGTAGTTACCATAGACGATCAGAATGCCGTTATGCTCCACGACATCCTTTACGGAAAAGAAGAAACTGAAGAGTAAAAGATCAAGCGGTCTCCGGATACGGAGACCGCTTTTAAAAATTTATATAAATTTTCTTGCAAATCTTATAGGGAGTAGTATAATAAAACAGATTATGCAAAAAGGAGAAAAAATAATGAGTTACAAGACATTTTCAATGGAGCTTGCAGGTAGAACTCTGTCAGTCGACGTAGGCAGGGTTGCGGCTCAGGCAAACGGTGCAGCATTCATGCATTACGGTGACACCACTGTACTTTCCACAGCAACTGCATCCGAGAAGCCCCGAGACGGTATTGATTTCTTTCCTCTTTCGGTAGAATACGAGGAAAAGCTTTATGCAGTAGGAAAGATCCCCGGAGGATTTACAAGACGTGAAGGAAAGCCTTCTGAGAACGCTATCCTTACAAGCCGTGTTATCGATCGTCCCATGAGACCTCTTTTCCCCAAGGATTATCGTAACGATGTTACACTTAACAATATGGTAATGTCCGTTGACCCCGAGTGTAGCCCCGAGCTCACAGCTATGCTTGGTTCTGCCATCGCGGTTGCTATTTCCGACATTCCTTTTGACGGCCCTTGTGCAACAACACAGGTTGGTCTTATAAACGGCGAATTTGTTATCAACCCCAATTCAGTTCAGACAGCTGTTTCCGATCTCAAGCTTACTGTAGCTTCCACCAGAGACAAGGTCATCATGATCGAGGCAGGTGCAAACGAAGTTCCCGAAGCAAAGATGATCGAAGCTATCTATAAGGCTGACGAAGTCAACAAGCAGGTCATTGCTTTCATCGACAAGATCGTTGCGGAAGTTGGTAAGCCCAAGCATGAGTACACAAGCTGCGCTATTCCCGAAGAGCTTTTTGCGGCTATCCGTGAGCAGGTTCCCCCTGCAGAGATGGAAGTTGTTATGTTTGCTCCCGAGAAGCAGGTTCGTGAGGAGAGGATCAGAAACCTTAAGGACAAGCTTGCAGAAGTATTTGCAGACAACGAAGAGTGGCTTCCTCTTATCGACGAAGCTGTTTACCAGTACGAGAAGAAGACAGTTCGTAAGATGATCCTCAAGGATCACAAGCGTCCCGACGGAAGAGAGATCACCCAGATCCGTCCTCTTGCCGCTGAAGTTGACATCATTCCCAGAGTACACGGTTCTGCAATGTTTACAAGAGGACAGACTCAGATCTGCAACGTTACAACCCTTGCACCTCTTGCAGAAGCTCAGAAACTTGACGGCCTTGACGAGAACGAGACCTGCAAGCGTTATATGCATCAGTACAACTTCCCCGCATATTCCGTAGGTGAGACAAAGGTTTCCAGAGGACCCGGACGTCGTGAGATCGGTCACGGAGCTTTGGCTGAGAGAGCACTTATTCCCGTGCTTCCCTCAGAAGAGGAATTCCCTTACGCTATCCGTACCGTATCCGAGACCTTCGAATCCAACGGTTCCACATCCATGGGTTCCACCTGTGCATCCTGCATGTCTCTTATGGCTGCCGGCGTTCCCATCAAGAAGATGGTTGCAGGTATTTCCTGCGGTCTCGTAACAGGTGAGACAGACGACGATTACATCCTTCTTACCGACATTCAGGGCCTTGAAGACTTCTTCGGAGACATGGACTTTAAGGTAACCGGTACAGATGCAGGTATCACAGCTATCCAGATGGATATCAAGATCCACGGCCTCACACGTCCCATTGTTGAGGGCGCCATCGCACGTTGTCGTGAAGCAAGAATGTATATCATGGAAAACTGCATGAAGAAGGCTATTGCAGAGCCCAGACCCGAAGTTTCCAAGTACGCTCCCAAGATCATCCAGATCCAGATCGATCCTCAGAAGATCGGTGAGGTTGTGGGACAGCGCGGTAAGACCATCAACGCTATCATCGAGCAGACAGGCGTTAAGATTGATATCACCGATGACGGTGCTGTTTCCGTATGCGGTACAGACCTTGAGAAGATGAACGAAGCAATTCGTCTCATCAACATCATCGTTACCGATTTCGAAGCAGGTCAGGTACTTGAAGGAAAGGTTGTTTCCATTAAGGAATTCGGTGCTTTCCTTGAGTTCGCACCCGGTAAGGAAGCAATGGTTCACATCTCCAAGATCGCTAAGGAAAGGATCGACAGAGTTGAAGACGTGCTCACCCTCGGCGATAAGGTCAAGGCAGTTTGCCTCGGCAAGGACAAGATGGGCAGAGTAAGCTTCTCCATCAAGGACGTAAAGTAAAGCAATACAGTCTATTTATAAGTAAGGTCGGATAATTCCGGCCTTATTTTTCATTTGATTTTTATTCAAGATATAGTATAATCGTAGTGATCGTGTAACAAGATGGCAGTTTTTGCTCTTATCTGAGAAGAGCCGGATCTTTTTGACATGAAACTGCCTCTTTTATGATGTATGATCTTCAATTGCGAATCATCGCATTCTTATATTCATTATCACGAAAAGGATACTTATAATGTCTGATACGAAAGAAACAGCTAAGAAAAACGGAACAGCAGGTTCAGCTTCAAAAAAGAATAAAGATAAAAAAGGCGGCAACGCTAAAAAGGGAAACGAAAACGCCACCAAGGAAAAGAAAATGACCAAGGCCGAAAGGGCAGCTCTTGAACGGGAGCAGGAACGTCTGGCTCAGGAAAAAGAAGAGAGAGCTCAGGAAAGAAGAGCGATCTTCGATGAAATGACCATTTTCATCTCCATTGCGATTGCGATCCTGCTGGTATTGAGCAATTTTAAACTGAGCGGTATCGCCGGCGAAACGGTGAACGGAGCTCTTTTCGGACTTTTCGGATGGCTGGCCTACATCGTTCCCCTTCTCATTGTGGTGCTTGTATGCTTTTTCATAGCAAACAGGAAGAGCGGGATCAGATATATATTTAAGGTCATAGAAGCTTTTGCGGCTTTTGTCCTTATGGCGGCCATCATTCAGATAGCATTGGGAGAGACCACAAAGGTGATGACCCCCATGGATTACTACGAGTATGCAAAGGCTAATAAGACCGGAGGCGGTCTTGTGGGCGGCATCATCTGTCAGATGGTGGTACAATGGTTTGATATAGTGGGATCTTACATAGTTCTTGCTACTCTGGAGATCATCTGCCTTTTGATGATCTCGGGAAGAGCCATGTTCAAGCGGATCTCCGAGAGCATAAAGGAAAGCAATGCGGAGAGACTTGAAAAACGCAGGGAAATGAACGAGCTTTACGAGCAGTATCTTACCAGCGAAGAAGCGGAAGAGTATCTTGAAAGCAGAAAGACCGGCGTCGAGAGCATGCTCAGAGGTTCAGGCAACCGTGAAGGTGTTTATGAAGGCGAAGAGGATGGGGATGAAGAAGGATATGATCAGTCTTCAGGCCTCAGAGTAAAACTTCCCGTTGACTATCCCGAAGGTACGGAAGAGGATCCGGAGGAAAGAGAATTCGAAGAGAGTCTTAAGAGATCCCATCTTGAGAAAAAGTCCGACAGAAAGGAAAAGGACGGTAAGTTCAATTTCTTCGGAGGAAAGACCGAGACCAAGCCTTTTGCCGCAGTGAAGGAAGAAGAAAAAGAAGTTTCCGATGAACTTCAGGAAGAGCAGCCGACAAATGTTCCGGCCGCGGATGAGACTGCGGACGATCAGGAAAATGACAGCATCTATGAATCAGAACTCAATAAGAAATTCTTCGGAAAGAAAGAGATCAGAGAGACTGTCACCACACCCAACCGTGCTGTGAGCATCTTTAAGCCCAGAGCGGAAGTTAAAGAATATATCACCGACGGCGACGAGGACCTGATAGCTCCCGAAAACGAAAAGAAAGAAATGAGTTTTTCCGAAACGGCTCTCAGGGACAAGGAGTTCTCCTATGATAAGGAAGAACTTGCAAAGACTGTGGACAGTGTACCCTATGCTTTAAGCGGAGCTGCCAACAGACCTCTGAATTACAAAAAGCCCGTTTACGACGAGAAAAAAGATGAGGTTGCTGAAAACGAAGATGATGATATCTTTGGAACAGCAACAGAAAATGACAATAATTTAACAGACCAATACGATCACGAAGGCGACACGGAGAACGAGGACTACGAAGAACCCATTTCCCTGCTTGATGAAAGCCCTGACGGGAATGTGGAAAGACCCGAGATAGGAACGCAGATCGTGGAAGAGATGAACAATCAGATGGCCATCGAGCCCTTGCCCAAGGAATATGTCTTTCCGCCCATCGAACTCCTGGATCCTCCGGTTCACAGAGAAAACGAGGACAACACCGACGAACTTACGGAGACTGCGGATAAGTTGCAGAAGACCCTGGACAGTTTCGGAGTAAGGGTTACCATCACCAATGTTCAGAGAGGTCCTTCCGTTACAAGATACGAGCTTCAGCCCGAGGTGGGTGTCAAGGTTTCCAGGATCACCAATCTTGCGGATGACATCAAACTGAATCTTGCAGCAGCAGACATACGTATCGAAGCTCCCATTCCGGGCAAAGCTGCGGTGGGCATAGAAGTTCCCAACCGTGAGAATACCATGGTAACCTTCCGTGAACTTGTTGAAAGCGATGAATTTGCCAATGCCAAGGGTAAGATACCTTTCACCGTAGGAAAGAGCATTGACGGGACAAACATCATCGGAGATATCGCAAAGATGCCTCATCTAATGATCGCAGGTGCAACAGGTTCCGGTAAATCCGTCTGCATCAACACCATCGTTATGAGTATCCTTTATGAGTTCAAGCCCGAGGATGTGAAACTCATCATGATCGACCCTAAGGTGGTTGAACTTTCGGTATACAACGGTATACCGCATCTTCTGATCCCTGTTGTCACAGACCCCAAGAAGGCTGCTTCCGCGCTCAACTGGGCTTGTGTGGAAATGGATGAGAGATACAAGAAATTTGCGGAACTTTCCGTAAGAGACCTTAAGGGTTACAACGAGAGAGTAAAGCAGGAAGCGGAAAACGGATATGTGGATGAAAATTATCCCATCCTGCCTCAGATGGTCATCATCGTAGACGAGCTGGCAGACCTGATGATGGTTGCTTCCAACGAAGTGGAAGATTCCATCTGCCGTCTTGCACAAAAGGCAAGAGCCTGCGGTATGCACCTTATAATCGCTACTCAGAGACCTTCCGTAAATGTCATTACAGGTCTCATTAAAGCTAATATTCCTTCCAGAATAGCTTTTGCGGTTTCATCCGGCGTGGATTCAAGGACCATCCTTGACAATGTCGGCGCAGAAAAGCTCCTGGGCAAAGGTGATATGTTGTATTATCCCACAGGTATGTCGAAGCCTGTGAGGATCCAAGGTTGTTTCGTATCCGACAAGGAAGTGAATTCCGTTGTTGATTTCATCACAAAGGAAAACTCCCCTGCGGTTTATAGTGAAGCCATAAACGAAAAGATAGCACGGGCAAATGACGAAGGAAAGTCGGGGGATGCACGTGGCGTCGTTCAGAATGACGACGGCCGTGATGAGTACTTCGAAGAAGCCGGAAGACTGATCATTGAAAAAGAGAAAGCTTCCATAGGTATGCTTCAGAGAGCATACAAGATCGGATTCAACCGTGCTGCCAGGATCATGGACCAGCTGGCTGAGGCGGGGGTGGTTTCCGAAGAAGACGGAAATAAGCCCAGACAGATCCTTATGACTGCATCGGATTACGAAAATATGCTCAGGGAGCAACAATAACAACATATTGCATTTAGGAAGGAAAAAACTATGAAATCCGACATTCAGATCGCTCAGGAAGCTTCAATGCTTCCCATTACCGAAGTCGCAAAGAGACTTGACATCGACGCTGAAGAACTTGAACTTTACGGAAAGTACAAGGCCAAGTTATCAGAGAACCTTATCAACTCCCTTGCCTCAAGACCTAACGGCAAACTCGTTCTGGTCACTGCGGTAAACCCCACACCCGCAGGTGAAGGAAAGACCACCACGACCGTAGGCATCGGTGAAGCCATGGGTAAACTTAATAAAAAGGCGGTCATCGCCCTCAGAGAGCCTTCTCTCGGTCCCTGCTTCGGCATTAAGGGAGGAGCTGCAGGCGGTGGATATGCCCAGGTGGTACCCATGGAAGATTTGAACCTTCATTTTACAGGAGATTTTCATGCTATCACTTCTGCCAACAATCTTCTTGCAGCGATGCTTGACAACCACATTTTCCAGGGAAATCAGCTGGGCATTGATCCCAAGCAGGTTGTATGGAAGCGCTGCGAAGATATGAACGACAGAGCCTTAAGAAACTGCATCATCGGTCTCGGAAAGAAGTCCGACGGTGTAGCGAGAGAGGATCATTTCATCATCACCGTAGCGTCGGAGATCATGGCTATCCTTTGCCTGTCCGCTGATATGGAGGATCTTAAGAAGAGACTCGGCCGTATCATCGTGGCATATAGATATGACGGCAGCCCGGTTACGGCAGCCGACCTCAATGCGGTGGGATCCATGGCAGCTCTTTTAAAAGACGCCATGCAGCCCAACCTCATCCAGACTCTCGAACATACACCTGCCATCGTTCACGGCGGTCCTTTTGCAAACATTGCTCACGGCTGTAATTCCGTAAGAGCTACAAAGACTGCTCTGAAACTGGCTGATTATGTCATCACCGAAGCAGGTTTCGGTGCGGATCTGGGTGCGGAGAAATTCTTTGACATCAAGTGCCGTATGGCAGGGCTCAAGCCCGATGCCGTGGTTCTTGTGGCTACGGTACGTGCCATCAAATATAACGGCGGAGTTGACAAGTCCGAACTGGGAACGGAAAACTTGGAGGCTCTTAAGAAGGGTATTACAAACCTTGAAAAACACATCGAGAACCTTCAGAAGTATCATGTGCCCGTTATCGTTACCCTTAACCGTTTCCTTTCCGACACCGATGCGGAACTTGCTTTCGTAGAGAAATTCTGTCGTGAGAGAAACTGCGATTTTGCTCTTTCCGAGGTTTGGGAAAAGGGCGGCGAAGGCGGTATCGCGCTTGCTGAAAGGATACTTGATACCCTCGAGAACAAAAAGAGTGAATTCAAGCCTCTTTATGAGGATGATCTTTCTCTTTGCAAGAAGATCGAGACGGTATGTAAAGAGATCTACGGTGCGGAGAATGTTACCTATGATGCTTCCGCGCTGAAAGAGATCAAAAAGATAGAAGAAATGGGCTACGGCAATTGCCCCGTATGTCTTGCAAAGAACCAATATTCACTTTCCGACGATCCCAAGAAGCTGGGCCGTCCCACAGGCTTTACAGTCAACATCCGTGAGGCCTATATGAGTGCGGGCGCAGGTTTCCTTGTGGCCATTACCGGAACTATGATGACCATGCCCGGACTTCCCAAGGTTCCCGCTGCGGAGCGCATCGATGTCATCGACGGAAAGATCAGTGGTCTGTTTTAAAAGATATTAAAGGAGAATTCAAATGTTGCAATTCGGAATCAGAGGACATGATATGCCCCAGGCTCCCGTGGAAGAATGGGTAGCAAACATCAGGAAGGCGGGCTTTTGCTGCACACAGCTGGCATTGCCCAAGGCTTTTACATCGTTTAATACGGAGCCTGCTGCCATGACAAGCGGTATGGCCATGTATTTAAGAGATCTTTTTGCAAAGAATGATGTGAGAGTTTCCGTGCTGGGATGCTATCATAATCTTGCCACGCCTGACAAGGAGCAGCTTAAAAAGACTCAGGATGTATACAAGACTCACATCCGTTTTGCTTCTCTTCTGGGATGCGGTGTCGTGGGCACCGAGACGGGGGCTGTGAATACAGAGTACAGGCCTTGCCCCGAAAACCATACGGATGCGGCTTTGAACACCTTTATAGAAGGACTTCGCCCCGTGGTTTCCTATGCGGAAAAAATGGGTGTCTGTGTGGGCATAGAACCTGTATGGAACCACATCATGCACACCCCCGAGAGAACGAAGAAGGTTATTGACACCATCTCTTCACCCAACCTCAGGGTCATCTTTGACCCCATCAATATGTTTAACGCTGAGAATGAATCTCACGGAAATGATATTGTGGACGAGATGTTTGACATTCTGGGAGACGAGATCGATGTCATCCATTTAAAGGATTACTTTGTTCAGGACGGAAAGATCGTTTCAAGACCTGTGACTCTCGGAGAAGGACGTTTCGACATTCCTCATCTCTTCGGTATAATAAAGAAGAAAAAGCCTTTCATCAACGTGCTTTTGGAAGACAGTCTGCCCGAAAACGTGGAGGCTTCCAAGGCATATGTGAGAAAGTGCTACGAAGAGGCTTGAAATCATGTAAAAATGATTAAAAAAATTAATTTTTGATATTGAAATATTGTGCCGGATTTTGTACAATTATACAAGATGTTGTATTTCTTTTGGGTTAATGCATTTGTGCGGAGGGTCCTTTATGAAATGTCCTTATTGCAATAAAGAAAATACAAGAGTTATTGATTCAAGACCGGCAGAAGACGGGCTGAGTATCAGGCGCAGACGCGAATGCGATGAATGCGGCAAGCGATTTACCACCTACGAAAAGATCGAGACCATTCCTCTTGTGGTTATCAAAAAGGACAACACAAGAGAACCTTACGACCGTGAGAAGATTGCTTCAGGTGTGTTCAGATCTTGTCACAAACGTCCCATTTCCGTTGCTCAGATCAACGAACTGGTGGATGAGGTGGAAACTTCCATCTACAATCGTGAAGAAAAGGAGATACCCAGCACCATCATCGGTGAGATGGTCATGGACAAACTGCGTGATCTCGACCCTGTCGCATATGTGCGGTTCGCATCTGTTTATCGTGAATTTAAAGATGTGGGCACATTCATGGACGAACTCAAAAAGATACTTGAAAGTAAATAGTTTGTACGATCCAAAACCTCTTGACTTTAGTCGGGAGGTTTTGTTATATTATCAGCACACATAGATTCACTGCTCCCGGAAGAGAAATGAGGCTAATGTGTTCTGTAAAAGTTATACCGCAGCCGTTGCGGGAATAAACGGCATTCTTGTTACCATTGAAGCGGACATACGCAACGGTTTGCCTTGCTTTCAAATGGTAGGAGGCATCGCAGGAGATGTGAAGGAATCCAGAGAAAGAGTTAAGATCGCTTTGGAAAACTCGGGATTCATTCTTCCGCCCAAGCATATTACGGTAAATATGTCACCTGCAGAGATCAAAAAGGAAGGAACATCCTTCGATCTTCCGATAGCCGCGGCACTTCTGGCCGCTTTCGGCTATATTCCCGAAAATAGTTCGGAGAAATATTTAATAGTGGGAGAACTGTCTTTGGATGGCAGAATTAAAAAGGTAAAAGGACTTTTACCTCTTGTTTTTGTTGCCAAAAAAAACGGTCTTGGGGTCATATGCCCAAAGGAAAATCTGGATGAACTTGGATGGTCCGACGGCGTCCCAATGTGCGGAGTCAATAATGTGGAAGAACTTGCGGACTTATTGACGGAGAATAATGCTTCGAAGCGGTTTAGTCCTGTATCAGACATAGTCCCGAAATTTGATGTTTCTCTCGAAAAGCATCCCTTTAACGGTGTCTATTGCGATGAAAGCGTAAAAAGGGCATTGATCATTTCGGCTTCGGGAGGGCACCATCTATTTATGGCCGGAAATTCGGAAAATGAAAAAAGAAAACTTGCAGAGGCAATGGTAAAACTTTTGCCTCCATTGACTCCCGGAGAGATCCTTGAGATCCTTAAGATGAATTCAGTTCTTGGAAATCCCTTTTCCGCCGAAGTAAAGAGAAAATGCGTGACGGTGGACAGTTGCGGTCTTCCGGAGGAAAAAGAGCTTTTTGCGGCGCATAAAGGTGTTCTTTTCATCGAAGGCGTTAACGGGATTAAAAGTCAGACACTTTCGGAACTAAAAGATTATCTCGTAAGGACGGGACAAGTGGATGATAAAAAAGGAAATTATTCTTCGGATCTTAAACTGATGGTGTCAGGAACTCTGTGCCCCTGCGGAGCGTTCCCCGACAGAGGGAGATGTATCTGTTCACTTAAACAGATCCAAAAACATCTTTCTTCCGTCAATACGTTTTTTGATGCGGAAACGGATATGTTCGTATATGTAAAAGAACCGGAATTCAAAAGGATAATGCAAAAAGAAAATGACGAGCATGTGACTGAAAAGATTCAAAGAGCCGCAGAAAGACAATATGCCAGATTTAACGGAGAACTGAAACTCAATTCCCGGATGAGCGATGGGGAAACGGAAGAGATCTGTGTACTTTCGGAAGAATGCGTGTCTCTTTTGAACAAACTCTTACCTGCGGATTTTTCCGTGTCCGATTACTTTAAACTTTTGAGGGTTGCCAGAACCGTGGCAGATTACGAAGATGAAGAAAGGATCCTGCCCGAACATCTTAGGGAAGCATTCTTCTTTACCCGGAAAGGAAGGCTGAGTGAATAATAGACTTTGCTATCATTGGCTAAATTCATTAAAATGTCTTACCCCCGAGGAGAAACAAAACCTTTTGGCAGTGGGAGTTGAACGACTTTATGAAACTGTGTCGGAAAAAGACCTTGAGGAATTGACCGGGCATTGCGGATGGATAAAAGGGAAGAGTGAAATGTCGGATCCACGGTTTAAGGAAGAATGTTTAAAGAATTTTGAAAAAGCGGAAGGGGGAGGGATGAAGATCCTTTGCCCGGAAGATGAGGATTATCCGGAAAATCTCAAAAACATTTATCTTCCGCCATTATGCCTGTATTATTACGGGAGGCTTCCCGATGAAAAAAGAAAAACCGTGGCTGTGGTAGGGTGCAGGAATTGTACGGATTATGGCCTCAGAATGGCGGATTACTTCGGTGAGGGGCTTTCGAGACATGGGATACAGATCGTTTCGGGAATGGCTCTGGGCATCGACGGACGGGTCCAGAGACAGGTGCTGGACAGGGGAGGAGAAACTTTTGGTGTGCTGGGATCGGGAGCGGATGTGATCTATCCGAAAAATAATGCGGATCTCTATGAGAGACTAAAAAAACAGGGAGGCATCATTTCCGAGATCCCGCCGGGAGGGGAGCCCGTCGCCGTCAATTTTCCCAGAAGAAACAGACTGATAGCGGGGCTTTCAAATGCGGTTCTAGTGATAGAGGCGCCTTACAGATCGGGTTCACTGATCACCGTGAATTACGGCGTGGAGCAGGGAAAAGAGATCATGGCTGTTCCTGGAAGAATAGACGATCCCATGTCGGCAGGATGCCTTGATGTCATTAAGTCGGGAGCCGCGGCAGTCACATCAATTGATGATGCAATTGATGTGATTTCAAAAATTTTTATTTGACAAATCCAATTTAATGTTATATTTTACCTTTTGCTGTGCAAAACACAGACAAATATTTACACGGAGATATGACATGCCTAAACACCTGGTAATAGTGGAGTCACCCGCTAAGGCTAAAACAATAAAAAAATATCTCGGCACCAATTATGAAGTCATCGCATCCAACGGACATGTAAGAGACTTGCCCAAGAGTCGTCTCGGCATTGATGTCGATAAGGATTTTGAACCCGCATATATCACCATTCGAGGAAAAGGAGAGATACTTGCCAAACTTCGCAGAGAAGTTAAGAAGTCTGACAAAGTGTATCTCGCAACGGACCCTGATCGCGAGGGAGAGGCTATTTCCTGGCATCTTGCCAGTGCATTGAAACTCGATCCGAAGCATTTCTGCAGGATCACATTCAATGAGATCACAAAAAATGCAGTAAAGAATTCCATAAAGAACGCCAGAGACATAGATATGAAACTGGTGGACGCACAGCAGGCCAGAAGAGTTCTGGACAGAGTTGTGGGTTACGAGATCTCGCCCCTTCTGTGGGAAAAGATCAAGAGAGGTTTAAGTGCCGGAAGAGTTCAATCTTCTACACTGAGACTCATATGTGACAGGGAAAACGAGATCAATTCCTTTGTTGCAAAGGAGTATTGGGACATTACCGCGACCCTTACTTCTCCCGATGTTAAGAAAAACTTTGAAGCAAAACTTACGGGCATCGGCGATGAGAAGGCTGAGATCGGAAGCAAAGCCGAAGTAGACAAGATACTCAAGGATATCAAAGGTAAGAAGTTCAAATTTTCGGAGATAAAATTCTCAAAGCGTCAAAAGAAAGCTCCTTTACCTTTTACCACAAGTACTTTGCAGCAGGAAGCTTCAAAACAGCTGAACTTCTCAACGCAAAAGACCATGAAGACCGCTCAGCAGCTTTACGAAGGTGTTGATGTGAAAGGACACGGAACTGTGGGCCTTATCACTTATCTCCGTACGGATTCCACAAGGATCTCCGCCGAGGCTGAAGCGGCTGCAAAAGAATATATCACCGGAGCTTTCGGAAAGGGTGCTTACACCGAGAACGCCAAGGATAACGGTAACAAGAAGATCCAGGATGCACATGAAGCCATCCGGCCCACCTATTGCGAACTCACACCTTCCGAAGTGAAGGACAGCCTTCCCAGAGACACCTTCAGACTTTATCAGCTGATATGGAAGAGATTTATCGCAAGCCGCATGGCTCCCGCCGAGTACAACAGTGTCAACGTTAAACTTACCTGCGGTGATTATAAGTTCAATGCGGTTTCCACTACCCTGACAAGTGCAGGATTCTTAAATGTTTACTCCGATCGCGAAGACGAGGAGGAAAAGAGCGGAGCGGCTCTCGATAAATTGAACGAGAAGTCGGTGATATCTGCCGGAGAGATCACTCCCAATCAGCATTTCACCACTCCTGCACCGCACTTTACGGAAGCTTCCCTGGTAAAGACCATGGAAGAACTTGGTATCGGAAGGCCCAGTACCTATTCACCCACCATCACAACGCTCCTTGCAAGACATTATGTCACAAAGGAGAACAAGAACATTTACCTCACGGAACTTGGTGAAGCGGTCAATGACGTGATGATGAAGGCTTTCCCTTCCATAGTGGACCTTAATTTCACCGCCACCATGGAAACTCTCCTGGACGGAGTGGCTGAGGGAAGTGTTCAGTGGAAGACTATCATCAGAGAGTTTTATCCCGATCTTGAAAAGGCTATCAGCGAGGCAAAGGAAGCTCTTGCGGATATCACCATAGAAGATGAAAAGACCGATGTCATCTGCGATGTATGCGGAAGAAACATGGTCATCAAATACGGTCCTCACGGGAAATTCCTTGCATGTCCCGGATTTCCGGAGTGCAGAAACACAAAGCCTTATCTTCAGAAGACAGGAGTCAAGTGCCCTCAGTGCGGCAAGGAGATCGTTATCTGTAAGACAAAGAAGGGGAGGAAGTATTACGGGTGCGAAGGCTATCCGGAGTGTAATTTTATGGCATGGCAGCTTCCAAAGGGGGAAGAGGGAAAGCAGTCTCAGGCCGAAAAAAATAAATAATAAAATTGCACGAAACAAATTTGATCTAAACATGAGAATTTTTTGAATTTTGTGTTAAATTTGATTTGAACACTTGCAATTTTTGAAATTGAATGGTAGTATCATTCAAGGTATTAAATTTTTAGCGTTATTTGGTTCAAAAGGAGGCTTAATTTCTATGGGAGTACAGCTCTTGGACAAAACAAGAAAGATTGGTAATCTGTTGCACAACAACAGTTCCAATAAAGTCATTTTCAGTGACATTTGTCTTGTTTTGAGTGACATTCTCGATTCCAACATCCTTATCATCAGCAAGAAGGGGAAAGTGTTGGGAGCAAAGGACAGATCTGATATTCAGATCATCAACGAATTACTTGGTAACAACGTAGGAAAGTTCATCGACAAGGATCTTAACGAGAGATTTTTAAACATTCTTTCAACCAAGGAGAACGTAAATCTTACGACTCTCGGTTTTGAATCCGACGGTATCGACGACTATACGGCTATTATCGTTCCCGTTGTTATTTCCGCAGAAAGACTGGGAACAACTTTCATTTACAGAAAGAAAGAAAAGTATTCACTTGATGATATCATCTTGAGTGAGTACGGTTCTACAGTAGTAGGACTTGAAATGATGCGTTCCGTAAACGAGGAACAGGTGGAAGAGTATCGTAAGGTTCAGGTTGTTAAATCTGCCATCGGAACACTTTCTTATTCCGAGCTTGAAGCCATCACTCATATCTTCGGTGAGCTTGAAGGCTCCGAAGGAACACTGGTTGCCAGCAAGATCGCGGATCGTGTGGGCATCACCAGATCGGTGATCGTTAACGCCCTCAGAAAGTTTGAAAGTGCCGGAGTTATAGAATCCAGATCTTCGGGAATGAAGGGAACATACATCAAGGTTTTGAACGATTATGTTTTCAACGAGCTCAGGATCGAGAAGAAAAAGGGCAAGCAGGAAACAGCTTAATATCTTACTTTCAGGAGATCTTAATCAAAAGGACTTGGTTATAAGTCCTTTTTTTGTTTAATTAAAAGATCTTGTTTGAGTTTTGAATTTAAATAAACAAATCTGTATATATCGGTACAGGGTAACACAATATTTAGTACTCACCAAAAAAATAGCGGAACACATCTTGTGTTTTTTTCAAAATAAGATATAATATTACAAGGAATTTTCGGCAAAATCGGGGGATAAACAGGTTCCCCGGACGGAAAGGAGAATGCATGATCACATCAGATGCGTATAACTACATCAACATCCTGAACAAAGCTGCTTCAGCCAGCTGGACAAAGAACGAGATCATTGCGAACAATATCGCAAATGTTGATACACCCGATTTCAAGAGATCGGATATGGATTTTGAATCGGTCCTTAAGGAGGCTCTCACTCAGACAGGGACCAAGAATATGGACAAGAAGGTAGGGAACATCAATCTTGCTTCTCTTAATGCACCCATCTACACAGACTATGAAGAATTGAGCTACAGATATGACGGGAACAATGTGGACATCGACCTTGAGAACGCCTATCTTGCAGACAATCAGATCAAGTATTATGCCTATCTCAATGCCATCAATCAGGAATTTGACCGTTTGAAGATGGTACTTCAGAAATAGTTATGGACACACTTAAGCATTTAAGAATCGGAGGTGAAGAATATGTCAGTCATGTCAACACTTAATGTATCGGCAAGCGGTATGACGGCTCAAAGGACCCGCATGGATCTTATTGCTCAGAATATCGCCAATGTCAATACCACAAGAACGGACGACAACAAACCTTATGTGCGTCAGACTGTTGTTTTCAAGGAGAGATCCCAGGACAACACCAATTTTGACAAAGCTCTGACTTCAGCCCAGACAGGTGTGGGTTATAAAAAGAACGTAGGTACGGGAGTAAAGATCGATAAGATCGTGGAGGATCACGTTACCGCCATGAAAAAGGTATACGATCCCAATCATCCCGATGCGGATGAGGAAGGATATGTTACCTATCCCAACGTGGACACTGTTACGGAAATGACAAACCTTATCGATGCCAACCGCTCTTACGAAGCAAACGTTACTGCGTTTAACGCTACCAAAAATATGCTTCTTAAGGCACTGGATATCGGAGGCTGACGGAGGTAATCTATGGCTGTTGATCTTGCATCATGGGGGAGCATTTCCGCTGTTTCTCCTGTGGGAAATGTTCTCAAAGGAACTGCTAAAGTTAGAGAAACGGGGAAGAGCAACATTTCAAGCTTTGATTCGCTTCTCGAATCGGCAAAGGGAATGCTCAAGGAGACCGAGGAATACACCAATGCGGCAGAAGAAGCCGAACTGGCATATATGCTGGGTATGAACGACAGTATTTCCGATCTTTTGGTTGCCCAGACCAAGGCAAATGTGTCCCTGCAATATACAGTTGCGGTCAGAAATGCCGTGCTGGATGCCTATAAAGAAATAATGGCGTTACAGTTCTAAAAAGTTTAGACAGAGGTTTTTGGTATGCCGGAACAGTTAAAAAACATACAGAAAAAGGCTTTGGAATATTGGAATAAATGGACTACGAAGCAAAAGACCATCATCATCGGTATTTTTGCCGGCGTTGTCCTTATTATTACGGCGCTGATCCTGTTCCTTGGAAGGACACGTTATACGGCCCTTTACAATTTCGGTTCCACCGAGACGGCCAGCCGCGCAGTTACCACTCTTAAAGAGGCGGGCTATGCTTCCAAACTTGATTCCGACGGAACAACGGTTCTGGTAGACAGGGATTACTACGTTGAAGCTGTTACCACAGTTTACAATGCAGACATCGGCGATGATGATTTTGACATTAATAAACTGCTTGATAATTCACTTACCACGACAAATGACGAAAGACTTACAAAAAAGTTCTTAAGAAGCGAATCCGAGATCAAAAAGAACATCATGATGATCGAAGGTATTACGGACGCTTCCATCAATTACATACCCAAAGATACGACCAATTCCGTTATTGCCGCAAACCAGAGTGTTCCTGCGGCTGTTAAGATCTCCTATAACAGCAGATTTGACAAAAAGAAGGTTGCAGGTATTGCGGCCATTGTTGCAAAAGGTCTCGGAAACAAGAACACCGACGACATCACCATCGTGGATCACAAGGGAGAAGTGCTTTTTGACGGTTCAAATCCCGATGTGGACACCCTTGATATCAGCGACAAACATGCTATGATAAACAGGCTCCAAAAGGAGTACTCAGATCTTGTTACCGGAGCTCTCATCATGAACGGCTTTGCTGAAGTTGAGGTCAATTCCTATCCTGACATCAACTGGGATCAGGTGAGCAAGAGAGTTGAAGAATACCTTCCTCTTAACGGAGAGGACAGAGGTGTTCTTTATGAGTATCATGAGCGTTCTTCCGAAAACAAAAGTCAGGACGGAGATGTGCCCGGCACGGACTCCAATGACGAGGTGGACTATTACATCGCCCCCGGCAGTTCCGGAAATTCCGAAACCTTTCAGCAGGATTCTTACTATAAACCCAGCGTGAGCATTACCGAGACTCTTTATGATTCCGGTACCATCACCGACAAGACCACCATTGCTGTTACGGCAAGAAGAGTCATCAAGCGCACCAAGTCCGATCTGGAACTTTTGGGAGAGCTTAACGATGACATGACCTATGAAAGATATACCCTTGAGCACAGGGAACCCGTCCTTACGGAAACTCCCGATGCTCTTGTGAAGATAGTTTCCTATGCAACAGGTATCGATGAAGACAGGGTTACCCTCATCACCTATGATGTTTACCAGTTCGTTGACGATCAGGCAAGAGACATCGATGTGACGCTGGTGGTACAGATCGCCCTTGCGGTTCTTTTGCTTCTCATCCTTCTTGTAGTGATCTTCAGAGGAATGAGACCTGTTGAGATCACGGAGGTTGAGCCTGAATTGTCCATTGAACAGCTTTTGGCTACCACAAAGGAGAATCAGAGCCTGGAGGATGTAGAATTCAGCGAGGAATCCGAGACCAGAAAGATGATAGAGAAGTTCTTCGACGAGAATCCCGAAGCAGTTGCGGCTCTGCTCCGAAACTGGCTGAACGAAGACTGGATGTAATCACGTTTTTTACTAAGCCTGCCCCGGCTGAGTCGGGCTATACTTACTGAAACGGAAAGGCATATCTATGGCAACATCATCACCGAAGATAAGTGAATTGAGCGGTCTGCAGAAAGCGGCGATCCTTCTGATCACTTTGGGACCCGATAAATCCGCCAATGTTTTCAAATTTCTCAAGGAAGAAGAGATCGAGCAGCTCACTCTTGAGATAGCAAATACAAGAAGCATCAACCAGTCCCTGAAAGAGGAAGTGCTTGATGAATTCTATGAAGTGTGTCTTGCTCAGCAATACATTTCCGAAGGCGGTATCGACTATGCAAAGAGCCTTCTGGAAAAAGCATTGGGCGGAGACAAGGCTGTGGAAGTTATCGGAAAGCTCACCGCAAGCCTTCAGGTTCGTCCTTTCGAATTCGTAAGAAAGACGGATGCCACACAGCTCCTGAACTTCATTCAGGACGAGCATCCTCAGACCATAGCATTGATCCTGTCTTACCTTTCGACTTCTCAGGCAGCTGCCATTGTTGCCGCTTTACCTCAGGACAAGCAACCTGACGTAGCAAAGAGAATTGCACAGATGGACAGAACTTCACCTGATGTCATCAAAGAGGTGGAAAACGTTTTGGAAAGAAAACTTGCAAACCTGGTAAATCAGGACTTCACCATCGCCGGTGGCGTGGATGCCGTTGTAGACATCCTGAACACCGTAGACCGCGGTACAGAAAAGCACATCATGGAAACATTGGAGATCGACGAGCCCGAACTTGCGGACGAGATCAGAAAGAAGATGTTCGTATTCGAAGACATCCTTACTCTGGACGATCGCTCCATCCAGCGTGTGTTGCATGAAGTTGACAACAACGAGATCGCCGTTGCTCTTAAGAATGCCAACGAAGACGTTCAGGCTGCAATCTTCAACAATATGTCCAAGCGTCTTGCTACTATGATCAAGGAAGATATGGAATTCATGGGTCCTGTTCGTATGAAGGACGTTGAAGAAGCACAGCAGAAGATAGTCAACATCATCAGAAAGCTTGAGGACTCCGGAGAGATCATCATAGCAAGAGGCGGAGGTGACGAGCTCGTTGTCTAATAATATGATCAAAGGATATTCCATTTCCTATGACACCAAGACTTTAAAGAAGCTTGATTTCACAAAAATGGAAGAAAAGATCCAAGATAATGTGAAAGAACTGTTCCATCAGCAATTTCCCGATGAGGTTTATCCGGGAGAAGAGGAATTCAAGGAAGGTATCGGCGGCGAGGAGATCGAAGATTTCCCCGAAGACAAGCAGATAATGACTGCCGAAGAGATCGAAGAGTTCAAGAAACAGGTAAGAGCGGAAGTCACAGACAATATTAAGAACGAGACCGAGATCGCCCTTAGGGCCGAGATAGATCAAAAGGCCGAAGAGATCTTGAATCTTGCAAATGCCAAGGCTGAAACCATTATTGCCGAAGCCATTGAAAAAGGAAATGCCGAAGGCGAAGCAGCCAAGGCCGGAATTATCACCCTTGCTTCATCCCAGGGGTATGAAGACGGGATGAAGAGGGCGAATGAAGAAAAAGAGGCGGCGCTTTCCGCTATCGAACAGGAAAGGATCGCTTTAAGGGAAGATTATGAAAGGCAGGTTTCTGAACTTGAACCTGCTTTTGTTGAAATTTTAAAGGAATATGTTCGAAAGATCACGGGCATAGCCTACGACAATCATATCGAAGTTTTGGAGTATCTCATAGAATCTGCGGTAAATCATTATCCCAGAGACAATTCATTTGACGTAAAACTGTCGAAAGATGATTATGACAGGCTTTCTCCCAGGATCGGAGAGATCGTTGACAGGTACAAAGGAAAGCTCAGTCTTAACTTTATTTCCGTTCCCGATCTTAAAAAGGGCGATGTGAGACTTGAAAACGCAGAGAAGGTCATTGACTGCGGACTGGGCCTATGCACCGATGGGCTTTTGGCTGCTCTTGACATGCTGACGACAAATGATCGTTAACAGGACCCGGCAATTGCTAAGAATG